>JBDTJA010000091.1:0-19501 GCA_039936075.1 Opitutaceae bacterium | reverse complement strand
TCCTTGACCTTGCTGAGGGCCTCGCCGGTGGCAGGCTCAAGCGAAGCGTGTTCCGACTGGGCCCGAAGCGCGGGGCTCAGCAGCGCGGCACAGGCAAGAGCGAAGCCGGTTAGGGCAAGGCGGCGAATGCGAAACAGGGAAAGGGGGGGCGAATCGGTCACGGCGAGATTAATTGTCAGTCAGGGTGAAGCCGATGGGGATCTGCATATGAGTGGCAACCGGATGCCCGTTCTTCTGACCCGGTCGGAATTTCCATTTGCTCACCGCAGTGACGGCGGCGGCTTCGAACTCGCGCTGGGTGGAGTGCGCCGCGTAGGCATTGCGCACATCACCCTCGGCGGTGACGATGAAATCAACCAGGACCTCGCCAGTGACACCAGCTCGGCGCATTTCAAAGGGATACTGCGGTTGCGACTGAAATTTCGCGACGGGAATCTTGTCGAGCTTGGAAATATCGAACACTTCGATGCCCTTGCCCAGACCACGGTTGCCCTGAGGGATGACCATCATGCCGGTCATGGGTTTGAGACCTTCCGGCGGCGGCGGCTGGATCGGCTGGACGAAAGAATCGACTTGGACCAGCTGCGGGACGTCCTGCTGCATCGGCGGAGCGATATCAAGAGGGGTGGGTGGTTCATCCGATTGCACCTTCTCGGGTTCGTCAGGCTCGAGTGGGGGCATTTCCAGCTGAACGACTTGCTCTTCCTTCTGGGCCACGACCTTGGGCGGACCGTGTTTCGTGAGCTCGCCCCACCACGCCACACCACCGTGGATGGCGAGGGAAACGATGAGGCCGATGATAAGATCGCGACGCATGGTTAAAATTTATGGGTTATCTGCCGGTGGGGCGCGTCCGGCCGGTCTCCACCGAGACTTGGAGGATGCCTTGCTTGCGGATTTCGTCCAAGGCCTGCACGGTGGAGCCGAACTTGGCGCGTTCGTCACCTGTGATGAGGATGCGTGGCGTCGCAACCCGGCGTTTGAGGGCGGCGATGCGGCCTTCGAGATCGCTCAGCTGGATCGGTTCCGATATGCCATTTACAATCCAGTAGCAGCTGTTCGCGTCGGAAATCTCCAAGGTGACGGAGTCGGGATCGGGCGGGGTAGGGCTGGGCGGCGCGGGGATCGGGAGATTGACCTCGATGGACGCGATCTTGTTCAGCGAAAGAGTGAAAAGGACGAACGTGGCGAGCAGGAAGAAGATGACGTCGATCAACGGGATGATCTCGATACGCGCCTTCTTCTTGCCTTCCTCGACTTTGATGGAGCCAGCCATGATAGAGTGTTTTAAGGATGCAAACGCGGGTTACTTTCCCGCCGGCTTAACGTGAGTCTCGATGAAAACCTTGGTCGCTCCCGATTTGCGGATTTCGTCGATGACGTAGCCGAACGCGACGTTGAACGAGGCGTTTTCATCGCCATTGATCAGGTAGCGACCGTCGGGGTTTTGGACGTGAAACGTCTTGAGCCGGGCCAGAAAAACGTCAGCAGAAATAGGATCCTTGTCCCAGGCAATCGTGCCTTCGGGGGTGATGCTGATGGTGGCGCTGCCGATCGTATCCCGCGGTCCGCCGGTTTCCGACGTCGGTACCACGATCCCGCTGATGCCGTTCGATTTATTCAGCGAGAGCGTGAAAAGAACGAAGGTGGCGAGTAGGAAAAAGATAACGTCGATCAGGGGGATGATCTCGATACGGGCGGTTTTTTTGCCGCCTTTGCTGCCACCGGATGAACCTGCCATGTTTGGTGTGGGCTAGTAGTGAAACGAAACGGAGGTGATTTTCTGAAGGAAAATCAGCGATCGAAGGGGGCGGTCGTCTCGGACTTCTTGATCAGAAGCTCAAGAGCACTGGACGCATCAGCGATCTCGTGCTTTGCCTCCTCGGTCCGGGCGTTGAGATAATTGTAGGGGAGCAAGCAGGTGACGGCGATGCCCAGACCGCACATCGTGGCGATGAGCGCCTCAGCGACGCCGCCGATGACCGTGCCCATGGCCGCACCGATGTCGCCACCATAAAGAGCGGCGAACGTGCGCATCATGCCGGTGACGGTGCCCAGCAAGCCGAGGAGCGGGGCTGCGGTGATGCAGGTGTCGAGTGTCGCCATGCCCTGGCTGAAGCGCGCGAGTTCCTGCGAGGAGGCGCGCACGAAAGCGTTCGACAGGGAGAATTCCTTGTTGGTGAGGCTGTAGACCAGGATGCGGGCGACAAAGTCATTGCTCTTCTTGCCCATGGCTACGGCGCCGTCGATGTCCCGGTGCTCGACGGACTCGAGCATCTTCTGGACGACTTCAGGCTCGCGACTCGCGTTTTCACGAAAGATAAAGAGTAGGCGCTCGACGATCACGGTGACGGCGACGAACGACAGCAGTAGGATCGGCCACATGATGGCGCCGCCAGCATGGAAAAGATCCATAGCCGACATTTCGCTGCCGTCTTGATTTCTGAGGAGGATCGCGAGGGGGAGGAGCTGGGTGATCATAGGAGAAAGAAAAACCTGAGGGGCGGATTCGGGAGTTGGGTGGGTCTAGTTCGAAAGGGGGGCAATCCGGTTAAGGACGAAATTTGGTGATGATTCCGTTAGGTTTGGCCCAGACAATCTTTCCACGCCGTCGTAAAGCAGCACGCAGGCCAGCGCAGAGTGGCGGGTAGTCTGATTTTCAGAAAGAGGCCGCACGTGGCCAGATTTTCCTGAAGAAGAGCGGGGGTGATCAGCATGTGGCTGAGGGGAAATGCAGCTAAAAAAACGGGGGAGAGCGAACTAGGTGAGATCGAATCTTGGGTGTCAACTTTCTTTGTCGGCGAAAGTTTTTTCCATGATCCCAGACTAAAAGTGGCTGCCCGACTAGGAGTCGAACCTAGACAAAACGAGTCAGAGTCGTTTGTGCTACCATTACACCATCGAGCAGTGAAAAACTCTGGCGCAGCTCGCGCAGTCTCGGTGGAGACCCGGAATGGAGCCGGCGATGGGATTCGAACCCGCAACCGCCTGTTTACAAAACAGGTGCTCTACCGTTGAGCTACGCCGGCGAAAAAAAATCGCGCGTTTGCCAGAGATTGATTGAGAAAAAACGGACGGTGGTGGCTCCCCCGGGACTCGAACCCGGAACCAATTGATTAAGAGTCAACTGCTCTACCATTGAGCTAGGAAGCCGCAACCGAAGGGCGAAAAGCTCATGAAGCCGCAGGTGAAGTCAACTGCGATTTCGGCGCGGTGTGCTGCGTATTTATTCCAATGGCGTGTCCGATGCCGTCCGTTCGATGCTCACGCGTCTGTCGGTTGGGTGGAGCCTCTTTCCCTCGAGGCTTGATCCGCGCTAAGATCTTTTCTGCCGCAATGAAACCCGCTCGTCTTTTCCTCTCCTTCGTCGCCCTTCTTCTGGCCGTTCCGGCCAGTGCTGAATCCGTGCCCGTCGTGGTCGCGCCCACGATCGCCAAGCGCGGCATGGTGGTGGCTGGACAGCCGCAGGCAGCCGAAGCCGGACTGGCGGTCCTTCGGGCGGGAGGCAATGCGATCGATGCCGCCATTGCGACGTCGCTGTCCCTCGGAGTGGCTGAGCCCTATGCTTCGGGCCTGGGAGGGAAGATGATGCTGCTCTATTATCAGGCGGATAGCGGGCAGACCTATGTAATTGATGCGATGGACGCGGCGGGCTCGCTCAACGTGCCGGAGTACCTGAAACGTCCCAACGAAGATCGTAACTATGGTTATGGCTCCGCCTGCGTGCCGGGACTGGCGGCGGGATTGTGGCTCGCCCACGAAAAATGGGGCGTCCGGCCTTGGGCCGAGGATGTGAAGCCGGCCATCGCCTTGGCCCGCGAGGGCTTCCCGATCCTTCCGAATTCGTACGATCTCTTTGCGGAGAAGTCCAAAAAGCTGGACCACGGTGATTCCGAATTCGCGCGGCTTTACCTTTCGGCTTCCGGTCGGTTGCCCAACGCCGGACACATGCTGCCCAATCCTGACCTGGCGCATACGTTGACGCTCCTGGCGCAGCAGGGGCGCGATGGATTTTACCTGGGGTCGGTGGCTGAGGCAATTGCTGCGGCTTCGGCCAAGGGCGGTGGGGCGATCACGCTCGCGGATCTGGCAAGCTATAAGGCGCGCCTGACTGAGACGGTGGGGATCAACTTTAATGAGTATCGCGTGGAATCCACTCCACCGCCATCGAGTGGGGCGGCGATGTTGCTGCCGGCCTTGAAGGTGATCGAGGGGCTGCCGTTTGAAGGCAATGTGCTGCGAACCTCGGCCAACCTCGACCGGCTGGGCCGCATCTGGCGGACGGTCGAGCCCGAGGCGTACGGCATTGTGGGGGACACGGCGGATTCGCGCGCCAAGTTTGACCGGCTCATGGCACCCGCCTCTATCCGCAATCTACGCAAGAAATCCGAGGCCCGGCTGCCGTTGGAGTCCACTCCAACCGCGGTGACCCGGGACGGGTCGTCCTTGGAAAGAGAGGCGCCCGCGACCACGCACTTCATCGTGGTGGACATTCACGGCAACGTCGTATGCGCGACGCAGTCTTTGAGCGTGCATTTCGGAGCGGGCGTCGTGCCACCTGGCACGGGGGTGGTGCTCAACAACTCCATGAGTAACTTTGACTTCATCGATCCGAAAAACCCCGATTACATTGCGCCCGGTCGGCGGCCTCGCAGCACGATCGCCCCGACCTTGGTGCTTCTGCGCGGTCAACCGGTTCTGGCGGTCGGAGTACCCGGGGCGGCTCGTATCCCGACGGCGACGTTGCAGGTGCTGCTGGATTACATGGTTTTCCATCGCCGTCTGGCCGATGCCATCGGGGATAGTCGGTTTCACTTCATTATTCCGCAGAAAGCCGGCGAGGAGTTCACCTTCGAGGCCGAAGCGTCGTTTCCAGCCACACGGGCGTCGCTGTTGCACGCCATGGGCTGGAAAATCGACTTGTCCGAGCCGGCAGGCTTGGGCCGCCATTTTGGGGGAATTAACGCCGTGGATATCGCGATCGATGGCACTTTGACGGGCTATGCCGACCCGCGTCGGACGAATACCGCTCTCGGCTATTAAGTTTACCCTTTACAGAAGCGCCCCGGTTCTCTGTTTTCGACCACTCTTTCCATGCAAAAGACCAAAAAGTCCGTCGCCAAACGCTTCAAGCTGACCGCCAAGGGTAAACTCGTTCGCCGCACGCCTGGTTTTCGTCACCTGCTGGCCGCGAAGAGCACGAAGCAAAAGCGTCGTGCCTCCCGCGACAAGTTGGTGGCCGAAGGCCATGCCAAGCCGCTCAAGCGCTGCCTGCCGTTCGGTCTCTGACCCAACGCTGAAGCGCTCCACTTCGTCTGGCGGGTGAAATCCTAAGCCGACCCGCCGGCGATCAACCTAATACCAAAATAACACCAACATGGCTCGTGCAACCAACTCCCCCGCTTCCCGCAAGCGGCATAAAAAGACGCTGAAATACGCCAAGGGCTATTTCGGCAATAAATCCAAGCTCTTCCGCTACGCGAAGGAAGCTGTCCAGCACGCCTGGCAGTACGCCTATATCGCGCGCAAGAAGAAGAAGTCCGACCGCCGCGGTCTCTGGATCGTGCGCCTGAACGCCGCCTGCCGCGCCGCCGGTATCTCCTACAGCCGCTTCATGGAAGGCCTCAAGGCCGCCAACATCGGCCTCGACCGCAAGGTCCTTTCCGACCTCGCGATTCGTGACGAGGTGGCCTTCAATGGCTTGGTGCAACAAGCCCAGGACGCGTTGAAGACCAAGGCCGCCGCCAAGAAGTCGGCCTAAGTTCTGCCCAACGCGAGCCGGCAAGGCTCGCCTCCCTGTCTCTCCGGAGGACGGGCCTCAACCGAGGTTCCGTCCTCTTTGTTTTTCTTCGCTTCGCTCCCGCCGCTCTGGTTCAAAACCGTCCTCCGCCATGCAAGACACTTTGACCGCTCTCGTTGCCAAGGCCCAATCCGAGCTCACCGCGCTGAAGGCGCGCCCGGAGTTCGAGGCGGCCAAGGCGCGCTTCGTCGGCCCCAATGGTGAACTCACCGCGCTGATGAAGCAGATGGGCACCGTGCCCAAGGAGCTGAAGCCCGCGATGGGCAAACTCATCAATGAGGCCAAGGTCCGCTTGCAGGAGTTGCTCGACCACGCCCTCGCCGCGATCGAATCCGCCGAACTTCAGTCCCAGCTCGGGCCCGCGATCGATCCCACGCTGCCGTCGCCGGGCGTCGGCCCCGGCACATTCCATCCGCTCACGCTCGTGCGCGAAGAGATGTGCCGGATCCTGCGCAAGGTCGGTTTCACCGTCGCCGATGGTCCGGAAGTGGAGACTGAATATTACTGTTTCGACGCGCTGAACACGCCCGCCGATCACCCCGCTCGCGACACCCAGGATACGTTTTACTTCCCGACAACCGCGCACTTCGGCAACGTCTCCAAGAAGTCCCCCGACGAGCGTTATCTGCTGCGCACGCACACGTCCTCCGTGCAGATCCGCACGATGCTCAAAGGTTCGCCGCCCATTCGCATCGTGTCGCCGGGCCGCACCTACCGCCGGGACACAACCGACGCCACGCACTCGGCGAACTTCAACCAGCTCGAGTGTCTTTACGTGGACAAGAACGTCACCGTGCGCGACCTGAAGGCTCTCCTTGATTACATCTTCGGCTCGTTGCTGGGCAAGGAAACCAAGACGCGATTCCGTCCGCATTATTTTGGCTACACCGAGCCGAGCTTCGAGGTGGATCTGAGCGCGAACCACCTGCCCAAGGTGAAGAAGGAATGGATCGAGATCGGTGGCTGCGGCATGGTGGATCCCACCGTGTTTGCGGGCGTCGGCTACGATCCCGAAGTCTGGAGCGGCTATGCCTTCGGCATGGGTCTCGAGCGCCTTGCCATGCTGCTCTACGGCATCGATGACATCCGATACTTCTACCAAAACGACCTGCGGTTCCTGAAACAATTCGCGTGATCACCTGATTAAACGCAAAGGCGTAAAGCGGCCAAGGTCTCAGCCAAAAGCATTTCTTCATTCCGAACTTAGCGCCTTCGCGTCTCTGCGCTTAATGTCTTTTTCTTCTCCGTGAAAATCTCCCTCAACTGGCTCAAGGATTACGTGGCTCTCGACGCTTCCGCCGAGGAGGTCAGTCGCGCGCTCACGCTGCTCGGCTTCGAGGTCGAGCAGGTTAAACGCACCGGCGCGCCGCTGCTCAACCACGTCGTGGTGGGTGAGGTGCTCGTGCGCGACAAGCATCCCAACGCTGATAAACTCTCCGTTTGCCAGGTTGATCTCGGCCCGGTGGGCGGCGTGAAGACGATCGTCTGTGGCGCACAAAATTACAAAGTTGGCGACCGCGTGCCGGTGGCGCTGGCCGGCGCCGTGTTGCCGGGGGATTTTATCATCAAGCAGTCCAAGATCCGCGGCCAGTTGTCCGACGGCATGATGTGTTCTGCCAAGGAACTTGGCGTCGCCGAGGAGGCCGACGGCCTGCTCATCCTCGACAGCCGACCGGCGCTCGGTACGCCGATCAACGAGGTTTTGCCATCGGGGGATGTCGTGTTCGATATCGAAGTCACGCCCAACCGCCCCGACGCGCTATCGCATCTTGGCATCGCGCGCGAACTCGCGGCCTGGTTCAAGCTACCGCTGGTTTATCCGCAGGAGAAATTTCGTGGCCAGATCGGGGGCGCGGCTCATCCGGAGCTGTTGAGGAATGTCACCGTCCTCTCGCCCGCGGATTGTCCGCTCTACACGGCCCACATCATCAAGGGCATCAAGATCGGCCCGAGCCCCGCGTGGCTGCGCGAACGCCTCTCAGCGGTCGGCTTGCGGCCCATCAACAACGTCGTGGACGTGGGCAATTACGTGATGCTCGAGACTGGCCAGCCGATGCACGCGTTCGACGCGCGCAAGCTTGGCGGCAACCAGATCGTCGTGCGCCGCGCTGCGGATGGCGAAAAGATCGTCACGCTCGACGGCAAGGAGCGCCTGCTGAGCAGCCGCATGCTCGTCATCGCCGACGCGACGAAGCCCGTGGTCATTGCTGGAATCATGGGCGGGGAAAATTCCGGGGTCAGCGCCGACACGACCGACCTCGTGCTCGAATGCGCGATTTTCCGCCGGCCGAGCGTTCGCTGGACCTCCAAGCACCTCGGCCTTACGTCCGATTCATCGTACCGCTATGAACGTGGGGTGGATCCGCACGCCACACTGGAGTCGGCGTATCGGGCGATTGACCTCCTCATCGAGGTGGCCGGCGGCCAGGTCGTCGGGCCGGCGTTCAAGATTGGCGGCGACGTGCCGTGGCAGCGCGAGATCGTCGTCACGCAAGGCTACATTTGCGCCAAGCTCGGCTTCGATATTCCCGCCGCTGACACGCGCGCGTCGCTGGAATCACTTGAGCTCAACATCGTGCGCGAAGAGCAGACTGAGTCCCGGGGGCCTTCGTGGACGGTCTCAATCCCCAGCTGGCGCGATGACCTCGATCGGCCCATCGATCTCGTCGAGGAAGTGCTGCGGCTGTACGGCACGGATAAAATCCCTTCCGCGGTCGTGAACGCACCCGGGCTCATCGGGGATGACGATCCCGTCGTGCTCTTCAACCGCCGGGTGACGGATTATCTCGTCGGCCATGATTTCCACGAATGTGTGAGCTACACGCTGCGCTCGGCGAAGGAGATTTCCACCTGGGTGTCGCAGACCGCCGCGGTTGAGCTGGCCCTCGCGAATCCGTTCGTCGACGACCAGTCGCACCTGCGCCCGACAATCATAATGGGCCTGCTGGAGTCGCTCCGAACGAACCAATCGCGCGGGGTCGCCGTCTCGCAGCTGTGCGAAGTCGGCCGCGTCTTCATGGAGCGCAATGGCCAGAATTTCGAGTGCGCCGCCGTCGGCTTCGTCATGGCCGAGGCCATGGGAGAACGCACGTGGGTCAAACCCGTTCCCGCCGACTTCTACGCGGCCAAAAAACACGTCGTCGCCCTGGCCGCCGCCGCCGGCGTGGATCTCGCCCGCCAGCCACTCGTGCCCGTCGCGGGCTCGTTTTACGGCTGGCAGGAAGGCCAGTCCGCCTCCGCTGGCGACATGGCGCAGGGCTGGACCGCGCGCTTCGGCCTGCTGAGTCTCGCCATGGTCAAGTCGCTCGGCCTCGAGGGAAAGATCTACGCGGGCATCTTTGCGATCCTGCCGGAAAGGCTCTCCCGTGACGCGACGCGCCGCCGCTATGCCGACTTCAGCCTCATGCCCGCCGCGCTGAGGGATTTTGCCCTGGTGGTGGATACGGCGGTGCCCTCCGACGAGGTCCGCAAGACCCTGGCGAAGATCGCCCGTACTGCGATTGGCAACGCTTTCGCGCTCGAAAGTGTCGAGGTCTTCGACGTTTACCAAGGCAAGGGCCTGCCTGAGGGAAAGAAGAGCCTCGCGTTCTCGCTGGTGTTTCGTTCCGCCGAGCGGACCCTGACCGACGACGAAGTGAACGCGGCGGGCCTGAAGATTCAGGAGGAGATCGCGAAGTCCACGCCCTGGCAGATCCGAAAGTAGCCATGTCGTCCGCGCCTGATCTCAATCTCGAGCACATCGCGAAACTCGCGCGTCTGGCCCTCACGCCGGAGGAAAAGGCGCAGTTTTCCCAGCAACTGGGTGACGTGCTGCATCACATCGAGCAACTGAGCAGGCTGGACGTCACGGGCATCGAGCCGACGGCGCATGCGTTTCCCGTGGTTAACGTTTGGGCCGAAGACGTCGCCCAACCCGGCTTGTCGGTCGAGGCCGCATTGAGGAATGCGCCCGCCCAGCGTGACCACATGATCGTGGTGCCGAAGGTCATGGAGTAAGCCGTCATGGCCGCTGAACTTTTTTTTAAATCCATCGCGGAACTCGGCACGCTGCTCGCGGCGGGGCAGCTTTCCGCGACCGATCTCACACAGGCGGTGATCGCCCGCCAGCAGGCCGTGGATGGCCGCGTGAAGGCGTTCAATTCCTCCGACGAGGCCGATGCGCTGGCGCAGGCGGCGGCGTCTGACGCGCGCCGCGCGGCGGGGCAGGCGAGGGGGCCGCTGGAGGGCATCCCGATCGGGTTGAAGGACGTCATCGCCGTGAACGGCCAGCCGTTGACGGCCTCGAGCAAGATGCTCGCAAACTTTGTCTCGCCGTACGACGCCACCGTCACGGTGAAGCTGAAGAACGCCGGCGCGGTCATTTATGGCCGGCTCAACTGCGACGAGTTCGCCATGGGCTCCTCGACAGAAAATTCCGCGTTTGGCCCGACTGCAAACCCTTGGGATCTTACCCGCGTGCCGGGCGGTTCATCGGGTGGCAGCGCAGCGGCGTTGGCGGCGGGTGAAGTGATCGCCACGCTCGGCTCAGACACGGGCGGTTCCATTCGCCAGCCGGCAGCGTTGTGCGGCGTGGTGGGTCTCAAGCCGACTTACGGGCGCGTTTCGCGTTACGGTCTTGTCGCGTTTGCCTCGTCGCTGGACCAGATCGGACCGTTCGCCCGCACCGTGGAAGATGCGGCGATCGTACTCGGGGCGATTGCCGGCCATGACCCGCATGACTCGACCTCATTCAACGCGGAGACCCCGGATTACCGTCGCGAGTTGAAGGCGAGGCAGGGCCCGTGGCGGCTCGGCATTCCCAAGGAATATTTTGGCGCCGGCCTTGATCCGTCGGTGGGCGCGGCGGTGGAGAAAGCGATCGCGTTCTACCAATCGCAAGGCTGTGAAATTAAGGAAGTCTCCCTGCCCCACACGCCGTATTGCCTCGACACGTATTACATCATCGCGACGGCCGAGGCGTCCTCGAATCTCGCGCGCTTCGACGGGATTCGTTACGGCCACCGGGCGAAGGGCGCAAAGGACCTCGTGGATCTTTACGCCCAATCGCGCGCCGAGGGTTTTGGCGCGGAGGTGAAGCGCCGCATCATCCTCGGCACCTACGTGCTTTCGAGCGGGTACTATGACGCTTATTACCTGCGGGCGCAGAAGGTCCGCACGTTGATCCGGCAGGATTTTCTGAAGGCTTATCACGAAGTGGATGCGCTGCTGACGCCGACCTCGCCCGTCCCGGCGTTCAAGCTCGGCGAAAAATCGGACCCGCTCGCGCTTTATCTCTGCGACATTTATACGATCGGCGTAAATCTCGCCGGCCTGCCCGCGATGAGCGTGCCGTGTGGCTTTACGCCCAGCGGCCTGCCGATCGGCCTGCAGCTCATCGGCCAGCCGTTCCGTGAGGCGGATTTGTTGGCAATTGCGCACGCGTACGAGCAAGCGCATGACTGGAAGTCCAAGCATCCAACCCTCTGATTTTCCCGCGAATTACGCGAATGAACGCGAAGAAAACATCAGACGTTCGCGCTCATTCGCGCAATTCGCGGGCACTCCGGTTTTAAAATGAAATACGAAGCCGTCATCGGTCTTGAGGTGCACGTCCAGATCCGGACGAATTCCAAGGTTTTCACCCGCGTGGCGGCCGGTTACGGCGAGCCGGAGAATACGCTGACCGACCCGGTCGTGCTCGCGTTGCCCGGGGCGTTGCCAGTGATGAACAAGGCGGCGCTCGACGCCATCATCAAGGCAGGCCTGTTGCTCGGCTGCGAGATCGCGCCGGTCTGCAAATGGGACCGGAAGAACTACTTCTATCCCGACTCGCCGAAGAACTACCAGATTTCGCAGTACGACCAGCCGATGTGCCTTGGCGGATCGGTCGAGATCGAACTGCCGGGGGCGGCGCGCAACGTGATGGGCGAACACAAGCAGGTTCCGCTCACCCGCATCCACCTCGAGGAGGACGTCGGTAAGCTGAATCATTTCACGAGTGACTCCCTCGTGGATTACAACCGCGCCGGCACGCCGCTGATGGAAATCGTTTCCGATCCGGCGATGCACTCGGCCGAGGAAGCTTTTGCCTATCTTACGTCACTCCGCGCGACGATGGTCTACGGTGGCATTTCCGACTGCGACATGGAGAAGGGTCAGCTGCGTTGCGACGCCAACATCTCGATTCGCCCGATCGGCCAGCAGGCGCTCGGTACGAAGGTCGAGCTGAAGAACCTTAACTCCATCTCATTTGTTCGCGACGGCATCGCCCACGAGATCAAGCGCCAGATTGCCGTGCTTACCGCCGGCGGTACGCTGGTGCAGGAGACGCGTGACTACGACGGCCAGACGGGGGTGTCTCAGTCTCTCCGGTCGAAGGAGATGGCGCACGACTACCGTTATTTTCCCGACCCCGACCTGATGCCCGTGAAAGTGGACGACGCCTGGAAGGCGCGCTTGCGCGGCGAATGTCCGGAGCTGCCCTTCGATAAGCAGCGCCGTTTCATCGGGAAATACGCGGTGCCCTACACGATCACTTCGGTGGTCGTCTGGGATCAAGCTTTGGCGAATTTTTTTGAAACGGCAGCGCAGCTCAGCGGCAAGCCGCAGGCCGTCGGCAACTGGATTGCCAATGACCTGCTGCGGGAGCTCGGCGCGGCGAAGGTGACGCTGGCGGAATCAAAAATGACGCCGGCGCATCTCGCCGGACTGGTATCGCTCATTGATGCAGGCACATTGCTGCCCAACGCGGCCAAGGAGGTGTTTGTCGAGATGTTCGCCACCGGCGAGCAGGCGGCGGTGGTGGTTGAGCGGAAAGGCCTCAAGGCTGCGGCCGTTGACGTCGGTGAACTCGAGCAATGGTGCCGCGACGCGATCGCGGCCAGTCCCAAGTCGCTGACCGATTTCAAGGCGGGCAAGGAAAGCGCTCTGAACGGTTTCAAGGGTCCCGTGATGAAGGCGGCCAAGGGGAAGGCGGACCCGAAAAAAGTGGACGAAACCCTACGCCGGCTGCTTGCGGGGATGTAATGGCGGACGTCCGCCCCAGGGTTGTCGTCGCGAGGAGCGCTCCGCGCGCCGGGGCAATCCAGCTGGATTGCCTCGTCGTGCCACGAGGCGCTCCTCGCAATGACAATCGGGATTTCGCGACTCAGCGTGCGGTGTTGCTCCCGTCACGCCGACCGCTAAGATTCGCTCCGTTATGAAAAACACGACGATCGGAGACGGTTCAGTCTCGCGGCGCGATGCACTCAAAACTTTGGGTGCCGGGGCCGCTTTGCTGGGTTTGGGCATGATTTCGACCCGCGCGCTCGGATCTGGCGCCCCAGCGGTGACGAAGGGCGCCATGCCGAGCGCGTCGGCTCCGATACAGCCGTTTGTCCTGCCCAAGCTCGGCTATGCCTTCGATGCGCTGGAGCCGCACATTGATGCGCGCACCATGGAGATCCATTACACCAAGCACCATCAGGCTTACATTACCAACGCGAACAAAGCCCTCGCCGGTTACCCTGACCTGCAAAATCTCTCGGCGGCCGAAATTCTGACCAGCCTGCCGACCATGCCGGATAAAATCCGCGCGACCCTGCGCAACAATGTCGGAGGGCATGCCAACCATTCGTTTTTCTGGAAAGTCATCGGTCCGAACGTCGGCGGCGCTCCGGCAGTGAAGCTGGCCGAGGCCATCGACCAGTCCTTTGGTTCCCTGAACAAGTTCAAGGCGCAGTTCACCGACGCGGCCATGAAGCGCTTTGGCAGCGGCTGGGCGTGGCTGTGCATGAAAAACAATGCCCTCGTGATCCAGTCCACGGCCAACCAGGACTCACCGCTCAGCGACGGCGCCGCGCCGATCCTCGGCCTCGATGTGTGGGAGCACGCCTATTACCTCCATTACCAGAATCGCCGGGCGGATTACGTCGCGGCGTTTTGGGACGTGGTCAATTGGAACCAGGCCGGAGAGTACTACCAGAGCGAGCTAGCCCTCGCTGATCCCACGGTGTGAACCGCGGGCGCGCGCCGCGAAATTCGGTTGGGTCAATTCGCAATGCGGGTCGGGCGTAAAGCGCGACTCACCGACTGACTGCGAGGCCGGGCTGCCCTCGATAAATAAAAAATCCGCGGACGCTTAAGTCCGCGAATTTAAAGTGAAACGTTGGCTCGGACTACTGAGCGCGGGCGGGGGCGGCGACGGGAGTCGGTTCGCGGCTGGCCTGCGGCGCTTTGCCGAAGAACTCGACCATGTGAGTGACGTCAGTGTAACCTCGCGCCCTCAACACTTCCTCGACCTGCAGCACGCAGCGCCGGAGCTCGGAAGTGATCTCGGCGTCGATTGACTCCACCTGATTGGATTCCTTGCAGACGAAATGGTAGCCCGTGTTGGTTTCGTTGAGGTTGATGGCGTAGAGGCTGGTACCGTTGTGATAGAAGGAACGGCGCACGAGGCCGATCTCCTCAAACGCCGCGAGGCAGCGGTAAACCGTTACGAGATCGCAGGAATCTTGCGAGAGATCGCCATGGATTTGCTCGATGCTGGCGGGTTGGTGGCGCGTGATCAGCGCCGTCAGGATCGCGATGCGCGGCTGGGTAATGCGCAGGCCGGCTTTCTTGAGATGGGCGCAGGCGAAAGTAATTGGCGTCTGGCCATCAAGATTGTCGTTTTTGGCGCCAACCAAGGGATGGTTGGTCTGAGTTGAAGCAATCATTTGTAATTAAATTGTCACAATCAAGGGACTCATTGCGAGGGAATTTATGATAGGGGAAACCCCCTGAATTGGTAGAGGGGGAGTCAGTCGATGCGACACCAGCGCTGGTTGCGGGTTGCACGGTTTGAGTGCCTGTGCTAACTCCCTCCGACACGCACTATGCAAGACCCGGATTTCGCCGAGATTGTTGGACTGATTTGCAAGGAGGACGGCCGCTTCGACCGCAAGGCCTATGATTTTATCCGCTTGGGGCTCGATCATGCCGTCAAGGAGCTGAAGAAAAAGGATACTACGCGGGTCAGTCGTTCGCGCCACGTTTCGGGGCCGGAACTCCTTGAAGGAATTAGAGTTTACGCGCTCGATCAATTCGGACCCCTGGCCAAAACCGTGCTCAATTCCTGGGGCGTGAAGCGCTGCTCAGACTTTGGCGATATCGTATTTAACCTCATCGAATACAACGTTTTCAGCAAAACCGACAACGACCGCCGCGAGGATTTTTCCGATATCTACACCTTCGACGAGGCGTTCGTTAAGCCGTTTCTGCCCGCGCGCTCGCGTAAGAGTGCGGCGGGAGCCTCTGGCGCCGAAGCTCTAGGCTCGGCCTAAGCCGCCGGTCACGCCCAATCGCATACTCATGGCCCCTTCATTTTCCGCTGCCGCTGATCTTCGTTTGCTGGACCCTTTTTGGCGCGAGCCCGCCGAGCGTGTCGTCCTGCCTAACGGCCTCACGCTGATCCTTAAGCCTGACCGCTCCGCGGCGCTGGCTTCGGTCCAAGTCTGGGTTAAAACCGGTAGCATCCACGAGGGTGGCAATCTGGGAGCCGGACTGTCTCATTATCTTGAGCACATGCTCTTCAAGGGCACGACCCGCCGGGCGGGCCGCGAAATTTCCGCCACAGTGCAGGCGCATGGCGGGTACATCAACGCCTACACGACCTTCGACCGCACCGTTTATTACATCGACCTCCCCAGCGAGCACATCGCCGTCGCCATCGATCTACTGGCGGATGCGGTGCTGAACTCCACGCTGCCCGAGGATGAGACGGCGAAGGAGAAGGACGTTATTCTGCGTGAGATCGCGATGACGAAGGACGACCCGGATAACCGGCTCTGGGACTCACTCTTCTCCACCGCCTTCCGCGAGCACCCTTACCGCCAGCCAATCATTGGGCATCGCGATGTTTTCTCGGCGGTCACCCGCGAGGATCTCGTCGCCTACTACCGGGCCCGCTACGTCCCGAACAACCTCGTGGTCGTGGTGGTCGGGGACATCAACGTTGCCGCCACGCGCATCGCAATCGAGCAGCACTTCGGCGCCGCGCCCCGGCTGAAACTCGCGCCGGTGCTGGTGCCGTCCGAGCCGATGCAACTCGCAGCCCGGGCGGAGCATCGCTTTGAAAAAGTCGAGACGACCCGTGCCGCGCTGGCTTGGCCCATTCCAGGCCTGACGCACGACGACGCTCCGGTGCTTGATCTCCTTTCGATGGTCCTCGGAAGCGGCGACAGTTCCGTGCTGTGGCAGGACATCCGGGAAAAAACCGGCCTCGTGCATACGATTGATGCGTCCAGCTGGAATCCCGGTTCGAGTGGCCTGTTCTGTATTTCCTTCACGTCCGATGCCGACAAGCGCCAGGCGGCGACCGCGGCGATCGAAAAGAGTCTCGCACGCTGTGCGACCCGCGGTTTCACGGCGGCGCAGCTGAAGAAGGCGCTCCGTCAACTCGTGGTGGGCGAAATCAACACGCGCAAGACCATGAGCGGGCAGGCTTCACGGCTCGGCGCCGCCGAGGTCGTCGTGGGCGACCTCGATTACAGCCGGGCTTACTTCGAGCGCCTGCGGGACATCACCCCGGCCGAGCTGCGCCGCGTGCTGAAAGCGTATCTTGCGCCGGCGCGACTGACCTCCATTTCGCTGAACCCGACTGAAGCGGCCTCCGCGCCGGAGTCTGGCGTGATGGCGTCAGGGACGACCGCGGATTTTCAGGAGATCAAACTTCCCAATGGCGCGCGCCTGTTGCTGCAGCCGGACCATCATCTGCCAAACCTGCACCTGCGTTTCATCATGCAGGGCGGCCCGTTGTTTGAGGAAACGGGAAAGCGCGGCGCCACGGCGCTGCTCGCGACGATGCTCACGAAGGACACGCGTCATCATACCTCCGCTGAGGTGGCGGAATTTATCGAGGAAGTGGGCGGTTCGTTTTACCCCTTCTCCGGCAACAATACCCTCGGCCTCGCGCTGGAAGTGCTCCCTCCCGATGCCGCCCGTGCGCTGGCTGTGCTGGAGGAAGCCGTCTGCTCGCCCGCATTCAAGGCCACGACCTTCGGTCTGGAGCGCGATGCTCAGGTCGCGGCGTTGCAGCAGGATGCCGATGACGTAGTGACGTTCGCGCGCAAACTGACGCGCAGGAAATTCTTCGGGACGCATCCGCTCGCGATTGACGCGGTGGGTGACGAAGCCGGCGTCAAGGCGCTGAAGGCCGCCGACCTTGCGGCCTTGCACCGCCGTCTTTGCGTTGGGTCCAATGTCGTCCTCGCAGTGGCCGGTGATTTCGATCCGCGCAAACTCACGCCCAAACTGAAGGCTTTCCTGGCCAAGCTTCCGCGCGGCACCTTGCCCGCGACGGTGGCCCGCGCCGGCGGTCCGGCGGAGGTCGGCGATTTTGTGGAGAAACAACCGCGTGAGCAGGCAGTAGTGCTACAGGCTTTCCCCGGTCCGCGCGCCCATGCGGAGGATTTTTACGTCAGCGAGGTCGCGGACGAGGTATTCAGTGGCATGGCATCGCGACTCTTCGAGCGGGTGCGCGAGGAAAAAGGTTTGGCCTACTTCATCCGCTCAGGGCGCATCGTGGGTCTCGACACTGGCATGTTCTACTTTTTCGCCGGCACGCAACCCGGCCGGGAGGCCGAGGTGCTCGCGGAAGTGGATGCCGAGATTGCGCGGGTGCAGGCGAACGGCGTGGAGCCCGGCGAGCTCGCGCGGTGCCAGACCCGACTGAAGGCGGGGCTGCGTCAGAGCATGCAGACGAATTCTGCCCGCGCGATGCAGGCGGGAATTAATGCCTTGCAGGGTCAGCCGATCAACGACTGGCGGAACCACGACGCGCGGATTGACGCCGTCACGATCGCCGATCTTGCCCGGTTTGCGCAGCGCTATTTCAAACGCGAATTGCGCACGCAAGTGGTCGTGAGGCCGTGAGCTCGCTGGCCGGGCACTGACCCCGACGGAGACGATTGTTTTGATCTAACGGTGCGGCGCAGTGCGTGAGGCGATTGTCGCGCTCTTGGTCGGAGGTGGGCCGTGCGCTCCGCGCGCGGCATCCATCGACAAACCTGCCGCGCGCGGCCCACCTAAATCGAGGCCGGCTTAACCGCCGGTCTTCGAACCGTCGGCGACGCTGCCGGTCCACTTTAGCTTGGTCCGCACGACGGAAAAATGGGAGTAGTCCAGTCGCTGGACCAGGGACAGCTTGAGCCTCGAGATTGAGATCTGGACGGGCGAGCCGATACCGACCTGGAGATTTCGCTGGCCGTCGAGGGCCACGAGAAGCTTCGAGTCGTCGGAGCGGTTGAAGACGCGCAGCTTTACGTCCTGGCGAAAGATGATCGAGCGGTTGCTCAGCGTGTGCGGGCAAATCGGCGTCATCGCGATCACCTCGGCGCTCGGGTGCACGAGGGGACCGCCGGCGGAAAGATTGTAAGCGGTGGAGCCGGTGGGCGTGGAGAAAATCAGGCCGTCGCAGTAATAGTCGGTGACGAGCTCGCCGTCGGCGACCACCTCGAGGCGGACGAGGCGCGAGTTGACCTCGTTCTTGATCAGGACGTCGTTCAGCGCGACCTCGTGCGGGCCGGTGCCGGTGGAGCAATCGAGCATCGAACGGCGCGCGATCTTGTAGGAACCACCCAGCAAATCGGCAAAGTGCCCCCGGGCTTCATCGGACGAAAACGTCGTAAGGAAGCCAAGCGTGCCACGATTGACGCCGATGATCGGCACTTGGGCGTGCACCGCTTCCCGGGCCACGCCTAGCAGCGTGCCGTCACCGCCAATGACGCAGCACGCGTCCGCACCCCGCAGGAAACCGCGCGAGAGCGGGGAACGCGTGGTCAGCTTGGTTTTGACCCCCGCCAGCTTGGCCACCGCCACGAGCGTGCGCGCCAAATTCAAGGCGCCGGATTTGTCCTCGTTGACGACGAAGGCGAGCTTGCGGATGGGCTTCATGCGAGGGCGAGTAGTACACCGAACCGTGAGGCAGA
Source organism: Opitutaceae bacterium (assembly GCA_039936075.1). Taxonomy (GTDB): domain Bacteria; phylum Verrucomicrobiota; class Verrucomicrobiia; order Opitutales; family Opitutaceae; genus Opi-474. Next base: position 775 of record JBDTJA010000091.1, on the reverse strand, counting down.
CAAAACCTTATTTATCCGGCGTCGCAGGGCACGGCCACTGCCGAACACCCGAACTCCGGAAGTTTACCAGCAAGAGGCACAAAACGCCCAAGAAGGAATTCGGATGTTTAACCGGCGAGAAGCGACAAAACGAAGTTTGGAATTATACCCGCCTTGGCTGCTGGTCCTGGTATGCTCTGCTCGCTCCGATTCGAATGCTAAACTTTGGGCTTTTTGTGCCCCTTTGCGGTAGTCCTCGGGCGTTCGGGTGATCGACCTTCGCGCTTCTTGGCGTTCTTCGCGGTTAAATCTGATTTAGGATTTCCGCAGGCCAAGGAGGAACTCGCGGTTGCCGTCGGCGCCGGTGATGGGCGAGTCCAATGACCCGATGAGCTGCGCTCCGGGCAACTTAGACAGCGCGAAGTCGCGGACTTTGGCGAGGGTGGCATCCTGCACGGCAACGTCGCGGATCACGCCACGGCCTTTGTCCACCTCGACCTTGCCGGCCTCAAACTGCGGTTTGACGAGTGCGATGAGTGTGCCGCCCGCGCGCAGGCACGGCCAAACGGCCGGCAGGACGGAGGTCAGTGAGATGAACGACAGATCCATGACGAGGAGATCGAACTCTCTGCGCGGTAGATCCGTGGGTTGGAGATGGCGGGCGTTGAGTTTCTCGAGATTGGTCACGCGCGGATCGGCGCGGAGTCTGGCGTGAAGTTGCGCGCGACCGACATCCACGCACACGACATCTGCGGCACCGGCTTGCAGGACACAGTCGGTGAAACCTCCGGTCGAG
>JBDTJA010000090.1:0-25147 GCA_039936075.1 Opitutaceae bacterium | reverse complement strand
TGGCGACTGCGAGTCAGCAAGCCGGTGGCGGGATCATAACTGGCGGCGTTGGTGCCCGGGGTGGTCACGATCGATTCACGGCCGTTCTGGCTGTAGCGAGTCTGATTGCTCAGCTTCAAGTCGGGGCTGAAGTCGTGCTCGAACCGCGCCATGTACGCGTTACTTTCGACCTGATCGTAGTCCACCGCGTAGCCGTAAAATGTGCTCCAATCGACGGCCGGCGCAGGCGGCACGCCGGCATAGCCGGGAATATACGGGGACGGGAGACCGTAGTCGGGGAGGTTGTCCTGTTTGACGTGGGAGATCGTGAGGATGGCGCGGGTGGGAGTGCCCAAGCCCACGGCGAGGGACGGCGCAATGCCCCAGCTCGAGTTGTTCGAGAACTCGCGGCCGACGATGTCGCTGTCCTGCCACATGGCATTCACCCGGAAGGTCGCACCTGTTACCGGCGCCTCGGGCACGGCTTGATTGATATCAAGCGTGGCCCGGCGGCGGTAGCCGGAGGTGACTTCGTCGAACCCGAAAATGGCGGAGCCGGCGAGGAAATTTTCGAGATGCGGAACCTTGGTGAGCAGATTGACATAGCCTGAGGCTCCGCCCCGGCCGATGTCGGCGCCGGCTGGACCCTTGGCGATTTCGACCTGGTCGTAACTGAAAATGTCGCGGCTGTATGAACCGATATCACGCACGCCGTCGACGAAGATGTTGTTGGTCGTGTCAAAGCCACGCAGATAGAAAGAGTCGCCGGCCGTAGAGGCTGCGCCGCCACCTTCGCCGGCGGCGAAGGTGATGCCAGAGGTGTTGCGGAGCACATCGCTCAAGTTCGTGGCGCCCTGCTGCAGATAGATCGGGCTCGGGATCACGATGAGCGTCTGCGGGATGTCGCGCACCGGCTCAGTGAACTTGGGCGAGGAGAGGGCGGTTTTAATCTTGTCGGCCGCGACCTGCACCTTGGGTAGCTCCGTGGGGTTTTGGTCCTCCACGGCCATCATGGTATCCGTATTGGCGCGGACGCTGGTCGCCAAGCCTTGCGCGATGATCAAAGCTGTGATCGTGGCGGCGGCCTGCCGAAAATAGTTGGGGCTGCTGGGGAGCGAGCAGAGAATCAAGTGCGTCTCAGACATCAGGAAGGTCAGGTTTGCGGAGGAAAGGTCTTATTGCGTGTCGGTCTCAATCGAGTTGAGACGGAGTCTCACGTCAAACGATTATTTGATAACCCGTCTCAATATCATCAAAATGCTTAAGTTGACCTTAGTTACCGCTCACTTTTTATGGCTGACATGACGGAAACGCTTTCGGTCAAGCTCGGTGAACGCAGTTATTCGATCTCAATTGGATCGGGTTTGGTCGGCACTGTAGCGACGGAAATCGCGAATCAAACGAAAGCGGGCAGGAAGATTGCCGTGCTGACCGACCAGACGATCGCGGCCTGTCAGGCGGCGGCCTTGCAGACGATGTTCGGACCGGCCCCGAAGCTGGTGCTAGCGCCGGGCGAGGAGACCAAATCGCTTGTGGATCTGGGGCGGGTGCTGGATTTCCTGGCCGCGCAGACGTTGGATCGCGCCAGCGTGCTGTGGGTCGTCGGCGGAGGGGTGATGGGTGATCTGGGTGGATTCGCCGCAGCGAGTTACCTGCGCGGCATCGAATTCTATCAGGTGCCGACGACCTTGCTCGCGATGGTGGACAGCTCGGTCGGGGGAAAAACGGGGATCAATCTGGCTGCTGGAAAAAATCTCGTGGGAGCCTTTCACCAGCCGCGCGGCGTGTTTGTTGACACGGCGTTCCTGGCGACCCTGCCACCACGCGAGTTCGCCGCCGGCATGGCGGAGGTGATCAAATACGGCCTGTTGGGTGACGCCGCGCTGTTCGCGCAGCTGGAGCGTGCGCCGCTCACCTCCACGAGTGCCAGCCTCGCCACGGTCATCCGCCGTTGCTGCGAATTGAAGGCGGATATCGTCGCCGCAGACGAGCGCGAGCTGGCGAAGGAAGGCGGTCGGGCGCTGTTGAATCTCGGCCACACCTTCGGCCACGCCATCGAGCAGTCCGCTGGCTACGGCACTTATCTGCACGGCGAGGCGATTGCGATCGGGCTCAGCGCGGCCGCGCGCCTCTCGCAAAAACTCGGGACAATTTCGGTGCCGGAGGTCGCGCGGATTGAGGCGGTGATCGCGGCGCACGCGTTGCCCGTGAAATTGCGGGCACCCTTGACGATCACGGCGCTGTTGGCGGCGATGGCGCGGGATAAGAAAGTTCGCGGGGGCCTCCCGCGATTTGTGACGCTGGCCCGGCTGGGCGAGGCCGTGACGCGGTCGGACGGCATCACGCCGGCGCTGGTGGAGACGTGTTTCCGCGAGGTGGGCGCGGTGGATTCGCTGTGACTTTGGGCGTTTTCCGCGTAGTTTGACGCCATGTCCGCCATTGATGAAGGCATTGTCCGCGAGTACTTCGAGCAGAATGGCTTTCTCGTTCGCCAAGCGCGGAAGTACCAGGTGTCGGCACGCAAGAAGACCGGCGACGAGGAGATCGATCTGATGGTGTACAACCCGGCTTGGCGGCGAGGTTCGCGGCGGCCGGATTTTTTCCTTTTCTCCAGTGAGCTGCCGCTCGTGCACAAGGCGATCGTGGCGGTGAAGGGGTGGCACACCGGTGTGTTCACGCCGGCCACGCTGAAGAGCAGTCCGGAGATCTTTCGTTTTCTCGAAGAAAACGTGTTGAAGGAGGTGACACGCTTTTTTCCCGCCGATGCGGCGGACGAGGGTGGGTCGCTCACGAAGATCCTCGTGCTGCCGAGCCTGCCCACCGCGGAGCCGTTCCGGTCGCAAAGCGTCGAGCTGCTCAAGGCGCACGGGATTGACGCGATCATTTCATTTCGCTCCATGCTCCTCGACATTCTCGACAAGATCGAAATCAACCAGAACTACAGCAAGAGTGACACCCTGCAGGTCATGCGCATTTTAAAAAATTACGATCTGCTCAAGGACACCCAACTCGACATGTTCCCCGAGCGCGCCGCGGCCGCGCGCCGGCCCAGAGCCTGACCCCCGATGCCCACGGTCATCCATCCCGCCGCCATCGTTGAACCCGGCGCGCAACTTGGCACCGACTGCGAGATTATGGCCGGCGCCGTCGTCACGAAGCATTGTGAGCTGGGCGATCGCGTGATCGTGCATCCCTACGCCGTGATCGGTGGTGATCCGCAGTATCTCAAGTTCGACCGCACCCTCCGCACCGGCGTGCGAATCGGCGCGGGCTCGGTCCTGCGCGAGCATGTGACGGTGAACCGCTCGATCCACCCCGGCGGTTTCACAACGATGGGCGAAGGCTGCTTCCTGATGGCCGCGAGCCATGTGGCGCACGATTGCGTGGTGGGCAACCAGGTGGTGTTCGCCAACGCGGCGCTGCTGGCGGGTCATGTCAGTGTGGGCGATTTCACCTTTCTCGGCGGCGGGGCGGCGGTGCACCAGTATTGCCGCATCGGCGAGGGCGTCATGGTGGCGGGCCACGCCTCGATCACGCGCGACGTGCCGCACTTCACGATGGTGGCGGAACGCGACGACGTGATCGGTTTCAACCTGGTGGGCCTGAAGCGCCGCGGTTTCAGCCGCGCGGCGATGGGGGAGCTCAAGCAGGCTTTTCACGAAGTATATTTCACCCCGGGAAACATTCGGACCGTGGCGGCGGCGACGCTGGCAGGCGGAAACTATGTGACGCCGGAAACGCAGCGGTTTCTGCAATTCTTTGCGGACGGCAAGCGCAGCTTTGCGCGGGCGCGCCGGGCCGCGACGGACGTTTCCGATGCCAGCTAAACTCGCCTTCACGTGTGGTGACCCGGCCGGCGTCGGACCGGAAATCATTGCCAACTGGCTGGCGGCGAATCCCGCCGAAGCGGCGGATGTGGCCGTGATTGGACCGGCCCAATGGCTCGCGACCCTGGAGACCACCGCGCAAAAAGTCGTCGTTGGCCTGGAGAATTTCGTCTCGGTCCCGGGGCAGCCCACGAGCGATGGCGCGCTCGTGGCGTGGGCGGCGATGGAGCGCGCGGCAGAGGGAGCGAAGGCTGGAGAATTTTCCGGGGTAGTGACCGGTCCGATCAGCAAGGAATGGCTGGCGCGCATCGGTTATGCCTTTCCCGGGCAGACCGAATTTTTCGCAGCCCGGTGGGGCGGCGAACCGGTGATGGCATTCTGTGGCGGGCGACTGCGCGTGGCGCTGGCCACGTGGCACGTGCCACTCCACGAGGTCCCGCGTTTGCTCGGGCCGCATCTGCTGCGGCGGACGATTGCGGCGGCGCACGAGCTGGCCCAGGGCGATGGCGTGGCCCAGCCGCGCATCGGAGTGTGCGGCCTGAATCCGCATGCGGGAGAGGGGGGCCTGCTCGGCTATGAGGAAAAGGAGTTGATTAATCCCGCGCTCGACCATTTGCGGGCGGAGTTCCCGGGGCTCTCGCGGTGTGAGCCGGGTGACACGTTGTTTGCGCGTGCGCTGCGCGGCGAGTTCGACGTGGTGGTGGCACTCTACCACGATCAGGGTCTCGCTCCGTTGAAGGCGGTGGATTTTGACGAGGCCGTGAACGTCACGCTTGGCCTGCCGCTGGTCCGGACCAGTCCGGATCATGGTACCGGGTTCGGCATCGCGGGGAAGGGCGTCGCCAGCGCGAAGAGTTTCACCAATGCCGTGAGGGTCGCCCGGCGCTTGATAAAATCCCGCGCTGAGCGATAGTCCGTCCCGCCATGCCTGATCCAGCTATACTTACCGCCCTTCCTGAGGGTGTCCGCGAGGGGAATGAGAACCTCGTGCAGCTTACCGCGTCGGCGGGAGAGAAAGTGACGGTCTTGCAGGCTCGCGAAGGGCAGGGGGAGTTCCTGCGCGTCGCCATCTCGGGGGGCGGCTGCAACGGACTGAGCTACAAGCTGAAATTCGTGCCCGTGCCGAAGCGCGGTGATATCCTGGTGCGCACCGCGGGCGTACCGGTGGTGGTGGACAGCAAAAGCGCCCTTTATCTCAAGGGAACCCGCCTCGATTACTCCGCGGCGTTGGTCGCGGGGGGGTTCAAGTTCTCCAATCCCAACGCCAAGGCCAGCTGCTCCTGCGGCGAAAGTTTCAGCGTTTGAGGGGTCAAACGGGAACCGGGAGGCGAAATTGGTGTTGTCATCCCGGCACTTCCCGGAGAAAAAACGCCCCGCCTAGCTACCAGACCAAACCTAATTGATGGCCACTTCGTTTCCCTCCGCCGGCGGCAGCAGCCGCCCCGGCTCTTACCAGCGTCGCAATGTCGACCCGTTCGCGGCCATCCGCCGCAACCACCGGATCAAGGTTCCCCAGGTTCGCGTGATCTCTCCCGAGGGCAAGCAGCTTGGGGTGATCGACACCGCCAAGGCCGTTAATCTCGCCCTCGAGGTCGGCCTCGACCTCGTCGAAGTGGCGCCCAACGCCACGCCGCCCGTCTGCCGCATCATGGATTTCGGCAAGTACGTTTACGAGGAGCAGAAAAAGCACACGAACTCGAAGTCCACCGCGAGCAAGATCAAGGAGATCGAGTTCAGCGCGCGCATCGAGCAGAACGACTTCATGACCAAGTTGCGCCATGCCGAGGAATTCCTCGACCATGGCAACAAGGTGAAGCTCCGCCTGAAATTCCGCGGCCGTGAAATGGCGCACACCGAGATCGGTTTTGACGTGATGAAGCGCGCCGTGGTTGAGCTCGTCGGCATGGGGCATCCTGATGCGGATCCGAAGCTCATCGGCCGTAACATCCATGTCATGCTCACGCCTTTGCCCGTCAACAAGCGCAAGCTCAAATGGCATGTGAAAGACGACCAGCAGGCGGAGCATGAGGCTGAGGATGAGGCTCCGGACGCCGAAGCGTCGTCGGCCAGTTAACATTTCCGCCGCATGTTCCCCGCGGCTGTACGCCTGGCGGCGGTGATTGGAATCCTGGCTCCCGCCCTGTTGCTGGCGAGGGAACCCGCCGGGCGGGTCGCCCCGACCCGCCCCGAATCGATGGCTCCCGTAGCGAATTCGCGCGCGGCGACGTCAGGAAAATCCCTGGCGCTGCCCCTCACGCGCATTGGAGGAATGGAGTTCATCTCCCTGCGTGATCTGGCAGGCCAACTCCGCTGGAAGATGGCGTGGGTTCAGCCCGATCACCGGCTCGCGCTGTCGGATTCCTCCGGTCGGATCGAGCTGACGGCGGGCAGCCGGGAAGCGCTGGTCGATGGGCTCCGCGTTTTTCTGGGCAATCCCGTCATCCTGAAAGGGGGCGTGCTCTACGTCAGCAAGACGGATTATCAGCGCTGTTTGATGCCGCTGTTTCGGCCGTCACTGCTCGGCCCGCTGCTGGCGCGGCCCAAGGTAATCGTGATTGATCCGGGCCATGGGGGCACCGACAACGGCATGGAAAACAAGCCGATGAGGTTGAAGGAGAAAGTGCTGACGCTCGATGTGGCGCTGCGCCTGAGGAAACTGCTGGAAGCCCGCGGCTATAAGGTGGTCTTGACGCGCAGCGATGACCGGCAGCTCGGCCCGACCAAGCTGGCGGATTTTATCAACCGCGCGGTCATCACCAACCGGGCCAAAGCCGACCTGTTTGTCAGCATCCATTTCAATTCGCTCTATCCCGACACGAAGACGAGCGGCACGGAGGTGTACACGTTCACGCGCGCCGGCCAGCGCTCCGACCACTCCTGGGGTTTTGGCTCTCAGGATGACGCGGATCCGACGCCATCCGAGATCAATCGCTTTGATCCCTGGAGCTCGCTGCTGGCGCATTCGCTGCATCGGGAGGTCATCGCGTCGCTCAAGACCACCGACCGGGGGCAAAAGACGATGCATCTGGCGGTGCTGCGAAACTTGAAGTGCCCCGGCGTGCTCGTTGAATCCATTTTCCTCTCGAACGAAGCCGAGGCGAAGCGCGCAGCCACGCCAGCATACCTGCAGCGGATTGCCCAAGCCCTCGCCAGCGGCATCGACGATTACGCGGACGCCCTCGAGAAATTCTCCCCGAAACCTGCGGCAATCCGCGGCGTCACCCGTTAATCCTTTCTCCCATGAAACCGACCCGATTCTGCTCCCTCGCGTTCCTCGTCCTGTTGCTCATGCCGGCTGCCTCGCTCCAAGCGTGGGATTACGAGGGCCACCGCATCGTCAACCAGCTCGGCCTCGCCTCGCTGAAAACCACGGATTTTCCGGCCTTCGTGTTTGAGCCGGCGGCCGCGGCCCGCATCGCGTTTCTCGCCGGCGAGCCGGACCGCTGGCGCAACACGTCCGACTTGCCGCTCAAAAATTACAATGGCGTCGATCATTACCTCGACGTCGAAGAACTGGCGGACGCCGGCCTCGACCCGAAGACGGTGTCGTCCCTGCGCTACGAGTTCGTCCGGCAGTTTGCCGAGGGCCGCAAGGCGCATCCCGCCAATTTTCCCACGATCAATCCGGAGAAAAATCTTGAACATTCCCGCGAGTGGCCGGGCTTCGCGCCGTGGGCGATCACGGAATATTATGGCAAGCTGAAGTCGGCCTTTTCGTATCTCAAGACCTTCCAGGAGCTGGGCACCCCCGAGGAAATCGCGAACGCGCAAGCCAACATCATTTACCTCATGGGTGTGATGGGGCATTATGTCGGCGATTGCGCGCAGCCGCTGCATGCGACCAAGCAACACAATGGCTGGGTGGGCCCCAATCCAAACGGTTACACGACCTGGTCCGGCATTCATGCGTGGATCGACGGCGGACTGATCAACAAGGCCGGCATCAACACCAGCTCGCTCCTGCCGCGCGTGACGCCGGCGCAGCCGATCACGTTGCAACCGCAGGACGACGGTCGCGACCCCATGTTTGTCTCCGTCATGGATTACGTGCTCGGCACACAGCAGGAGGTCGAGCCGCTCTATCGGCTGGAGAAGGCCGGCAAGCTCGGCGACAAGGCCGCGAAGACGCACAAGAAGGCCAAGGACGCGGACCCGGTCAGCGCGGAAGGACAGGTCTTCGTCGAGGCGCAGCTGCTACGCGGTGGAGAAATGCTGGGCGCGATCTGGCTGACGGCGTGGCATAATTCGCCGCCCGACACCTATCTCCATGCGACCCTGATCAAGCGCGAGGCGCACGCCGCCCAAGCCAAGACGGCGCCGTAAGGCCGCGGTCTAGATTTTCCACGCCAGCACGATCGCGCCCGCGACGATCAGCAGGCCGCCCACACCGCTCCGCAGGGTGAGTGGCTCCTGCAGGAACAGTGCGGCGAAAATCAGCACGAAGATTACACTGAGCTTGTCGATCGGCGCGACTTGCGACGCCTCCCCGAGTTGGAGCGCGCGAAAATAACAGAGCCACGACAGGCCCGTGGCGATGCCGGAAAGCGCGAGAAACAGCCACGTGCGATGGCTCAGTGCGGCGAGGGAGCCCGGCCGGGAGGTCACGAGCGCGATCGCCCAGGCAAACACCAGGATCACCGTGGTACGGATGGCGGTGGCCAGATTGGAGTCCACCCCCGTGACGCCGATCTTGGCGAGAATCGCGGTGGCACCCGCGAACAGCGCGGAAAGCAGTGACCAGAAAAGCCAGGAGTTGCTCATGGACGGCCTTGGTCAGGATGCGCTACCGGCCTTGTCCCGATAATGAATCACACGGACTTTTTCCATCGTCACGAGCCCGCCACCGATCATGCGGTCGAGCACGGGGAGGAAGGCGTTGATCTTCTCCTCGGCATCCACGATCTCGATGATCATGGGCAGGTCGGCGGACAGCTGTAGGATCTTCGCCGTGTGCACGTGACTGCAGGCGCCGAAGCCCATCGGGCTCCGCAGGACCGTGGCGCCGGCCAGCTTGAGCTCCCGGGCTTTGAGCACGAGGGCTTCATAGAGAGGCTGATGACCGGAGCGATCAGACTCACCGATGTAGATGCGAAGCAGGACGGATTCCGACGGCAGGTTCATGGATCAGGGGCCTTTCATCTGGTTAAGCGAGGCCGCTGCGACATGTCCCAGCCAGACGGCCAGAAGACACAGCACGAACGAACCCGTGGCATTGGCGCCGGCATGCAACCATTCGCCCTCACGCATGAGGTTGAGCGTCTGCAGGCTGAACGAGGAAAAAGTCGTGTAGCCGCCGCACACCCCGATCATGAAAAACTGGCGGGAGGGCGAGCTGACCAGCAGTCGGCCATCCGGCGAGGTGAGGGCGTCGAAAAAGCCGATGGCAAACGAACCGGTCACGTTGACCGCCAGAGTGCCCCACGGAAAAGCCCCGCCGATTTGGTCCGCCAGGTAGCCCGACAGCGCATAGCGTGTGACCGTACCGATCGCGCCCCCTAGGGCGATAATAAGATAAAGAAGCATGACAGGCCTGTTAGTAGTTGGATTGTAACAGGAGTCATCAGCCAGTGCGGAACTGGCGGTTTACCCACAGGGGAAGGCGGAATCCATCGCCAGCTCCAGCAAAGCAGCTGCGGACGTTTTGGCAAGCGGCACGAATCCGGCCTCGAAATTCGAAACGGGTCGAACACAGTCAGCGTTTTGATTCCGCGGCCCAAAATCGTTCTGGCGTTGCTCCTGCTTGGCTGGCTTGCGAGCGGGCTGCGCGGGGATCTGCCTCCGCCCGCGCGCGTGATCCTGTTGGTCAACACGAACGACCCTGACTCCCGCCGGATCGCGGAGCATTATGCCACCGTCCGCGGCGTGCCCCGCGCGAATATCATCGCGCAGCCGATGCCGCTGACCGAGACCATCACGTGGTCGGAGTTTGTGACCACGGTCTGGCAACCGCTGCAGGATGAACTCGTGCGACGCCAATGGATCGATGCCATTCCGATGGATCGCAGGGACACCGTGGGGCGGAAAATATATGCCATCGGGTCACACCGGATTTCATATCTGGTGGTGTGCCGGGGCGTGCCGTTGCGCATTGGGCATGATGCCGCCCTTTATGCGCTGCAGCCGGGCCCGATTGGTCAGGTGGAATTGCGCACCAACGAGGGGGCGGTCGATTCCGAGCTGAGCCTGCTCGCGCAAATTGACTATCCGATCAACGGCTTCGTCGTGAATCCGCTGTTTAACAATGACCACTTGTCGTCGGAGGATCTGACCAAGGTGGTCAGAGTCTCCCGGCTCGACGGTCCCAGCGCGGATGAGGCATTCGCCCTCGTCGACCTCGCCGTGGCTGCCGAGCGCACCGGTTTGCTCGGGCGGGCTTACGTTGATCTCAACGGCAAGAATCCCGAGGGGGACCGCTGGCTTGAATCAGTCGTCACCCAGTTGCGGGAAATGGGCTTCGATTTCGACGTGGATCGCACCCCGAACACTTTTCCGGCCACGGCGCGGTTTGATGCGCCGGTGCTCTACTTCGGCTGGTATGCCGGCACCATCAACGGGCCGTTCATGTTGCCAGGTTTCAAGTTTCCACCGGGCGCGATCGCGGAGCACATCCATAGCTATTCCGCGCAGTCCCTGCACGTGGCCGACGCGGGCTGGACAGGTCCGTTCGTGGCGCGGGGAGTCACGGCGACGGTGGGGAATGTCTTTGAGCCCTTCCTTGAATTCCTGCACCGGCCCGACCTGCTGCTGCGCGCGTTGGCGCGAGGGGATACGTTTGGGGAGGCGGCTTATTACGCCGAGCCCATGCTGAGCTGGCAGGCCATCGCGGTCGGTGATCCGCTCTACCGCCCTTTTGCCCGGACTCTCGAGCAGCAGTGGAAGGACCGGCAGAACCTGCCAGCGGCGTTGGCGGGCTACGTTGCCGTAAGGGAAATGCAGCGGCTCGAAACGACCCAGAACCTGGCGGTATCACTTGCCCCGGTGATGGAATTTCAAGAGGCGCATCCCTCTCTCGCCTTCGCCTTCTATCAGGCGAAGAAACAGGAGCGAGCTGGTGACCTGGCGGGTGCAGTGCGCGCACTGGAGGGATTCACCCCGCCGGAAACACTCCCGGCCGGCGAATGGGCGCTGGCCCGTGAGGCGGGCAGTTTGCTGGAGCACGCCAAGGCACCGGCGGCAGCGGAGAAATTCTATGTGAGTTTGCTGCGGAGTCCGGCGCTGCCGTCGGAATTGCGGGTGCCGTGGTTGCGTGAGGCGATCCAGGTGGCACAAGCGGCCGCCAACCCGGAACAGGCGTTGGAATGGGCCAAGGAACTCGACCGGCTCGACCTCCCAGTGCGGAAATAAAAAAGCGCGGCCGGGTCGGCCGCGCTTCGGATAATCCGGGAATGAAGTCCTTTCAGACTTTGTCCACAATGCGGTCGGCCAGGCCGTAGGCGATGGCTTCCTGCGCGTTGAGGTAGAAGTCGCGATCGGTGTCGCGGTTAATGCGCTCGAGCGGCTGGCCCGAGGCGTCGGCGAGGATCTGGTTCAGCTCGGCGCGGAGCTTTTCCATTTCCTTCGCCTGGATGTTGATGTCCGTGGCGGGACCGACCATGCGGCCCGAGATGAGCGGCTGGTGAATCAGGACCCGGGAATGCGGGTAAAGCAGACGCCGGCCCTTGGGCGCACCGGAGAGCAGGATGGAGCCCATCGAGGCGGCCATGCCCGTCACGACGACGGTGATGGGCGAAGTGATGAGCTTCATCGTGTCGTAAACAGCCATGCCGGCCGTGATGGAACCGCCAGGGGAGTTGATGTAGAAGGTGATCTCCTTGCCGGGCGCGATGCCCTCGAGGTACAGCAGCTTCTCGGTGATTTCCTTGGCGGTCTCGTCGGTCACGGCGCCCCACAGGAAAATTTTACGCTGCGCGAGAAACTTCTTCTGGATCAGCATCGCCACCGGAGCGGACGCTTTCCTGGCCTCGGGGGTTTCCTGCTCCTCATCCTCATCGTCCTCGTCAGCGCGGGGGAGCGGGGCAGCCAGATTGGGCTGGAGATTGTCGAAATGCATAGGCCGTGAAGATTGGCGGGCTTCGTCCGGTTGGCAAGTGGGTTTGGCCGTTTCCGCCCCGCCGCGGGGATTGCCAACGTCCGGGCCACCGCCCTTGCTGGGCGCGCATGAGCGTTCAACGCATCTCCGGTCGCATTGTGGATGTGCATCACCGGATCGAGTATCCCGGCACGATCGAGGTCGTCGGCGGACGCATCGGCAGCATCACGCGTGACTCGCGCGTGAAGAGCCGGCGCCTGCTGCTGCCGGGTCTGGTGGACGCGCACATCCACATCGAGAGTTCGATGCTGCCGCCGGCGGAGTTTGCGCGGCATGCGGTGGTGCATGGCACGGTGGCGACGGTGTCGGACCCGCATGAGATCGCGAACGTCCTCGGCGTGGCAGGCGTGAACTACATGATCGCGGATGGACGGCGGACGCCGTTCAAATTCAACTTCGGCGCTTCACCGTGCGTGCCGGCGACGGCGTTTGAGACGGCAGGGGCGACCCTTGATGCCGTGACGGTGGCCAGATTGCTCGCGCGGCCCGAAGTGAAGTTTCTCGCGGAGGTCATGAATTTCCCCGGCGTGTTGAATGGTGATCCGGCGTTGCGGGCGATGATCAAGGCGGCGCGGAAGAACGGAAAGCCGGTGGATGGCCATGCGCCGGGGTTGCGCGGCGGGACGGCCGCGCAGTATGCGGCCGCGGGGATAACGACGGACCACGAGTGTTTCACGTTGGGCGAGGCGAAGGTCAAGCTGGCCGCGGGCATGAAGATCCTGATTCGCGAGGGCTCGGCAGCGCGGAATTTTTCGGCACTGGCGTCGCTGCTCAAAACCCCCGACGTGGCGCGCTGCATGTTTTGCTGTGATGATCTGCATCCCGATCTGCTGATGGTGCGGCATCTGGACGAGCATGTGCGCCGGGCACTCGCGCTGGGGGCGGACCGCTTCGATGTGATTGCCTGTGCGACGGTCAATCCGGTCCAGCATTACCGCCTCGCGGTGGGCCTGCTGCGTGAAGGTGACCCGGCGGATATCATCGAGGTGGAGAGCTGGCGGAATTTCCGCGTGCGGCGCACCTGGATCGACGGGCAGTTGGTGGCATCGGGTGGCCGAAGTTTGCTGCCGCGCCAGCCCTCACGCGTGGTGAACAAATTTCGCGCCCGTCCGCGGCGGGCGGCTGATTTTGTCGTGCCGGCTGGCCGGGGCGCACTCAACGTCATCCAGGCGCTGAACGGCCAACTCGTCACGCGGCAGCGGCGGATGCGAGCGAAGATCGTGGCCGGGCAGGTGGTGGCGGATCCCGCGCGGGATTTGCTCAAGATCGCGGTGGTCAACCGCTACGCCCCGTCGACGCCGGTGGCGCTGGGATTCATCCGGGGCTTTGGGTTGAAGGCGGGCGCGCTGGCGTCGTCGGTGGCGCACGATTCGCACAACATCGTCGCGGTCGGGGTGGATGACACGTCGCTGGCCGCGGCGGTGAACCTCGTGATCGCTCATCGCGGCGGCATCAGCGTGGTGGGCGGGGGCCGTCGGGCGGTCTTTCCGCTCCCGATTGCCGGCCTGATGTCGGATGGCGACGGCCGAGCGGTGGCCAGGCGATACTCGGCTCTCGACGCGCGGGCGAAGCAACTGGGTTCAAAACTCGACGCACCCTTCATGACGCTCTCTTTCATGGCGCTGTTGGTAATCCCGGACCTGAAGCTCAGCGACCGCGGCCTGTTTTCCGGGACGAAGTGGGCCTTTGAGCCGAGGTTTGGGTGACGATGATAACGCGGAGAGCCGGGATTGGTTTTGGCAAAAAACTGCGCGCCAACGGCTTGTTCACGGTGACTGCGTAGCTTTTTCATTCGCCATTGCGTCGCGATGTCACGGCCTGCCATTTTTTCCGGCATGCGTAATGGGATCCTCGCCGACTGGCGCAGCCGGTGGCTGGAGCGGGTAGGACAGCTGGTGAACCTCCTGGGCGTGGTGATCGCCCTCGTGTGGATGCTGCCGCTGCTCCAGACGCATATCCGGGTGATCGCCCAGCCGGGCCCGCAGGAGTATAATGAGCCGGCCATCTGGCACACGACGTGGCTGCTCGATCACGGGCGGAATCCGTACACGGCCAAGGAACTGCCCGGTGCCGCTTATTGTTTCGATCCGCTCTACAATTACATGGTGCTGGCGTTCAAGCCGCTGCTGGGAATCGATTACACGGCCCACCGGCTGATCAACCTGGTTTTTCTTCTGGGGACGCTCGCGCTCGTGGTGCGGCTCATGGTCAAGGCGGGCGCGGGATGCGGCATCGCGCTGCTGACGGCGGTGTTTTATTACTGGATGAGCCTCAAAAATATCGAGATCACGGCGCGCCCGGATCTGCCGGGACTATTTTTCTTTCTGCTCGGCTTACTGGTACCGTGGGAGCGCAATTATACCCGCGGGTCCACGGTGTTCGGCCTCGGGTGCGCGCTGGTGGCGTTTCACTTCAAGTTTTATTTCGTGCTGGCCGGTTGCGCGACCCTGATGGGCTACTTCCTCGTGCGTGCGAAGTGGGAGGCGTGCTGGCTGGGGGTCGGTTTCTTTGGGCTGGTGGGACTTTCATTCGCGGCCTGCTGCCATTATTTTCCTTATTTTTATATCGAGACCGTCTTGATCCAACAGGCGGCGACGGTGCTGAACTCGCATGATGACGTCTCCATCACGCACACCCTCATGTTGTTTGGCCGGGCGTGGCCCTACCTGCTGCTGTTGTTGTATGGCTTGGGGCGGTGGATCTGGCGGCGTCAGGTAGCCCGGCGCAGCGGCCAGCCCGTCGATCGGCCGGAGGACATGCGTTTCCTGTCGTTGAGCGCGGTTTTCGTGATCTACCTGGTAATCGTATATTTTTACATGGGTAGGAATGCGGGTGCGTATTTCACCTATCATCTGCACCTGCTTTTCCCCCTCATGTTCGTGCTGGCGGCTTACGCCATCACGCGGCCGTGGATCAAAATCCTCTTCGGTCTCCTGCTGGCGATTTTTGTGATGAGCTGGCTCACCGTCCTGCCTGTGCCCGATTCAGCCGAGGCTTACCGCCGGATGGAACACTTGGTTTCAACCGCGCGTGGCGAAGTACTAGGCATCGCATCCACGACGGACATTTTCGAACGCCAGGGCCGTCGCGTGCTGCACAACGGCAACACCATGTTCATCGGGTTCGCCTTTGGAAACAACGGCATCGCCCGCGATCCCATGATCGCGGTATTGGGCGCGAATTCCGACGCGACCATCGCCGAGGTGAATCAAAAGGTCGCGAATCGCCAATACGCGATGGTCCTGACCGAGTTTGACAACCCATATTTCTGCTCGGCGGAGCTCCTGCGAAAAAACTACCTCAAGGAGGAGCAGATCGATTACTTCACCTATTTCGGCCACAGCCCGGTTCGCGTGTGGCGGCCGAAGCCGCGCGAGCCAGAGGCGACTCATCCTTGAAGGGCGGGGGAAACCGTCGCAGCGGCATCCGTCCGCAGTGACGGGCGACTGTTTTCAATTCCCGGATTCGGCGATTGTCATTCTGAGCCTTGCGCAGGATCCAGGGCGACCCTGCGGAGCGACTTTGGCGGTATCCAACGGGATTCCTCAGACTTAGCGACTTGAGCTTTTGCCCTTGTCATCGGCGAGGTGCGCGCAGCGCGCCGCGGCGATCCAGCTGGATGGCTTCGTCGTCCCGCCGAGCAGGGCCCCTCATCATGACAGAGAAATAGCCACGGGCGATTGGTATTACTTCGTTCAGAATGCTCAACCGGGGCTGAGGACACGCCCTCGAGCCTCTGGGTTTTAAAGACGTTTCAAGAATGTCAGAGCCGAAGGGCTGGAAGTAGCTACGAGCGTGAGCGAGTGGCTGGCTCCCTCCACTCGCTCACGCTCGAAGCTACACCCCTTCTCAATGGGCTCTCGTTTGACGCTGCTGCAGAGGTAGGCCGTGAGCTTGCTCGCGCTTGTCCGAAGTGACGCGCCTGCCAGCAGGCGGCCCACGACGGGCGCCATGCTAAACCGAAAATGCTCTGGATCCTGAGGCTGGAAGCCTCAGCCACGCTCCGGATCAGATAAGGCCCAATTTCATCTTACCTTCCTCGGAAATCATGGACTGATTCCAGGCCGGTTCCCAAGTTATGCGAACGTCGGCGTCGGAGACGCCGGGGATGAGCAAAATCTTATCCTTCGCATCGGCGGCGATGGCCGGCCCCATGCCGCAGCCGGGGGCGGTGAGCGTCATGGCGATGTCCACCTTGTGCGCGCCGTCGTCCTTTTTGGAAATGTCCATCGAGTACACGAGGCCCAGATCCACGATGTTCACGGGGATCTCGGGATCGTAAACTTTCCGCAGTTGGTCCCAAACCGCCGTGGGATCGGGCGCACCACCGGCGAGGGGCTCCGCAATGACGGCCCCGGTGACAACGGTTTCACCGAGGGCGTCGCCATCTTTCGCATCGATGCGGAAAAGGCCGAAGTCCGTCTGGACGGTGAAGTTTCCGCCCAAGGTTTGGTTAATCGTGATGCGCGTGCCGGCGGTGAGGGGCGTCTTGTCACCGGAAGGAATCTGCGTGGCGGTGACGTCGCGGGAGAGGATGCGGTCGTTGTTGGTGGGCATGGCGGAGAGAGAGGTTTAAATTGTAAGGGGTAAGTTATACCGGTTGGCGCTGGGCTTGAGTCGGACGACAGTGGGGCCCCGCGGGCTCAGGCTTAAACCTTAAGGCTTAAACCTTATTCCGCTTTCGCCGCGATCGCAGGTTGTTTGATTTTAATCGTGATCAGGTCGCGGAGGGCGTCGTGCAACGGCTCGTTGTCGAGCTTGCTCAACACCTCCTCGAAGAAACCGAAGATGAGCAGCTCATCGGCCGCTTCCTTGGCAATGCCCCGGGCCTGGAGGTAAAACTCCTGCTCAGGATCGATGCGGCTGGTCGTCGCGCCATGCGTGCAGCGCACGTCGTTGGCCTGAATCTCGAGACCAGGCAGGGAGTTGGCCTCGGCCTCGTCGCTGAGCATCAGGTTGCGATTGCTCTGATAAGCGTCAGTTTTTTGTGCATCCGGATCGACCACGATCAGGCCGGAGAAAATGGTCTTCGTCTGGTCAAGGAGGGCGTTTTTGTAGAGCAGGTTTGAGCTGGTGTGCGGCGCCTGATGAATCTGCAACGTGCGCTGGTCAAACTCCTGAGTGCCGTGCGCGACCGTCAGAGCGAGCATTTCGCTGTGGGCGCCCGGCGCCTGCAGCTGGCTGTGGCTCTCGTGACGCGATTGGTGACCACCGAGATGGAGATTGAGCGATTGCACACGGGCATCGCGGCGGGCGACGGTGGAATTGACCTGAAACGAAAGGGTTTCGCGCGACCAAGTCTGGGCGGCCACGTAGGTCAGCTGGGCGCCGTGGCTGGCGTAGAGGTCGTTGCGACCGCAGGCGAAATGGGCGCCCGCACCCGCCGAGCGGAAGAAGTCCACGACGGTGGCCCGGGCATTTTGCTCCGCGATGACGAGTGTGTGGGGGAAAACCGCGGCACCCGCGCCGGCGGCGTAGTGGAACACCGCCAGCGACTCCATGAGGTCGACGCCCTGGGGCAGGTAAACGAACGCGCCGTCGTCCAAAAACGCGGTGTGCAAGGCGGTGAATTTCTCGGAGCCCTGCTTGGGGGCCGGCGCCAGAAGGTGGGACTTGACGAGATCGCCGTGCTTGAGGAGCGCCGTTTGCAGCGTCTCGAAGATCACGCCGCGTTTCGCGAGCTCGGCCGAGATGGGTTCGTGGCTGACCAAACGGTTGTTGGCGAGGACGAGCTTGCCGGCTTTGGCGATGCCAATGGACGCGTGGCCAAGCTCGGCGGAGGTGACGGCCTTCGGCATGACATAGCCGTCGAGTTTCAGGCCGGAGAGCGTGGCAAAGCGCCAAGACTCATCCGTGCGCTTTGGCAGGGGCAGCGTCTTGAACCGGGCCCAAGCGTCGCGCTTCCGGTCGAGCCACCACGCGGGGAGGTGGGAGACGGACGCGAGATGCGTGGCAAACATTTCGTCCGTGAAGCTGTCGGTGGCAGCGGGGGAGAGAGTGGAAACGGAATCAGGCATGGCGGGACAGGGTGGAACGGCGCGGATCAACCGACGCTGCCTTCCATCTCGAGGTCGATGAGACGTTTCAGTTCGACGGAATATTCCATCGGGAACTGGCGGGCGAGGTCGTTGATGAAACCGTTGACCGAGAGACTCATGGCCTGACCCTCGGTGAGGCCGCGTTGCTGCATGTAGAAGATCTGCTCTTCGCTGACCTTCGACACGCTGGCCTCGTGCTGGACGGCGTTGCGTTCCCCGCGGACGGTGATGGCCGGATAGGTGTCGGTGCGGCTGTTCGGGTTGATGAGGAGCGCGTCGCACTCGGTGTTATTCTTGCAGCCCTTGAGATGCTTCGGGATGTGAACGACGCCGCGGTACGTGCTCCGGCCCTGGCCGACGGAAATGGATTTCGCGACGATGTTCGACGTCGTGTTGTTCGCGGCGTGAATCATCTTCGCGCCGGTGTCCTGATGCTGGCCATCGTTCGCGAGCGCGATGGAGATGACTTCGCCGCGCGCACGTTCGCCCTTCAGGACCACGCCGGGATATTTCATCGTGAGGCGGCTGCCGATGTTGCAGTCGATCCATTTGATCTCGGCGTCCTCGTGCGCGACGCCGCGCTTGGTGACGAGGTTGAAAACGTTGTTCGCCCAGTTCTGGACGGTGATGTACTGGATCTTGGCGCCCTTGAGGGCGACGAGCTCGACCACGGCGCTGTGCAGCGTCGAGGTGCTGAACTTCGGGGCGGTGCAGCCCTCCATGTACACGACTTCGGCGCCTTCGTCGGCGATGATGAGCGTGCGCTCGAACTGGCCGAAATTTTCCGCGTTGATGCGGAAGTAAGCCTGGAGCGGCATGGCGACCTTCACGCCTTTGGGGACGTAGATGAACGAGCCGCCGGAGAACACGGCGCTGTTGAGCGCGGAGAACTTGTTGTCTCCGGTCGGGATCACCTTGCCGAAGTACTTGCGGAAAATTTCGGGATGTTCGCGGAGGCCCTCGGTGGAGTTGACGAAAATGACGCCCTGCTTGGCGACAACGTCCTTGATGTTGGAGTAGGCGGCCTCGGAATCGAACTGCGCCTCGACGCCGGCGAGGAACTTGCGCTCGTGTTCGGGAATGCCGAGGCGCTCGAAGGTCTTCTTGATGTCATCGGGCACCTCGTCCCAAGTGCGCTTGGGCTTCTGTCCGCTCGAGAGATAATAGCGGATCTTGTCGAAGTTGATGTTCTCGAGATCCTTCGTCGCCCAATGCGTCGGCATGGGCTTGGCAAAAAACTGCTTCAAGGCGTTGAGCCGAAACTCGAGGATCCACGGCGCTTCCTTTTTCACGCCGCTGATGTAGCGCACGGTTTGTTCGGACAGGCCGGTGCCGGCGTCGAACTCGTACTCCATCTTGTAGCTGAAGTTGCCTGCGGTCTGATCAATGCCGGAGACCGGATTGTCGATGATGTCGGCAATCGGCTCGGAGAGGGATTCGGTTTCGGTGACGTCGGACATAAAAACAGGTGAGGGGCGGACGGTTTTAGGCGGGAACGAGTTCGTTTTTGACCCAGTCGTAACCCTTGGCTTCGAGCTCGAGGGCGAGGGATTTGTCGCCACTCTTCACGATGCGGCCGTCCCACATGACGTGCACGTGGTCGGGCACGATGTAGCCGAGCAGACGCTGGTAGTGAGTGATCATGAGCACGCCGAGATTGGTGCTGCGGAGGGCGTTGACGCCGTCGGCGACGATGCGAAGTGCGTCGATATCGAGGCCGGAATCGGTTTCGTCCATGAGGGCGAACTTCGGTTCCAGCATGGCCATCTGGAGAATCTCGCAGCGCTTCTTTTCGCCGCCGGAGAAGCCATCGTTGATGGCGCGGGAAGTGAACTTCCGGTCGATCTGGAGCATGTCCATCTTCGAGTAGAGCCGCTTGTAGTAGGCCGTGGCGTCGAGTTCCTCACCCTCGCCGAGGCGGGCTTGGACGGCAGCGCGGAGAAAGTTGGCGATCGAGACGCCGGGGATTTCGCTCGGGTATTGGAATGCGAGGAAGAGCCCGGCGCGGGCGCGCTCGTCGGGTTGCATCGGGAGGATGGATTTGCCATCGAGCAGGATGTCACCCGAGGTGATCGTGAAGCTGGGATGACCGGCGACCGCCTTCGCGAGGGTGGACTTGCCGGTGCCGTTGGGCCCCATGAGGGCGTGCACCTCGCCGCTGCGGACGGTGAGGGTGAGGCCCTTGACGATTTGTTTTTCTCCGATGGAGACGTGGAGGTCTTTGATTTCGAGCTGGGACATGGCGGAAGGAAAGTAGTGAGTAGCGGGTAGCGAGGAGTGAGTAGAAAATGCAGCGAGGAGCTTTGGGTTGGACCGTAGGTTTGATCTACTCCCTACTCTTAAGGGCTTTGCCGCGGAAAGTGATTTCGACTGACTTGGCGTCATAGCCGGCAGGCAGGACGGCGCTGACTCGCTGGAGCAAGTCGGGCGGCAGCTCGATGTCGTGGGTGGAACCGCTCTGCTCATCGTGAAAATGCGCGTGCGGTCGCAGGTTTGGGCAGTAGCGGGTGGGGCCGCGTTCGAAGTTCACGGCGCGGACGAGGTCACACTGCACGAGCGTTTCGAGGCAGTTGTAGACGGTCGCGAGCGAGATGGTCGGCATGTCGGCACGGACGCGGGCGAAAACTTCATCGGCCGTCGGGTGATCGCGCTTTTTTAGCAGCACATCGTAGATGACCTCCCGCTGGGGAGTGGACCGAAGTCCGCTGTGAGCGAGGCGTTGCGCGAGTGCGTCCGGGGTACTGGGAGTGGCGGTGGACATGATGGGGAAGTTCAAGCAATTGGAATGGTTCTAAGTTGCAACTGATAATTAGAACTATTCTAAACTATGTCATATATTGCATAATACCAATAGTTTAACTTAATAACGCCAGCACCCATGCCACCGTTTAGGCATGATACCCAGGTGATTACCGAGCGGATCAGAGAGGTACACCGAAGCCGCGAACGAGGCGCTTGAGCCATGGGAAAGCAGAGGTTTTTGGCGAACTCCACTGCGAAAACGAGATGGTCGGCTGACCCCAGACCCAGCGCGCGGCGGGGCTGATGCTCGCTGCAGTCGGGGGCGGCGTCGACCTCGAGCATGGCGGTGATGGTCTGCCCGCTGGCGAGTTTTGTCGGATGATTTTGGCTTGTTGGGCGGCGCTGCGGAAACGGGAAAGGGGCCGCAGCTCCATGTCGTCTTCGGCGGTGGCGCGCGCATGCGGCGGCAAGCGGCGGCGGCCAAGGGGGCGAGGCGGACGGGGTTTGCCGTCATCGGCGGCGGCGCCGACGGAGACTGGTTGCGTGGCCTCAGTCTGAAACGCGAAATCGGGCTGTTCCGTGTAATTCTTCGGAATGCCAACGACGCGATAGAGCGCGTGGCGGCGATTCCGGGAAGTGACGCATCCGATGCAGCGTGGCATTCGCTTCAGACGGGTCGAGGACTCCGTGTTCGTCACATAATTCTTTCGCGCCGACCTAGACAAAGCCGAACCAATGCCTAGGGTTTTAATACTTTGGTCACTTCGACCTTTGATCTTCAACCCCTCACATAAAAACCATGAGTACCTTCATTCCTCTCATCAGCTCCGGCACAACCGGCCCGCTCGGCGTTTTGCACCTCCCCCGTTTCTGGGAAAAGGCCTCGCTTGAGGCCGTCGGCAAGCTCGACAAGCGCTATCCTGGCTGCGGCGGTGGCTATGACATGATGACCCTCAATGCGCTCGGCCTGAACAAGGACGCGACACTGGCCTATATCAAGGCCAGCCGCCCCACGTACCCGCAGTTCGAGGCTTGGATCAAGAAGCAACCCGGCGTGAAACTCGACAAGGCCAACATCGATAAGCACAACGCGAGCGTGCTCGGGTACAATCACGACGACGCGACCCGCCAGGGCGTCCTCAAGAGCAACAATCTGCCCGACGACGCTACAGCGCCGAAGGATGCGGTTCATCTGAACGATCTCGACAGCTGGCAGGAATTCCACGCTGACGTGCTGAAGTAAGCCGCGAATAGCTCCCCTTCATTGCAACGCCGCCTCACGAATGTGGGCGGCGTTTTTTCTTAGGCTGAAAAATACCTCAAGCAATTGTTCACCGCGAAGAACGCGAAGGACGCGAAAAAAGCTTCGGGTTGGGTCCGAACTTCGCGTTCTTTGCGTTCTTTGCGGTGAACAAATCTTACCCGCCGTGCTCGGCGAGCCAGCGCTCGGCTTCGATTGCAGCGGCGCAACCCATGCCGGCGGCCGTGATGGCCTGGCGATAGACATGATCCGAGCAATCGCCCGCCACGTAGATGCCGGGAATGCTGGTCCGCACTTGGGAGCCCGGCTCGGGCTTGAAATAGCCGCCTTCATCCACCGCGAGCGGCGGGGCGAATGGGGCGGTATTGGGGATATGGCCAATAGCCACGAAGATGCCTTTCACCGGCAGCACGGTTTCGGCGTTGGTAGTGACGTGCTTGACCTTGAGTCCGCTGACGGCGCCTTCCTTCACCCCGAGCACCTCGATGGGCACGCTGTCCCAAACTGGCACGATCTTTTCGTGCGAGGTCGCGCGATCCGCCATGATCTTCGAGGCGCGCAGCGAATCGCGGCGATGGACCAGATAAACTTTGCTCGCGAAACGCGTGAGAAACAACGCCTCCTCGGCAGCGCTGTCGCCGCCGCCGATCACGGCGACCTCCATCTTGCGGTAGAAAGCGCCGTCGCAGGTCGCGCAGGTCGTCACGCCCTTGCCGCCGTAAAGTTCCATTTCGCCCGGGATACCTGTCATGCGCGGCGAGGCGCCGGTCGCGATGATCACCGTCTTGGCGAGAATGGTCCGGTCGGCGACGACCAGCTTGCGCGGCATCGAGGTGAAATCGACGGACGTCACCAGCGCCTGCTCGAAGCGCGTGCCGAAACGCGTGGCCTGCTCGCGCATGTTCTGCGTGAGTTGAAACCCGTCCACGCCATGGGGAAAGCCGGGAAAATTCTCGACCTCACTGGTCGTCGTGAGCTGGCCTCCGGGAAGCGGGCCCTCGAGCACGAGGGGATTGAGGCTGGCGCGGCCGGCATAGATGGCGGCGGTGAGACCCGCGCAACCGGTGCCGATGATGACGACGTTTTCAACAGGAGAGGACATGAGGAAGAGGGTGTTTCAATACGTTCGCGCGAAACGCGCCAAGCGCAAACGGGTGGAGATTCGAGGAGGGGCGCCGGTAGTTGATTTTACGGTGGGATACATCATCTCGACCGCGTGAGGAAATTCCATGAGCTCGGCGTCTGGATGCTCGGTGCTCCTGCACCTGCTGTACAACGATCTCGGGGATTCCTCCACCGACCCGCGCGACTTCGAATGAAACGGGCTCAGTCCGGTCGGTTGCGACGTGCTGGCAGAGGGTAACCTCCTTGGGATCACTTTCGACGCCCCGCAGGTGTCGGATGAAGCACTGTGGCATCTGACCCAATTTTCGAAGGCGCCGGCGATGTTGTCCCACTCCGGCTGCCGGGCTTTTGCGATTGTCCGCGCAATATCGGCGACGACCTCTTGCGCGCTCACCGGGCAGGGTGGTGTGATTCGAATCAACGCTCTGTCCGTCGCTTTGGTGACTTCACGCGAGGATGGCCGGACCGCGGCGCTATCGGACCTGTCGCTCAAACGGGCGGATTAGGAACTTACGCCCGGGGTGCTGGCGAAAGTCGGTGAGGGAAGGCATCGGATCGATACCATTTGCTCGAACCCGGCGGCGGCGCTGGACCAGTACGTGCAGCACCCTGGCTACGCCGTGAAGATCGCCGGGATTGACCAAGTCGGTACTGGCTGCGATCTCGACGGCGGCGGCGGGACCGGCCTGAATGACCACCGCGAACATCCCAATCTCAGCGCCAAAATGCTCGCGCGGGGATGGAGCAAAGGCGGCCTCACGAAGCTTTGCGGCCAGAGCACCCTGCGTGGTTACCGCGCCGCCCAGACTTAATAGTCTCTGGCGGTGCTTTCCGTGATGACGTCCGTCACGGCTGGCGGAGGCAGGGGCTTGGCGCGAAGAGCGCGGTAGAAGAACCCGTCCACCACGCTGTTGATTTCAGACGTGACGAAGGCCGGCCCGGTGTGGCCAGCATTGTGAGTGGGAGAGGAGGACGCAGCTGATTTTCAGTTGGTTCAATGGGCCGCGGCTATAAACGATAGCAGGTGTTGCTCGTAGTCGTGTTTGGCAAAGCCGTATAAATCTACATGGCCGGCGCCGGGAACCAACCAGAATGATTTTGGCTCGTGGGCGGCAGCGAAGAGTTTCTGGGCGTCAATGGGCTCGGTGTAGACATCCTTTTCACCGCTCACGATTAAAACGGGGCAGGCGAGTTGGGCGATGTGATTGGCTGGGGCGATATCGCCTATGGCCACGCCTAGCCGCCATTCCGCAATGGGCACCATGAGCAGGCCGGCAAGCCAGCCCGGCAGGCCAAGCACGTGGCGGAAGCGGCGGTCGATGGCATTTTCCAGCGTGGGAAATACGCTTTCCAAGACAACCCAGCGGACGTCTTTCAACTGCGGCGCAGCCAGCGCGATAGTGGACCCACCTTGGGAAGCTCCGATGCAGCCAAACTCGGCAAATCCTCGCGTGCGAAGCCAATCCATCGCGCCGAGCAAATCCCGGGTTTCGAACCAACCCAATGACACTTTCCGGCCTTCGCTTTCACCGTGGCCCCGGGCGTCGTAAAGCAGGACCGCGTACCCGTGGTCATGGAGGAGCCGAGCGCGCGCCAGCATCTGGGTACGCTGCGAACCATGCCCATGCAGCAGCACGACTGCGCACTTCGCCTTCTCACAAGGCACGAACCAGCCGGCAAGCCTGACACCATCCTGGGCCGAAAAAGTCACGGTCTCATAGGAAGAAAGGTACGTCGAGGCTTCGACTGGCCGGAGTCGATGCATCGGGCCAGTGAATTTCCAAGCAAAGAAGGCGGACGCCGCCACGAACCCCAACGCCGTTCCAATCAGAACGAACAAGAATAAACGCGCTGGCCGCGAGAATTTCACCAGGCGTAACTGCGTTTGACCTTCAACGGTTCGTAAAGGTCGGTCGGGAGTTCGAGGATGAAACGACTCGGCGTGAGCATCATGCCGCCGGGCCCGGCGCGGGAGGCGATCTTCGGAAAGCTGAGGTAGAGCTCGTTGCGCGCCCGCGTGACCGCGACGTAGAACAAGCGGCGTTCCTCCTCGACGTCGCCGGCCTCGATTGAACGCCGGCCCGGG
>JBDTJA010000089.1:0-23110 GCA_039936075.1 Opitutaceae bacterium | reverse complement strand
CTTGTCGAGCTGCAGGGCGGCTTCAGGCCAAAAATCCGGTCAATCCCACAGTTTTATTGACACTTCTTTACTAGTTGGGGTCTGTTGACCCTCCTTCAAACACCATGAATCGTAAAAATTCCTTCCGCACTGTCCTATTCCTCGCCTGCGCCGCCATAGTCGCATCGAGCGCATCCGCTGACGTCGTCGAAACCAAGAGCGGCGCCCATCTCGTGGGCAAAGTCACCAAGATCGACGCTGGCAGTGTCTACCTCACGACCGATTTCGCGGGCGACCTGACGATCAAGCAATCCGAGGTGACCAGCATCACCACCGATGCTCCCGTTGTCGTCCGCCTGGCCACGGGTACCGTACTCCAAGGCACGCTGACCACCGACGGCAGCGCACTCCGGATCGCCGGCGCGGACGGCCAGTTGTCCACCCAAGTCGATAAAGTCGCGGCCACTTGGCCGGTTGGCGAGGAAGACCCGTTGGTTGTCTCGCTGCGCCGTCATTGGAGCTACGAGGCGACGGTCGACGTAAGCGGCAAAACGGGCAACTCGGAACAGCTCGGCACGGCCGGCGCGTTCCGGGCCACACTCAAAACCCCGACCGACACGCTGCAGGCCTACACCGCCTACAACCGTCAGGTGGCGGATGGCGTCAAGTCGGCCGACCAGTTCAAGGCGGGCATCGATTATGCCAATAACTTCGACGGCAAACTGTCCTGGTATGCCCGTGATGAAGGCGGTTTCGACCGCGTCAAAGACATCACATTCTACAACACGGCAGCCGCCGGTTTTGGTTACGATTTCATCAAGGAAGCCAAGCACCTGTTGACGGGTCGCGCGGGTCTTTCCTATCGCTACGAGTCGTATGGCAATCCGGCGCATGCGACCTTGAGCAGCGCGGGTCTGGATTTCGGCCTCAACCACGAGTGGGAGTTCACCAACTCCAAGATCGTCAACCGCTTGACCTACACGCCGGCGTTCGAGGATTTCAGCAATTTTCACTTCACGCATGAGTCGTTCTACGAAATCCCGCTGGCCGATCCGCAGTGGAAGCTCCGCTTGGGCGTCAGCAACGATTACAACAGCAAACCCGGTCCTGGGATCGAGCGCTTGGATACCAGCTATTTCACGCGTCTGGTGCTCAACTGGAAGTAAACCCGCCTCGCCCTCCGTCGCCAAGGCGATGGAGGGTCGGCCTGTCGAGCGCTTTAGGCTGATCGCCTGACTGCCTCGCTTTATCGCCCGAACAGAATCGCCCCGCATGATGCGGAATAAGTTTAGCCTCCCCGGCCTCATGTTCTGCATGAGGCCGTTTTTGTTTTTTGGGGTGGGATTGCTGGCGATGAGCGGGCTGCGCGGCGGCCCGGCCCATTTTACCAGTGGAGACGCGCAGGCCTCTCTCGTGGAATTGTTTACGAGCGAGGGTTGCAGCAGCTGCCCACCTGCGGAGCGCTGGCTGGCCACGCTGCAGCAGGATCCGGGTCTGTGGCGCGACTTCGTTCCGGTGGCGTTTCACGTGGATTACTGGAACCGCCTCGGCTGGCCCGACCGGTTCTCCACGCGGCAATTCACCCAGCGCGAATACGACTATTCCGCCGCCTGGCAGAGCCACAGCGTCTACACGCCCTGCCTCGTGCGCGACGGGGCCGAATGGAAGAACTCGCGTACACTTTCCCCCACCGGCGTCATGGCGGGCAAACTCACGGTCAGCTACGACGGCGGAGCGGTGCACACGGAATTCACGCCCACGAGCCCGCATGCCGGGGACGCGTTTGAGGTTCACGCGGCGATTCTTGGTGGCGGCATCACTTCGAAGGTGACGGCGGGGGAAAACGGGGGCGAGACGCTGCATCATGAATTCATTGCGCTGGCTCTGGGTATGACCCCACTTGGGCACGATCTGGCGCTGCCGGTGCCAAAGCTGGCAGGGGTCACACGGCACGCGCTGGCGGTCTGGGTCACGCGCAAGGGCGACCTCACCCCGCTCCAAGCGACGGGTGGCTGGCTGGATTGATGGCGACCGAACGAGGGTCGGTCTTTACGCCCGATCGGTTTGGAATATCGCGCGGGGTCAGTATGACGCGCGTAGCTCGACCCATATAAGTGACACTTCAATCTTGCCCGAGGCTCGCCACGCACGGCGGCAGGGTGTTAGTTTTGTCTGCCGATGCCTGCGCCTACCTCAACCGACTACGCCCAACTTGCCCGCGCGCTGGAAGGCGAGCTGCACACGGAACGGGCGTTGCGGCTGCTTTATGCCACGGACGCATCCGAGTATCAGGAAATGCCCGCGGCCGTGGCGCTGCCGCGCAGCGAGTCGGATGTGAGGAAACTGCTGACCTTTGCGCGAGAGCATGGGCTGGGGATCATTCCGCGCACGGCCGGCACGTCGCTGGCGGGCCAGGTGGTCGGTAGTGGGATCGTGGTTGATCTGGGCCGGTATTTAAACCGCATCGTCGCGATGGATCCCGCGCGCCATCGCGTGCGGGTCCAGCCCGGCGTGGTGCGCAACGAGCTGAATCTTGCGCTGGCGCCGCACGGCCTGTTGTTCGGTCCCGAGACGTCCACCGCCAATCGCGCGATGCTGGGGGGCATGGTTGGCAACAATTCCTGCGGGTCCAATTCCATCGTGTACGGGTCGACGCGCGATCACCTGGTCACGGCGCGTGGATTTCTGAGCGATGGCTCGGAAGCGACGTTCGGTCCGCTCACGCGCGTGGAGTTTGACGCGAAATGCGCCGGGGCGGACACGCTCGAGACCAGGATCTACCGGACCGTGCGCGACCTCCTGGGCGATCCGGCGAATCGGGAGGCGATCCGGCAGAACTACCCGAAGGCCGCGGTGAAGCGACGCAACACGGGTTATGCTCTCGACCAGCTGATGGATTGCGCGGTGTTTGATCCCGCGTCCGACCGGCCGTTCAACCTCTGCCGGCTGTTGGCGGGCTCCGAGGGTACGCTGTTTCTGGGCGTGGAATTCGAAATGAACTGCGAGCCACTCCCCCCGCCGGGCGCGCTGATGTGCGTGCATTTCGCCTCCGTGCAGGAAGCCCTGCAGGCCGTGCTCCTCGCGCTGCGGCAGCGGCCGAGTGGCGTGGAGCTGATTGACCGCCACATCCTCGAATGCACCCGCACCAATCTCGAGCAGGCGAAAAACCGCTTCTTTGTGCAAGGCGACCCCGGGGCGATCCTGGTGATCGAAATTCGCCGCGAACAGAAAGCCGAGATCGAGTCCGCGATGAAAGCGCTCGAGGCGGAGTTGCGGGCGGCGGGACTGGGCCACGCCTTTCCGGTGCTGTGGGGCGAGGACGGCAACAAGGTCTGGGAGCTGCGCCGCGCCGGCCAGGGCCTGATGAGCAACGTCGTGGGCGATGCCAAGCCGCGTGAAGTCGTCGAGGACACGGCGGTGGCCGTGGAGGATTTGGCCGCCTACATCGGTGAATTCGACGGACTGATGCGCGGCAAATATGGAATCTCCTGCGTGTATTACGCGCATGCCGGCGCGGGGGAGCTGCACACACGGCCGCTGTTCAACCTCAAGACCGAGGAGGGGCTGAAAATGTTTCGCGATATCGCCACGGATGTGGCGGCACTCGTAAAAAAGTATCGTGGTTCGCTCAGCGGCGAGCACGGCGATGGCCGGCTGCGGGGTGAGTTCATCCGCTTCATGGTGGGCGATGTCTGCTACGCGCTCATGCGCCGCGTGAAGGAGACGTTCGATCCGCACGGCCTGCTTAACCCCGGCAAGATCATCGACACCCCGCCGATGGACACCTCGCTGCGGCACGAACCCGGCCAACCGACGCCGGAGTACGCGACCGTGTTCAACTTTAGTGCCTCGCAGGGCATCCTGCGGGCGGCGGAGAAATGCAACGGTTCGGGCGATTGCCGGAAGACGGCGCTGATGGGGGGCACGATGTGCCCGAGCTACATGGCGACGCGCAACGAGCAGGACACGACGCGCGCCCGCGCGAACATGCTGCGGCATGTGCTCACGCATCCGCATAACGCCGACCAACCGTTCAACAGCGAGGAAGTTGCGGGCGTGATGGACCTCTGTCTCTCGTGCAAAGGCTGCAAATCCGAGTGTCCCTCGAACGTGGACATCGCGCGGCTCAAGGCGGAGTGGCAGCAGCACTATCACGATGCGAACGGCGTGCCGTTCCGCTCGCGACTGATTGCGAATTTCTCGCGGAGCATGGCGATGGCCTCGCTCGCTCCGCGACTGCACAACTGGTTCGTCACGAACCGCACCACTTCGAGCCTGCTCAAGCGGGTGGTGGGCTTTGCGCCCCAGCGCAGCATACCGCCGCTGCATCCGACGACGCTCCGGGCCTGGTATGCGAAACACGCGAATCGCGGCGGCCGGGATGGCGGGCCGGTTGTTCGTGGAGCGGGCGTGACACCCAACAATAGAAGCTCGGATGGCGGCCCTAAAGCCCGACCCACGAAAGAGCCAAAGCCCGCACCGGACCAAGGTGGCGGCCCGTGGAAGAATGGTCGCGTGTACTTATTTTGCGACGAGTTCACCAACTATCACGATACGGGCGTGGGCATCAAAGCGGTGCAGTTGCTGAATCGTCTCGGCTACGAGGTGATCATCCCGGAACACGTGGACAGCGGCCGCGCGCAGCTCTCCAAAGGCCTGGTGCGCGAGGCGCAGAAGCTGGCGGTTCGCAACGTGGAGCTGCTGGGGCCGGTGATCACGGCGGACGCGCCGCTGATCGGACTCGAACCGTCAGCCTTGCTCGGATTCCGCGATGAATTTCCGGATCTGGTGCCACCCGCCCTGGCGGAATCGGCGGCCCGGCTGGCGAAAAGCGCCCTGCTCTTTGAGGAATTTATCGCGCGCGAAGCGGACCGCGGAAAAATTCGGCGGGACGCTTTCACGAGTCAGCCACGCCAGATCAAGTTGCATGGTCACTGCCACCAGAAGGCGCTCTCGTCGCTGTCACCGGCGGTGAAGGCGCTGGAGCTGCCGTCAAATTATAAGGTGTCGCTGATCCCCAGCGGTTGCTGCGGCATGGCGGGTTCCTTTGGCTACGAGGCGGAGCATTTCGCGCTCTCGCAGCAGATCGGCGAGCTGGTGCTCTTCCCGGCGGTGCGTTCGATGCCGGAGACGACCCTGCTGGCCGCAGCGGGTACGAGCTGCCGTCATCAGGTAAAAGACGCCACCGGGCGGCACGCGCAGCATCCGGCGGAAATCCTCTTTGATGCGCTGGTTTAAAATACGCCCGGAATGAGGCGCTTGGTCGTCCGGGCGTACTCTTGGTAGGCGTCGCCGAACGTCACTTCGAGGGCGATTTCCTCGATGTAGATGCGGTACGCCAAGGCGCAGGAAATGGGGATCAGAATGCAGGCGATGGACAGCCAGTTTTGAAACGTCGTCGCGAGTGCGATGAAGACCAGCATCATCCCGGTGTAGGACGGGTGCCGCATCCAGTGATACGGGCCGCGCACGATAAGCTCGTGATCCTGCGCGATGGCGACATCGACGGTGAAAAACCGGCCGAGCGAAAGGATCGACCACCAGCGCAGGACCAGCCCGACGGCGAACAGCAGACCAAAAATTTGCGCAACGGCGGGCGTCAGGACAAAATTAAACCTCGGCAGGAAATAAACCACGGCGACCGCCGCGCCGATGCTGGCGAGGATCGTGACCCACAACACCGTGAGCGAACCGGCGTCGCGACGTTTGGCGCGCGGGTCCGAGCGTTTCAGGAACCGCAGCGCGAGTTCGGAGCTGAGGTAGAGAAGACCGAGGTTGGCGGGCAGTGGAAGATGCATGCGGGTTCAGGTGCCATAGAGCCGGTCGCCAAAATCGCCGAGACCGGGCATGATATATTTCTTCGCATTCAGGCCGCGATCGAGTGCGGCGGTATAAATCGGGAGGCGCGGGTAGTGTCGCTCCACCTCCGCGACGCCTTCCGGCGAGCTCACAATGCTGATCAATGTGATGTCCGCGCCACCCTGATCACGCACCACGTCGATCGCCTTCACGGCGGACCCGCCGGTCGCGAGCATGGGATCAACCAGCAGCACGCGGCGGTCGGTGACGACGGGGAGCTTGCTGTAGTAGCTGCGGGCGATCGCGGTCGCGTGGTCACGTTCGAGGCCGATGTAACCGACGCTCACGTCGGGAAAAATATCGAGAAATGGCTGCACCATGCCGAGACCGGCCCGCAAGATGGGTACGACCACCAGCGGTTGCGGGCTGAGCACGCGGCCCATCATCGGCTCCAGCGGCGTCGCGATGGCCTTGGCCTCAGTGGGCAGGTTGCGCGTGGCCTCAATGGCGAGCAGCAGGCTGATCTGGTAGCAGAGCGTCCGGAAAGTGGCGGGCTTGGTCGTCTGGTCGCGCAGGTGGGTGATGACATGCGCCGCGAGCGGATGATCGAGGACGTGAAGCATGGCGGTGAAGTTGGGTGGGCGTTTTTAAAACTCAATCCCGGCCAGTTTTGACTGCGAGGTGCGCGAAGTCCGCACCGCAAGCAGACCGAGCCTGAATTTTTCCCGCGAATGACACGGATAGACGCGAATAAAAATTCAAATCCAGAAGAAAGTGGGGCTTCTCATCCGCGGTCAGCGGGGAAATCCGCGGAACGGATCGGACTTGTCTTTTTTTTGGCCGAAATTGTTTACGGATTCAGCACGAACGTGTGCACCGTCGGACCGGGGAGCAGTGGTCCGGGTTCGCCATGCACCCAGGCCTCGTGACCCGCGCGATAATACGGCGAGAGCGGATGCCCGCTTTGGCCACCCGGCATTTGAAACAGGCCCTCGGCCTCGTGCCCGGGCGAAACGGCGAGGCGCATGCTGGCGCCGAAAGTCGGGGTCTGCACGCGCGGCATATTCGTGTCCCCGTTGAGTTGATCAGCCGGCATGTTCAGCCAGCCGCCGAGCCACGAGGGCAGCATGTGGCCAAAGGGATGCATGATGCGGGCGGTGTTGCGCAGGCCCCAAGTGTCCTTCGCGAGAGGCAGGTTCCGCTGTTTCACGTCGGCAATGACTTGGTCTGCGGCGGCCAGCAGCAAGGCGTCCCAGTTGGAAAACTGGGGCGCGAGCAGATGCAGCGGCTTTTCCTGCAGCATGGTCCAAAGCGCGCTTTCATAATGAAAACGCCCCCAATCGAATCCTGGCATGGCGTCCACGCACGGGGCGAATATGGGCTTCAGTGCGAGATCCGCAGTGCGGCTGCGAAACGCCCGCACGAGCCGGTAGCCGGCGGAATCCACGCTGGCCGCGGCGCCCCAGTGTTCCACAAGCTGCCGGAGCTCGGCGCGGGAGGGATGATGGGCCACGGCTTCCGGGGTCAACACGGTCAGCAGGAGTTTTTGCCAGCGATCGAGAAAGCGGGCGCGATCATCGAGCTGGATGGCGAGGAGGTCCCGGGGTCCGGCTTTCTCGAGGGGAAGCAGATCGTCGCGAATCTGCGCCGCGCGTGGCGGGGAGGCATAACCGCTGTCGCCGAGCAGGGTTAAGGCCGGGTCGCCAAGGGCGCGGTTATTGGCTGTCCAAAGACGTCCGCTGGCCGGGGCGATGACGGTGGGCACTTCGTCGGGGGGAAGGAAACCTTTCCAACCGCGGTCGCCGAAATTCCAAGACGTGGGCAGGCGTCCATCATAGCCGAAACGCTTCGGCAGACGGCCGGTAATCGTCCACGCAATCTGGCCGGCTGCGTCGGCCACAACGAAATTTTGCGCGGGCATTCCGGCCCGGTGGGCGATGACGACGGCTTGCGCGGTGGTCTGCGCGGATTCCAGCCGGATGAATTCCAGATTGGTGGCGACAGGGTCGTACGCGGTCCAATGATAGGCGAGGGGGCGGCCATTGCCATCCTTGGCAACGATGGGACCCCAGATAGTCCAGTCGTTCTCGATGGTGACCGGATCGCCCCCCTTGACGCGAATGACATCGGAGTGTTTTTCAATCGGCACCAATTCGACGTGGCCGGGAGCCCGGTAGAGTGAGCGGTCAATGGTGTTGACGGGGACGGTGACAAGATCGCCGGTGTCCACGAAGCCGTTGGTCAGGCCCCAGGCGATGTGGCCATTGCTGCCGATCACGACAAACGGCATCCCGGGGATCGTGACGCCGACCAAGTGCCCGGCGACCGGCTCGCGCCATTCGACCTCTGCGCGATACCACAGGTTGGGCACGCTGAGATCGAGATGCGGATCATTGGCCAGCAACCCGGCACCGGTGGCCGTATGGATGCCCGCGAGGGCGAAACAGTTGCTGCCGGGCAGCAGATCAGGCTCGGGCACAGAGGTGGCAGCAAACAGCGGATGCACGCTCAACCGGGTGGCGTGGGCCACTTTTTCCGGGTTCCGTACGTTGATGACGTTGGCCGCGGGAATCGGCGCGAGCGGCGCGGTGGAACCATCCAGCGCCGCGTCGTCCGGGCCGAGGAGCGGCGCGAAAAACGCCAGACCGGCGTTGCCGAGCTGGTCCCGCGCGGTGGCGAGTGAGAGTTCGTAGCTGCCGGTGGAATCCTGCAGGTCGAGTGTCATCGCATAAATGATGAGCATGCTGTCCTCCGGGCGCCAGGGCTCGGGGGTCACCCGCAGCACGAGATACTCGAAGGGTTTTTCCTTCAGGGCCGCGAGGCCGGCGTTGACGCCCGCGGTGTAGCTGGTGAGCAGCGCGCGATCCCCGGGAGGAAGACCATCGAGGACTTTTTTAGCCAGGGCGCGAAAGCCATGCCGGCGGGTGGTGCGGTCCGCGTTGAGGGCGACGTTGCCAAACAGTTCGGACAACTCGCCCGCGCCCCGGCGGCGCAGGAGATCCATCTGAAAAAAGCGATCCTGCGCGTGGAGATAACCCAGCGCGCGGGCCGCATCCATCCGGCTGACCGCCTTGACGGTAGGGACGCCAAGCGCATCACGCGTCACGGTCACAGGCGCCCCGAGGCCGGCCAGCGTTGCGGAACCGTCGAGTTGCGGCAGGCTGGAGCGCAGTTCGAAATAGAACCAGCAGAACGCCAGGCCCGCCAGCAGCACCAGCACGCTGAGCGCGCTGCCCAGGATCCGAAGTCGCCGGCCAGCGGGAGAGATCATGCCGCGATGGCCGAACGAATGCCGGCGATGATTTGAGCGGGGGGGGGAGTGATGTCCACAACGAGGGCGTTGACCGGCTCCTCGAGGGCGGCGAGCTGACTGTCGAGCATGGCGGGTTTCATGAAGTGGCCCTTCCGCGCGCTGATCCGCGACCACAGCAGCTCGCGCGTGCCGCGCAGGTAGACGAGGTTCACTTCTGGCGCCCCGGTGAGCAGCACGGCGCGGTGTTTTTCCTTCAGAGCCGAGCAGGTGACGACGGCGTTTTCCCCGCGTTCGATCCGGGCGTCGATGTAGACGCGGATGGCCGCGAGCCACGGCGCGCGGTCGGTGTCGTCGAGCGGCAGGCCGACGCTCATCTTGGCGACATTGGCGGGCGGATGAAAATCATCCGCGTCCGCGAACCTCCAGCCGAGCTCGGCCGCCAGTTCGCGACCGATGGTGGTCTTGCCGCTGCCGGCGACACCCATGAGAAGCACGACCATGCGCGAGGGAACCTCAGTCCTGCCACGACTGGGAGGCGACCGGGTCGCGATCCTCGTCGAAGTCTATGTAGTCGAACATGGTCAGCACCGTCTGGCCCTCGAGATGGCTCTCGCGAATGCGCTTGGCGAGTACGTCGGCGCCGGCGTCGCGCCAGCCGCGCTTCATCATGAAGCCGTTCCAGATTTCGCATTCCTCGTCGGTGCGGGCGCCGCCGCGTTCGTGCGCCCACGCGAGCAGCTGTTCGTCGGTCTGGCCGCCCGCCAGGGTGCGGGCCACCAGTTCGTTGTAGGCGATGCGGAGAAAACTGCAGCAGCGCAGGTCGAACCCCTTGCCGAGGTTCGCCACGTAATCGGCGACGGGGAGGGTGCCGGCGGCGTGCAGGCGGATCTTATCGAGCATGCGGCCGAAATAAACGATGCGGCCGACTTTACCGTAGGGACTGCGAAGTCCGGGAACATTTGACATCCCCCCACCCAATCGAAAATCGCGCGGGTTAAAACCCCAAACTGACTAGTCCCGCCAGATATACACCCCGGTGCAAAGTAACGCAAAAATAACGGTCGGAGCGATGACCCAGGCGGGATTGAACGGGAGGTGGTACTTTTGCACCGCCCAGATCACGAAGACGCTCTTGAGCACGATGAACTCCCAGCCGAGGACGATGGCCCGCTCGATCCGGGGATTGCGGGGCGAGCGCTGCTTGATCCGCACCTCCTGGACAAAGCTCTGCTCGTAATCGGGCGGAGGCCGGCGGCTGATGAGCTGGAGGAGGTTGGCAAACATGGGTGGCGCGAGACTTGAAACTTAGCCCAAACGGCGTGAAATGAAAGTGCCGTGTCATCGCCCATCCCTGTTCCTCCCTCTGCCCAGCCGCCGCCCGAGACCCAGCCACCTCGTCTTGGGCAGGCGAGTTCCGCGGCGGCGGGGTTGCCCGCGGTCATCAAGACGGGCAAATATGGCATCTGGGGCGTCGGCCCGATCCGGGGCACGAAACTGCTGCTGGAGCTGAATCAAAAGGACGGGTTCGACTGCCAGTCCTGCGCCTGGCCCAGCCCGGACGGACACCGGCATACATTTGAATTTTGCGAGAACGGGGTTAAGGCCATCGCCGAGGAGGCAACCCCCAAGCGGATTGACCGGAAGTTTTTCGAGGAGCACTCCGTTGCCGACCTGTCCGCGCGCAGCGATTATTGGCATGGGCGCCAGGGCCGGCTGACCGAGCCAATGGTTTTGCGGCCCGGGGCCACGCATTACACGCCGATTTCGTGGGATGAGGCGTTTGCGCTTGTGGCGGCGGAGTTGCGGGCGCTGCCGACGCCGGACGCGGCGGCGTTTTACACCTCGGGGCGGACGAGCAACGAGGCGGCGTTTCTCTACCAGCTGTTCGCGCGGCAGTTCGGGACGAACAACCTGCCGGACTGCTCGAACATGTGCCATGAATCGAGCGGCGCGGCGCTCGGCGAGAGCATCGGCATCGGGAAGGGCACGGTGACGATGGATGACTTTGCGAAGGCCGGGGCGATTTTCATCATCGGGCAGAATCCCGGCACCAATCATCCCCGGATGCTTTCCACGCTGGAGGAGGCGAAGGCCGCGGGGGCGGTGATTGTGTCGGTGAATCCGTTGCCCGAAGTCGGCACGGAGCGGTTCAAGAACCCGCAGCATTTCATGAATCCGCTGAAGGCGCTGCCGACCCTGCTCGGCAAAGGCACGCCGATGGCGGATCTCTGGCTGCAGCCACGTATTAACGGTGATCTCGCGCTCTTCAAGGGTCTCATGAAGGAGATGCTCGCCGCGGAAGACGCGGCGCCCGGCACGGTTTTCGACCATGTCTTCATCCGCGAGCACACAGTGGGCTACGAGGCACTGATCGCGGACCTGCGCGAAGCCGACTGGGCCACGATCGTCGAGGACAGCGGCGTGCCCCGGGACCAGATTGCGGCGGCGGCGGCGATCGCGCTGAAGTCGAAGGCGACGATTTGCTGCTGGGCCATGGGTCTCACGCAGCAGCCCAATTCCGTCGCCACGATCCAGACCGTGATGAATTTCCTGCTGTTGCGCGGCGATATCGGCCGGCCAGGCGCGGGGGCCTGCCCCGTGCGCGGTCACTCCAATGTCCAAGGCGACCGTACCATGGGTATTTTCGAAAAAATGCCCGACAGCTGGCTCGACGCGTTGGAGGCCGAGTTTGATTTCAAGCCGCCGCGCGAGCACGGCTACGATACCGTCGACACGATCAAGGCGATGCACGCGGGCAAAGTGCGGGTATTTTTTGCCATGGGAGGAAATTTTGTCTCGGCCACGCCCGACACCGAATTCACCGCGGCCGCGCTCCGGCAATGCGCGCTCACGGCGCATGTTTCGACCAAGCTCAACCGCTCGCATCTCGTCACCGGCCGCACCGCTCTCATCCTGCCGTGCCTCGGCCGCAGCGAGCGCGATGTGCAGGAGGCCGGAGAGCAATTTGTCACGGTTGAGGATTCCATGGGCATCATCAATCCATCGCGCGGCCGCTTGGAGCCGGCGTCACCCCACCTGCGTAGCGAGCCGGCGGTGGTGGCGGGACTGGCGCGCGCCGTGCTCGGCGATCGGACGAGCGTGGCGTGGGCGAACCTGGCGGGCGATTATGCGCTGATCCGCGATCACATCGCGCGGGTGGCGCCTGGCTTTGAGGATTTCAACCGCCGGATTGGCGAGGGGATTTTCTACCTGCCGAATGCACCGCGCGATCACCGCGAATGGCATACTCCCACGAAAAAAGCGGGCTTCGTCGTGGCGCCGATTCCCCAGCGCGCCTTGGCAGCGGGTGAGTTCGTGATGATGACGATCCGGACGCACGACCAGTTCAACACCACGGTTTACGGACTCGATGACCGTTACCGCGGGGTATACGGCGGGCGGCGCGTGATTTTCATGAATGAGGCGGACCTGCAGTCGACGGGTTTCATGCAGGGCCAGATGGTCGACCTGACGAACCGCCACGGGGGAGCGGAACGCGTGGCGAAGCATTTTATGGTAGCGCCTTACCGCATCCCGCGCGGTTGCGTGGCCACTTATTTCCCGGAGGCGAACGTCCTGGTTCCCGTGGACAGCGTGGCGGCGAAGAGCAACACCCCGACCAGCAAATACGTCGTCGTGACCCTCACTGCGTCAGCCGATATTAAGCAGGCCTTGGCTGCCCGGCTGGCCGATGCGTCCGATTAAGTCCGGATGAACAATCCGTCAGCGTACGGCCTTCGTGGAATGCGGGCCGCGCTGTAGGGATCGGATAACTTGCTACGAGAAAGTACTTTGAAACAGCGCGCAAGGGTTCCCACGCCAATTATAATAACCGCGCTGGCCGGGGAACTATTTTCGATCAAGCTGCGTCTCATCCCTGTTATGAAAACCTACCCCAAACTACTGCTTGGTATCGTTGCTGGACTGGCGGCAATCAGTGCGGTGTTGGCCGCTGATCCGGCGCCAAAAAAGGACTCACGAATCGAAGTCGTTTTCACCCAACCGGAGAAATTCACCGATGTGCGCGACTCGTACACGGGGTCGGAGATGGGCCGGAAAGCCATCCTCGACCAGATTCGCGATTACCTCGTCAGGGAGGCGAAGCATTATGTCCCCGAGGGACAGAAGCTCACAATTGACTTCACGGACATCGACTTGGCGGGGGATTTTGAACCATGGCGGGGTTCGCAGGGCATGGATATCCGCATCGTGAAGGATATTTATCCGCCCAAGATGGATTTCGATTTCAAGCTCACCGCAGCGGACGGCACGGTCATCAAGGAAGGCAAGCGCCAACTGCGCGACCTCATGTTCATGTCGAAACTCTCCATCAACCGCACAGATCCTCTCCGCTACGAGAAGGCGATGCTGGATGACTGGATGCGCGGCGATTTCCCACGCGCGAAATCAGGCTGAGCTTTCGGGCTAAACTGATCGGGTTTTGATTGGCCGCGCCTCATCCCGAGGCGCGGCCTTTTCGCGTTTGCCGACTTCTGAGCCCATTTAACCAACGAACGACATGGATCAGAATGCGGGATTCGGTTGGATTGATTTTATCCGCGTCTCTCCGCTAAACCCGTAATCAATTTCGCGGATCTTGATGCCCTGGGAGCAGGACTTGCTGGTGGACTAGCGATTGGCAGACCGACCTGCGTAACACCCGTCAAACGATGCCTCGTCCTCGGCACTTGGGATTGTTGACGCTTAGATCTGGGAGAACTTTCGGCGAAGGAAGGGAGGGATGCCCAACGGCGAAAAATGCTCGCCATGTTTATCTTCCACCTTATTTTTCTGGCCTTACCCCGGTTTAGTGGCGGCAAGAATTTTTGAAATTCTGTCGTTTTACCCCCCCCATCGTTCAACGCGCGACTAATCATGAGCACTTGGCATTACACGATCAACGGAGTCCAAGCGGGCCCGACATCCACCGATGAGTTGAAATCGCTGCTCGCTTCTGCGGCTCTTCCGGCCAGCGCCCTCGTTTGGCGCGAAGGAATGGCGGGTTGGGTGCCCGCCGGTACTTTGCCGGAATTTGCCGGTGTGGCGCCAGTCGCGGCCTCCGCCCTGCCGTCGGTCGCGGCGGCCGGAGCGCCTGGAATTTATCTGGCTGATGCGGCCGACGTGGAAAAAAACAAGGTCTTCGGCATTCTTTCCTACCTGCCACCGCTCCTTTTCATTGTCGGCCTGATCGCCGCCCGGCCCTCGAAATTTGCGATGTACCATTGTAATCAGGGCCTCGTGCTCACGCTTGTCGCCTTCGCCTGCGGGATCGCCAACATGATTTTGGACATGGGCCTCGTCTTCATTCCCTTCCTGGGCTGGTTCCTGATGGTCCTCCTGCATTTCGGACTGTTTATCGGGATAATTGTGCTCGCGGTAATGGGGATTATCAATGCGGCCAACGGCGTGTGCAAACCGCTCCCCATCATCGGTAATCGCTTCACCCTGATCAAATAAGCCCAGCGCTTCTGACCATGGCTACCCCGCCGCCCCTGCCGCCGTCCGTTCCTCCGCAGCCCCCTTCCGTCCCGCCGCCGCTTCCTCCCGCGGCGCCGGCCAAAGGCGGCAACCGCACCCTCATCATCGTGCTCTGCGTGGTGGGCGGGCTGCTGTTGCTGTTCGGTGGCTGTGTGACCGCTTGCGGCTATTATGCGGCCAGCAAGGCCCGGGCCTATGCCAAGTCGGCCGAGAAAAATCCCCAGTTTGCGGCACTTTCGCTTGCGGCCGCCGTGAATCCTGAGATCCAAGTCGTCTCGGAAAACGAGGCCACTGGCGTTCTCACCCTGCGGAACAAGAAAACGGGCGAGGTGGTGAAAATCGACACCAGCAAATACACCGCCGAAAATTTGAGCAGCGCGTTCCAGCACATGGCGAAAGAATCCCAGGTCCAATCCGGGCGCACCCTGTCCGACCAAGAGGCGACGAACGGCGAGAACACGGCGGAATCATCGGCGGAGGAGTCGATCAGTCCGGCGCGCGCTGCCGCGCTGGCCGTGAATGCGAAAAAATTTCCGAGCTATCTTCCGGTCTATCCTGGGGCCAGGACGACGCAGGCCCAGTTGAACAGCTTTGGCGGGGCCACCCAGCTTAGCTATGTGTTTACCACGGGAGATGCACCTGAAGTGGTGACGGACTTTTACGAGAAACGTTTCACCGGCGCCGGATTTACGGTCTTGTCCCGGCAGAATGGCACCGACGATAACGGCGCGACGAGCGCGATGTCGCTCCAGCACGCCGAACCGCCAACGGTAGTGGCCACGTTCAACGCCGAGATCGATCACGGCAAAACGAAGGTGACGATCGTTTCCACCAGCGTTCCCGCCAAATGATTTCGCGCGCGGCCCGATTTTTTCCGATGAACTCCTCCATCTCGTCCCTCCGCCGCGGTCTACTATTGACCGCGTTTGCCCTGATCGCATCCCTCGCGGTTTCCGCCGCCGAAACATTTGAAGGTCGCATTCACATGCGAATGACGGCGGGAAAGAAAGACTCGACCGCGATCGATTACTCCATGAAGGACGGAAAAATACGCATGGATATTCCGAAGGACCCCTCCAACCGCGAAGCCGCCGGCATGGGCGGGATCATCATGGATATCCCGCACCAGGAGATGATTATCCTAATAGAGAGTGACGGACAAAAGATGTTTATGCGCCGCTCGCTTGCTCAGACGATGACGAAGGCTAACGAACAGTCGGAAGGCACACATCGCGGCGCTGTTGGGTCACCTCCGGTTGCCACCGGTCGCACCGAGATGATTGCGGGTTATCCGGCGAAGGAATATATTTACACCGGGGAAAAGGGTAACAAGTCGGAGCTGTGGCTCGCGAGCGGCCTCGGTACCTTCATGGCTCCGATGTCAGGCAGCCCGATGGGCGGGCGGGGTGGTAGTGCAGCGCCGGCGGGCTGGGAAAATTTCGCCCGCGATGGCGGCGGATTCCCGCTGCGCGTCGTCACGCGTGATGCCAAGGGCGTGGAGCAAGCCCGCATGGAAGTGACCAAGATCGAGAAGACCCATTTGCCGGACTCCCTCTTTTCAACCGACGGCTATAGTGAATTTTCGATTCCCGGTATGGGCGCCGGCGGCTTTAATCCATTTAAACGCTGAGGGCGCACGGTCGCCTTATGCGTTTAGCAGCCCACGGCGCTCGACTCTCGCGGGCCCTTGCCGGGGACATCACTCCGACGCCGCACGCGGTGGTGGGCCCGCTCCAGTCCCCGGCTCCACTCCCGCAGACAGTCAAGCCGACCGTCGAGGCTTTCATTTATGTGATTTACGATGTGACAGGAAGCGAAGTCACCGCCGCTAGCGTGCTCCATCGTAACACCCTCGGCCGGGAGCCTGGGGGTCGATCGAGTTGTGCTCCACAATGGCGCAAAAACTGTGGCGATGGAGGGTCTGAAACGGGATTCAGCGCAAACCTCGAGATGAGC
Source organism: Opitutaceae bacterium (assembly GCA_039936075.1). Classification (GTDB taxonomy): domain Bacteria; phylum Verrucomicrobiota; class Verrucomicrobiia; order Opitutales; family Opitutaceae; genus Opi-474. The sequence goes on along the minus strand of JBDTJA010000089.1, from coordinate 6,645 downwards.
GACAATCCGTTCACCAGCATCTTGGAACGGCTGCCGTGAGTGCCCGGCTCGACAAATGGTTGTGGGCCGTGAGGGTATTCAAAACCCGGGCGCTGGCGGCGGAGGCGATTCGTGCTGGCAGCGTCGAGATCAATGCGCGCCCAGCCAAACCTGCCCGCGAGGTTCACGCCGGTGAAACCGTGACAGTGCAGCAAGGGCCGGTGTTGCGCACACTGCTCGTCGTGGGCGCGCCGGCGGCGCGGGTCGGCGCCAAGCTGGCGGCGGATTATTGCACCGATCTGACGCCCGCGTCGGAATGGGAGAAATTGCGCGCACAGCGCATGCAGCACGTGCAGGCCCGCGCCCCGGGCAGTGGCCGGCCAACCAAGCGGGAACGCCGCGAGGTGGACCGGCTGTTTGAATGAGCGAGGGATTTCACCCGATGAATGTCTATTCCAAGTTTGAAACCGAGTTGTCCGTCCGGCCGGACGACATTGACCTCTATCAGCATGTCCACTCGACGCGTTATCTTGATTACGTGCTGGCGGCACGGTTTGAGCAGATGGAACGCTGCTACCGGATGTCGATGCAGGCGTTCGCCGCCATGGGGCTCGGGTGGTTCATGACCTCCGCGACGATCCATTTCAAACGCCCGCTGGGGTGGGGCGACAAGATGACCGTGCGTTGCTGGATCGATCATTTTATTGAGAACGGCTGCCGGGTGGCGTTCGAGATCGAGAAACTTCCCGGAGGAAAACGGGTGAGTGATGGCCACTGTGACTATACCTTGGTGACGCTGGCGACGGGTCGGGCGACACCGTTGCCGGAGGACATCCGCACGAAGTATTCGATCTAAGCAGTTGGCGTGGAACGTTTCACTGCGAATAACCTTGCGTTTGCGTCGCCGATTGATGCTTTCACCGACTTATCGATAGAGAAAACGTAAGATGACAGCATCTGGTGAGTCGTAGGCTGAGCGTATTGCTTAAGTGATGATTTCGAAACCCACGGTGGGAACGGAACTGGCAGCGGACGGTGGATCTTCGAGACATCACAATGGGTAATTCTAAACTATACGTCGGCAACCTGTCGTTCAAGACGACCGAAGACGAGCTCCGCGCCGCTTTCGGCCAATTCGGTTCCGTCACGGATCTGTACGTTGCCATGGACAAGATGACCGGCCGCCCCCGCGGTTTCGCGTTCATCACCATGGGCACTGAGGAAGAGGCGAAAGCCGCGACCGAGAAGATGAACGGCACCGATCTCGGTGGTCGTCAGCTCACGGTCAATGAGGCCCGTCCCAAGGAAGAGCGCCCGGGTGGCGGCTTCGGCGGTGGCGGCCGTGGCTTCGGCGGCGGCGGCGGTGGCGGCGGTGGCCGTGATCGCGGCGGCTTCGGCGGTGGCGGTGGCGGCGGTGGCGGCGGTGGCCGTGATCGCGGCGAGCGCCGTTACTAATCGTTTCGTTTTCACGAACTGATTTTCGAGGGACGGAGCTCCTTTGGGGCTCCGTCCTTTTTCTTTTCTAGATTTCATCTGCCGCACTTTTGCGGCCTTCTGTTTTATGTCTTTCAAAGCTCTCAATCTTTCCGAACCTGTGCTCCGGGGCGTCCAAGCCGCCGGTTACACGGATCCCACGCCCATTCAGCTGCGCGCCATTCCGGCGGTGCTTGCCGGCGGCGACCTCATTGCCTCCGCCCAGACCGGCACCGGCAAAACCGCGGCGTTTGCGCTGCCCGTGATTACGCGCCTCGGCCACCACGGCCGCACCCGCGTCCTCGTCCTCGAGCCCACGCGCGAACTCGCCGCCCAGGTTGAAACCGCCTTTCGCGATTTCGCCCGCTTCACCGATATCCGTACCGTCGCCGTCTTCGGCGGCGTCGGTTACGGTAACCAGCGCACTGAGCTCAAGCGCGGCGTCGACATCATCGTCGCCACGCCTGGCCGCCTCATGGACTATCTCAAGGAGCGCACCATTAGCCTCCAGGACATCAGTATCCTGATTCTCGACGAAGTGGACCGCATGCTCGACATGGGTTTCCTTCCCGTCGTGAAGGATATCGTCGCCCGCTGCCCGCGTGATCGCCAGACGCTGTTCTTCTCGGCGACGGTGCCGCCCGAGATCGCGGCGATCGCTTCGTTCGCGCTGCGCAACCCGACGAAGGTCGAGATTGGCATCGCCCGCTCGGTCAATGAGTCGGTCAACCACGCGCTTTACCCGGTGGCCGCCGACCAGAAATTTGAACTGCTCGAGGCCCTGCTCGCGAAGACCGACTTCGACAGCGTGCTGGTGTTTTCCCGCACGAAGCATGGCGCCGACAAGATCGCGCGCCGGCTCAAGGCCGCGAATCACTCGGTCGCCGTGCTGCACGCCAACCGCTCGCAAAACCAGCGCATGGAAGCTCTCGCCGGCTTCAAGTCCGGCAAGTATGAGGTGATGGTCGCGACCGACATCGCGGCGCGCGGCATCGACGTCGCCGGCGTCTCGCACGTCATCAACTATGATGTGCCGGAAAAGCCCGAGGATTATGTCCACCGTATCGGCCGCACCGGCCGGGCGCAGGCGGTGGGTGATGCCTTCACGCTCGTCACGCCGGAGAATGCCGGCGACATCCGCGACATCCAGCGCTTCATCGGCCAAAAAATCGTCGAGTTGAAACTCGAGGGGTTCCCTTACCGCGCATTCGTCGCGCGAACCGTGACGCCGTCCGCTCCGGGTGGCTCCCATTCGAAGCCGAGCCGGCAGGGTGGTTGGAACCGCTTTGGTGGCGGGGGTGGCCGGAGCAAGCACCGGTATTGATTTTGTCGGGCTTGCGCGTCGATGCGTGGGACCTCCAGCATCGGGGCATGAGTGTTACGACTGCCGCCGTGGAAAACCATCTCGCCGTGCTTCGCACGTGCGAGCGTTGTCCGCGCATGCAGAAGCCGGTCGTGGTCGGCCGCGCCGTACCCAGCCGAATCCTGCTGGTGGGCCAGGCGCCGGGCGACAAGGAGCCGAAACTCGGCCGGCCCTTTGCGTGGACCGCGGGCAAGACCCTGTTCAAGTGGTTTGCCGAGGCACCTGGCTGGACGGAGGACGAGGTGCGCAATCGTATTTATTTTGCTGCCGTCTGTCGCTGTTTTCCAGGCAAGCGCCCCGAGGGCGGCGACCGGGTTCCGGCGCCGGATGAGATCGGGAATTGCTCCGCATGGCTGGAACGCGAATTTGCGCTGCTTCGCCCGACGTTGATCCTGCCGGTAGGCAAGCTCGCGATCACGCAGTTCCTCGGCGAACGGCCCCTATTGGAAACGATTGGGCGTTCCTTTCGCATCGATTACCGGGGGCATGTCGCCGACTGCATCCCGCTGCCGCATCCGTCGGGGGCCTCACCCTGGCACCGGATGGAGCCGGGCCGGACGCGGCTGCGCCAGGCACTGGCTCTGGTGGCGGCCCACGAAGCGGTAAAAAATTCGTGCCATCCGTCGATTACACGCTAAGAAACGAAGCTATCATGACTGCTGTCATCCGCCGAATTTTCCCGCTGCTGCTGTTGCTCGCCTTTCTTGCACCCGTGCTGCGCGCGCAACGGGAGAAGCTGCCTGAGGAGGATCTTGAGTTCGTGGAAAAGAATTTTCCCAATGCGAAGAAGACCAACACGGGCATCCGCTATATCATCCAGACCGAGGGCAACGGTGAGCCCGCTCACGAGGGTGACCTCGTCAAGCTGTTGTACGTGGGCCGGCTGTTGGATGGGACGGTCTTCGATCAGAACAATGACCGCGTCCACCCCTTCAGTTTTCGCGTTGGTCGCGCGCAGGTCATCGAAGGTTGGGACCAGATCATGCAACTTATGAAACCTGGCGAACGCCGGATCGTGATCATCCCGCCAGAACTGGCCTATGGCATGCGCGGCTTCGCACCGCGCATCCCGCGCAATGCGACCCTGGTGTTCCTGATCGAGCTGCTCGACATCCAGCGCGAGGAGTAAAATCGCGCCGGGTTGGCTAAGCCGCACGCAAACATAGCCCACCGGCCGCGGCCAACTTCCCGCGGGCGGACCGCTCCGCTCACTTATCGGCCGCGTGGGTGGCGCTGAACTTGGTGCTGAACTCCTTCAGCGCCTGCGTCCGAGCCAAGTCGGCTCGGAGGCCCAGGGCCATCAGGTCGCTGGCGCGTTTCTCCACCCAACGCTGCTTAAAGCCTTCCTCGATTTCTGAGGCGACCGCGGAACTGGCCTTGGGCTTTTTATTGGCGTGGGAGCACCCGGCGAAGAGGGCCAAGGGCAGCAGGAGGAGGAATGGCGTCAGACGTTTCATAAAGATGGCTAATTACTGATGAAATATAATGACGAAATTCGACCGCGAGGGAATCTTTTTGGTTTCGCGCCGGGCATAATATTCGTTTTTGTTGTGGAACATGAGCGACGAGACTCCTCCCCCCCCGTTGCGTCTCAAGGCCCGGCAGCGTCCTGATCCCGAGACGTCGCCGGGCGCGGCGCCGATTGAGGTGGAAGAGGGCAAACTTCGCCTCAAACCCAAGCTCAGCCTCGATCCGACACCCAATACGGAGGAGTCGGTTGGTGCACTGGAGTCCGAGCCAGAAATGGAGGAGGCTCCGCCCGAAGAGCCCAAGATCAAGCTCAAGTTCAGAATGCCGGATCCCGCGGAGCCTGTGGCTGAAGCCGAGGCTGTCGTGGAAGCCGAGCCGGAGGTCCAGGCGGAGGTTGCAGCCGAAACTGAGTCGGAGGAACCGCCCTCGCTGCCGCCTTTTCCTGTAGTCGCGCCACCGTCGGACCAGGAAACGGAGGCGCCGTCGTTCTCGGAAAGCGAAGCACCGTCGCATTCCGCGCCGCCTATGCCCAGGGCTCCGGTGGTTGGCGGTGTTCCGCCCAGCGTCTACAAACGACCGCGGGTGCCGGCGGCGATTCTCGCCGCGGAACGTCGCAAGCGGGTATGGAAATATGCCTTGGTTGCGGTTGGCGGCGTTTTCCTAGCTGCCGCTGTCATTGGTGGCGTCTTTTTGAAGATCAGCGATCCACCGCCCGCGATCCCCCTTCCCCCGCGCGTTAAATATGTTCCGCCGCCCGAGCCCGTCGTGGTCGCGCCAGTGGTGGAAAAAGCCCCGCTCCCAGTCGAAGTCGCCCCGGTGGATCCGAACGCCGGCGTGCGGGTGAACAGCACGGCCACGGTTGAGCTGGCGCCGGGCGTCACGGCCACAACCGAATCGATCAAGGCGGTCGCTAACGCCAGTGTTTCTTTCCGGACTTTTGTGGCCGCCGCGAAAATCAGCGGAGTGTATCAAGGCACACCGCCGCGGGCATTCATCAACGGGCGGTTGGTGCGCGTCGGGGATATCGTCGATGAGATGCAGGATATTACCTTTGATAGCATCGACGTGCCGTCGCGCAGCTTGGTCTTCAAGGACTCGACCGGCGCTACCGTTTCGAAGCGCTATTGAGCCGGTCCCACGTTTCAGGCCATGGTGGCTGAAGCTACCGTCCAGTCGTGACGACCGGTGACCTCGAATGACGGTCGGTCTGGCAAGCGTACCTTCGCGGTGATGCCGCGAGGCAGCGCCAGTGTCACCTTCACGTTTGCGCCGGCGCGCTGCCAATCGGTGGTGATGGCACCCACCGGGGTGGGCACGGTGCAGCCACCTGAGTCACCGATAAAGACCGGAGCGAATTCCACCTGCGTCCATCGAGGTGCGGTCTGACGCACGCCGCCGATGATCTGCATGAGATGAAACAACGGATGCGCCGACCACGCGTGCGAATGACTGATCGGAAATTCCGGATGGTCCCGAAAAAGTTCGAAGGTTGAACCGTAGGCGATCATCGGTTCCCAGCGGGGCCGCAAATGCGCCACGACCGTCGCTCCGTGACCCCGCTGGGCTAGTAGGGAATAAATATACGTGATCCAGTACGCGCTGGGCTTGGCGGTGTGCCAGGAATCATCGGCCAGATAAGCCAGCAGGAAACGCTCACGCCCGGCGGCGGACGATGGAGCGAGTCCCGCCATCAGGGCGAGCGTTTGCGCGTGCGGTGAAGTGCTGCGCAGAATCTTGCCCTGTGCATCGACCCCATCGCCCATCAGTCCGCGACGGTTGACCAATTTGGTCAGACGCGTACGCAGCCGGCGGGCCCAGCGCTCGCAACGAGTCGCGACGGCGGGTTCACGATTGAGACGGTACATGGCCGCCAGCCGTTCCAGCGCCAGCAGGAGCCACAGATTGTAAACGCTGGAGGCGCCGTCTTTGGGTAATTCCGTCCAGTCGAGAAAGAGCCAGTACCGCGGATCGTAATGCACGAAACCGTCTTTGCCCGTGTGCGCCTCGAAGTAGGCGAGCACGCGTTCCACCACGGCGCGTTGCGCGCGGAATGGTTCGAGGTCGCCGGTCTGCCAGTAGTAGTCCCACTGCGTCAGGATCCAGATCAGGGTGAAATCCGGCAGCACACAGTTGTGGGCCATGGTCGGGGCATGCCCATAGGTGACGCCATCCGCCGTCGTCTGGCCGCCGATCTGGTAAATGCCGCGGCGGAAAAGTCGCGCGTCGCCGCTGAGATGAAACGTGTTCCACGCCTGCACGCGGGCATCACCCCACCACTGGGCCTGTTCGCGCCACGGCGTGTCCACATACGCGTCGAGCATGCAGTTCTGTTGCGACCGCGCACATGTCTCCCAGATTTT
>JBDTJA010000088.1:0-12974 GCA_039936075.1 Opitutaceae bacterium | reverse complement strand
GGTTCGACCATCAGCCTGATCCAGGCGGGCGAGGCCACGGGCTCGCTCCAGGACACGCTCGAACGGCTCATCGTTCACCTCAACGAACAGCGTGATCTGCGCTCCCAGCTGCTCACGGCTCTTGCCTACCCCTGCCTGCTGATGGTCGTCGCGGGCGGCCTCGTGCTGTTCTTCCTCTTTTTCCTCCTGCCGCGCCTGCAGGGGCTCTTCACCTCGCTGCACGGCGAACTCCCGCTTTCGACCCGCCTCCTCGTCGCCAGCTCCACTTTCGCTCTGCATTACGGAGTCTTTTTCGTGATCGCCGCCATCCTGGTGGGCGTTTCGATCTGGCGCTGGCGTCAAACGGAAGCCGGCCGGTCCGCCACCGACGCTTGGCTGCTCCGTCTGCCGCTGGTGGGGCCGTTCGCGATTTCGCAGACGGTCCTCTCCTTCAGCCAGACGCTCGGCGTGCTGCTCGCCAATGGCATCACCGCCGCCGAGGCGTTGCGCATGACCGAGCGCCAGATCGGCAACCGCGTGCACCGCGCGGCGTTTCACGCGGCGACCGACCGCGTGCTCGAAGGCGAAGCCCTTTCCACCGCGCTGGCGCGGACCGGCTGCTTTCCCGACCTTGTGCTCGACCGCTTGGCAGTCGGTGAAAACACGGGCAACATCGTGCCGAGCCTCCGCGAGATCGCCCGCAACTATCAGCGCATCATCTCCGGCCAGCTAAACCTGTTCGTGAAAGTCATTGCGACCGTCGTGCTGCTCGCCGTGTTCGTGATCGTCGGTTTCATCGCCTTCGCCATCGTCAGCGCCGTCTTCAAGGTCAGCGGCAGCTTCAAGCTGGGATAGGATTCAGATTCGGCCCACGGAACACACGGAATACACGGAAGGGAAAGCTTCCGATCCGAGTATCAGGATCGAAATTATTTTCCGTGTATTCCGTGTGTTCCGTGGGCCACCCAACTGTGTCTCAATGCACGATCTCGACGGACGAGACCCGCAGCGATGCATTGAGCAGTGCCGGGTTGGTCCGCTCGGACTGCAATGAAAACTGCTCGATGCCGATGTAGGGCGAGCGTTTTGTCAGCTCGAGGTAGAAGCGCTTCATCGAATTCCAGTCCATCTTCAACAAGTTGAACTGCACCGTGTGCACCGCGAACTGGCCGGTGCTCTCCGTGCGGGGCGAGTCGCTGGTGAACTTGAGCCCCTGCGCTCGCGCGAGCGCGTTGAGCTCCCCGACCAGCTGCGTGTCGTCGAGCGTCTTCGCCGGATCGAGATTCTTCACCGCCTGGACCGCGCTCGCCTCGATCGTCGCGCGATTCGCCAGCCACTGCTGCTGGTCGGCCAGCGTCACGGTCGTGGTGTGGTGCGTGCGCCACGCGCGGGCAACGCGCCGGCTGAAACTGGAGAGGCACGTCAGCGCCACGAGCACGACGATGATCACGAGCAGCAGTTTCTCGCGCAACAGCCGGCTGAGGAAATAGGTCTTCAGCGCGTTCATGAGGCGGTGGCGGGCTTGAGGACGTCGGGCTTGAAGGTGATGACGAGCGTGAACGTCATGAGATTGTCGCGGGTGCGCTGGTCCCGCACCTCCACCTTGGCACACGCCGGCTCCTCGCCGAGCGCCGAGCGGAACGCCGCGACGTCGTTCGGCGAGGTCGTCTGCGCATCCACCGTCAACGTGTAGAGTCCGTTCGTCGTCGCACGGAGAAACTGGATCACAGACGGCTTTTTCTCGGTCGCAACCGAAAGCATCTCGAGTGGCAGCAGGCGCTTGGTGGAAAGTTCGTTCGTCCGGTTCGCCAAGCTCTGCGCGGTCATGATCCGGTCAACGACTGGCTGCTGGGACGCCACTTTCAGCTCACGCGATCGCTCCCAGAGCCCGGCGCCCGCGAGCGCCACGAGACCCAGCAACATCAGCCCGAGGGCCGCAACGCTGCCGATGAACACCCGCCAGAGCATGAGGTCGCGCCCCTGCGCCCGGCGCAGCGACGCCAGCTCGCCCTTGTCCCGCACATCCATTGCCGCCGCCTGAACGGCGGGCAGACGGGAAACCAGCGCATCCGCGCGAAACACAAATTCATCTCCGCCGCGCGGTGCCGCCTCGGCCACTGGGAGCTCCTTCAGCTCAACCACCTGTTTGCTGCCACCGCCAAGGCGCAACAGCTCATCCTTCACGCGGGCCCGGTCGGCTTCGCTAGCCTCGGGCGGGAGCGGACGGAAATTCACCGCCGCCGGCACCGAACCGTTGTCCCAATAAATCGCCGTGAGGCCTTCCGCCGAGGCCACAAGCAGCGTCGTCGCAGGTTTGGCCTCGACTCCGAGCAACGCGGCAAAAACCGGTAGCACCAGCGCCGCACCGTCCCATTCCGCCAGTTGCTCGCGGGTCAGCCGCCGGCGGTAGGCCGCAAACACCAATGCGCGTTCCGCGCCCGCCGGCCAAAAATAACCGTGATAGAGCTGGGCCGGAGGAAAGGGTGACAGCCCCTCCAAGGCCAGCTCGGCCTGCGCGGCCGCCTCCAACGGCGTGGCGCCGGCGGTCACCGGGAAAGACCGCGCAAAAAACAGTGCATCCGACACCAACACCACCTTCGGCGCGCGGGCCCCCGACGGGATGGATTTAGGTGACTTGGTCATGCCGCGGGTGCGAGGAGTGGAGGAGGTGACATCTCAGTATTCTCCTTAATTTCCAAGAGTGTAAATGGGTAGTTGAGCCGCGCCGCCGGCGTCGCCGGAGCCACGGCCGGGGTCGTCGGCGAGGTGGTCGTCGATGTAGTGGTCGTGGACCCAGACGCGGCCGCGCTGGCAGAGGTTGCAGTCGTTCGGACGATTGTCGCGCCGCCCGAGGGCGCCACCACCGCGCTGAGGCCGAATTCCGCGCGCCCTTCGCGCACCACGATGTTGACCCGGAGCGCTCGGACTGTCGCGCCCGTGAGGGGCGGGGCGACCGAACCCAGGACGGCCGCGGCATCGTTGACCGACGTGAACCAGCGTGGTCCCTGCGCCGCGTAAGCGCCCGTGCCGGTGAGATAGTCGTTCATGCGCTGATGTTGCGCGGGATCGGTAAACCCCAGCGCCGTCAGCACGTCGGGCTGCGCCGCGTTCAGGTTGATCTGCTGGTAATTGAAGATCGAAAAGGTCGCGGCAAATCGGCGCCACAAGTCGTTCGGCCGGCCCAACTGGTCGTAAAACACGTCTTTCGCGTAATCGATTGCCGCCAGCTCCGAGAACGAGCGCAGCGAGCGGCCCGGCGCATTGTAAGGGAGCGACATCTGATCGTAATCTGGCGGCTGTCCGGACGACGACACGTAATCCTTCCGCATCCAGCCCAGCAGCGCATCGGTGAGTCGCTGCGCGTCGGGCGGCGCCATCTGCCAGGCCTCGAAAAGATTCGTCAACGTCGTGGCGTCCACCCGCGCGAGCGGAATCTTGCCGCTCTCATCCTCCAGCGTGACTTCCGCGGTGACACCTTCGCGCGGCGTCCAGCCGGCGAATCCCAGCGGGTCATTCCATCCTTCCGCCGGATTGTGGAGCCCGCCGTCCGCGTGGCTGAAGCTCTGCAGCGTCGCCAGCGTCACCTCCAGCGCGGAATAAGCCTCCTGCCGCAACCGCCGCGCGGTCGCGGCGTGCGCTTCCACCAGCAGATCGTTGCTCGCCTGCTCGATGAAACCCACCAGCGCCACGGAAGTGAACACCAGCGTGACCAGCACGATCACGAGCACGGAACTGCGAGTCGAACGCAGGGCGACCCGCCTTCCTTCTTGTCCGCCATAGCCTTGGCGAAAATGGAAGCCACGGCGAGGGAGGGCAGTTATCCCGGAAATTTCACGCGCGCGTTGCATGCTAGAAATTCGGCAGCCCCTCCGTCGGCTCGGACAGCGTGATGACGGTCTCTCGTTTCAGTTTCCCATACGCGAAGCGCAACCGCAGTCGCTGCGGCATCTGGAGCTGGCCCGAGTTGTCCTTGCGGATGGCATCCTCGGTTTTCCAAGTCTTGAAATCCGCGTCGTAATAATCGTAGGCCAGTGCCGTGATCAGCGGCGTGACGAGCGTTTCGCGCGGCGGATCGTCGTTGAACTTCTGCTCGAGCCGCGAATGCCAGAGCATGAAAAGTCCCTGCCGGTCCCGCGCCTGCAGCGAACACACCACCTCGGGCAGCGGCCGGTCAGGCCAGACCAGGAGGCGGTTACCCGCGGTCAGCTCGAAAGTGAGCAAATTATCCGTAATACCGTTGAGCGGCTTGATTTCCTGCGGCGCGATCGGCGTGGTGCCGGCGGCGGCGTAAGGCGGCAGTGACGCGGTGTGCAGCGCCTGATCGAGGAAACGCGTGACGGCGCGCACATGCCGGTCGAAGAGACGGACATCCGTGTTGCGGCCCCAGAGTTCGCCCATCGAGAAGACGAACATGTTCATCGAAACCAGCACCAGCGCCGTCAGCGCCAGCGCGAGCAGGATCTCGAGCAACGTGAACGCCCCGTTCTGCCCCGTCTTGTCATTGCGAGGAGTGCAGCGATGCCGCAATCCATGCGCATCCCGCTGGATCGCCACGCCGCGCCCCCATCGCTGTCCAGGCTGCGGCGGGCAGGTCGCGCGCACTTCTTCATCATCGCGAGCACGCCCGCCATGAGCTTGGCGAAGGCGGGGAGGCGGCAAGCCGACGCCGCGAGCCATCTGGTTTTTCCAATTCACGTTTTCTCCTTTCCCTGTAGCGTCGCGATGCGGTCCTGCGCGTCCTGCTGCAGCTTGGAATTCACCGTGGGATCCGACCAAGTCGGGCGCAGCAGGCTGAATGTCTCCGTCACCGTCTGCGATCCCGTGCCCGCCACATCCCCGAGCTCGCACACGAACGTCACGGTAAACAAATCCGCCATGGTCGTGGTCTCAATCGTGGCGTGCCATTTCACCAATCGCCCCGTCGTGGTCGTGAAATCCGCCCCCTGCTCCGCCTTGTCATGGTCCGGTTCGGCAAGCAGCAGGGACCGCGCAAAGCGGACGTCTTCGTCACTCTGGTTGCCGCGGGAGACGGTTTCGTAGGCGTTGAGGACGTTCAGGTAAGCCGCCGCGAGCACGACTGCCGCCATCGCGAAGATCGCCAGCGCCACGAGGACCTCGAGCAGGGTGAAGGCGCGGCGCATGTCAGGGCGTGCTGTCCTGCGGCGTCAGCACCTGCGCGCAGGTCCAGGGATCGATGGAGAGGACCTGCGCGCCGCCGCCCGAACGGAATTGGACGCGGAACGGCGTGCACGTGCCGTCGGGATAAAACGTCACTGCTGGCATCGTCTGGGTGTCCACCAGCGAACCGCCGATCAGCACTGAGCTCTGCCCGGGCTGCGCCGACAAAAAATCAATCGTCAGTTCGCGGGTCGGAGGCACGGCGAGAGTCTGAGGGCCCGTGCCATCGTCCAGCACGAAAGCCTGCGTCTTGGCATCGTAACTCAGGCGGACTTCGCGCTCCCCCGTCAGCGCCACCTTGCGCGCCTGCTGCGTGGCTTTCCAAAATACCGCCTGCGGCGTGGCTGGTTTGTCGCTGAGCATTTCCGCGCCCCCCGTCACGAGCACACCCGCGAGCAGGGCCATCAGTGCAATCGCGAGCAGGATTTCGAGCAGCGTAAAACCCCGGCTCCAGACCAGCTGGTCATGGCGAGGAGCGCAGCAAGGCAGCATTCCATCCGGTTCGAGCTGGCGCGCCGCCACGCGCCGCCCACCCTTCGCGCTCACCGCGCCCGGCGGTTGGCCCGGTAGCCTCATGCCGGCCGCCAATTTTTCATGTCGGACATGCCCGCCAGAGGCCCGGCGAAGGCGGGGAGACCAACGTTCGCGGAGGCAATCCATCGGTACTCCCACGGCCGAGATCTTCATCCGGCCCTCCGTCACCAGTTGCCGATGTCGTCCGCCGTGCCGTCCTGCTTGTCCGGGCCTTTGGAATAAATGTCGTAACCGGTTTTATTGTGCACCCCGGGGTAACGGTAAACGTAAGGCTCGCCCCACGGATCAAGCGGGATCTTCGAATCACTGAAATATGGGCCGTGCCACGCTTCGGCCCGGGTGGCCGGCGCGGTGATCAGCGCCTGCAGCCCCTCGCCGGTTGTGGGATAATCGCCCATTGCGATGCGATAGCTGCTGAGGGGGAGCTTGATCGACTCGCTCACGAACAACTTCGCGGTCGTGCCTTGGGCATTGCCGAAAATCGTGTCGAGATTGGTCACCGCCAAGCCGACCAGCAGGGCCAGGATGGCGAGGGCGATCATGATCTCGAGCAGCGTGAAAGCGCGCTTGGTGGCTGGACGCAGCGCAAACGACGCGGGCCGCGAAAAGTGGGCCTGCCTGCCGAAGGCTGGGCGAAGGTAGGTTGAAAGCATCATCTCAGCAATAGGTTGGCGCTCGGCGCGTGGATGTCGAGACGCCGGCAGATTCCAAAAGTTGCACTTTCGGCCGCGTGGAGGCGGGAATCCCGACCACTCATGCGGGGTCAGCGCCCTCCGCTCCCGGGCCCTCCCACGAATCCGGTCGTTTTATCTCTCTCCTCTTCGGCGGCTTCACGACCATTGCGCTTGGGCTGCCTGTGGTCCCCGGCCGTGTGCGCATGAACCGCTGGTATGGCATCCGGGTACGCGCAGCCCTCGCCTTCCCCCTCGACCTGGTTCGACATCAACCGTTACGGCCGGAGCCTTGTCCGGAGCTGACCCCCGAAGGCCGAATCGTGGACGTGGATCCAGGTAAGGCGTAAATTCGTCTATTCCCTTCTACCCGGAGCAGTCGCGCGAGGGCCACGCTGCGAAGACCGTGGCGGCAGGTCAGGACGGTGGGGCCTTGGGCGGCGAGTTCGCGGATTCGGACCAAATCACCCATCGGGACAGCGATCGTGTGCGCGGACGCAGTGACGGCGTCGAGGGTTTCGCCGGGTTCGAGCAGGGCGATGGTTTGCACCGGACCGAGGGCAACGAGTTGCTCGGCGGTCAGAACCAAGGGCGATGCGTCGAGCGGACCGGATTTCGCTGACGGGGACGCGACGGGATTACCGCAGACGGGGCAGGAAGGATCGGCGAGGCGTTCGATGGACTGCATTGAACCGTCGAGCAGGTTGACCAGGCGGCTCTGCCGCGCAGCAGCAGGATCTGCCAGGCCAAGGATGATTTTCAACGTCTCGGCGGCTTGCATCAACCCGAGCACCCCAACGGCGGGCGCGAAAACCGGCGCGCCGGCGCAATTCGCCACGGCTTCGAGTTCGCCCGCCGGGCGGCCAGACCACACGCAGTGCAGGCAGCCGGTGGCGTGCGGTTGAAAAATGTTCAACTCGCCCTCGAATCGATAGACCGCGGCTGAAACGAGCGGCACGCCGGCGAAACGGCAGGCGTCATGCAGCAGGAAACGCGTTGCGAAATTGTCCGTGCAATCGAGCACCACCGTGCGGCCCGTCACGAGCGCACGAACGTTCGCGGGCGTCACGTCGGCGGCGTGGGCCTCGATGCGCACGAGCGGGTTTTGCGCGCGGAGCCGCGCGGCAGCGACCGTTGCCTTCGCGGCGCCGACATCGTCCGCCGTGAACAGAATCTGGCGGTGGAGATTCGACACCTCCACGCGACCTGCGTCCGCGAGCGTCAGCCGCCCCACCCCGGACGTCGCCAGATAAAGCGCGGCCGGACATCCCAATCCACCCACCCCCACGACGAGCACGCTCGCCGCTGCGAGAGCGGTCTGCCCGGCCGCGCCCACTTCGGGCAGCGAGGTCTGGCGCTCATAATAATTCTCCGCGCCGAGCCGGTTGGCCGTGGCTTCGGTGGTGCAGTTCACCCATTCGGCGAGATTGCCGGAGTGATGTTCTTTTTTCCACACCGGCAGCCGGCGCTTGATCTCCTCGATCACTTGCCGGCACGCGAGAAACGCCGCGTGCCGGTGCGGCGAGGCCACCCCGATCCACACCGCGAGTTCGCCGATCCCGAGCGAGCCCGTGCGATGCACGCACAGCACCGTGCAGCCGGGATGCTCCTCTTGGGTTTCGCTCGTGATCGCGTCGCCCTCGAGGCGCGCCAGTTCGTCGAAAGCCTCGTACTCGAGCCGCGAGACTGGCCGGCCGGCATGATGATTGCGCACCCAGCCTTCGAACACCACCAGCGCCCCCGCTTCGGGACGAGCGAGCCGTGCCCGCAGCGCGGCAGAGTCGATGAGCTGGTTCGTCAGTTCAAACATGGCTCAGCCTCCCGCCACCGGCGGAATAAACACTACGCGGTCACCCGCCTGCAGCGGGGTGCCCATCGTCGCGTATTTTTCGTTGATCGCGACGCGCAACAACGCGGCGGGAAACACCAGTCCGCGCTCCGCTCGCAACTCCGCATACAGTTCCGAAGGAGTGTGAGCGTCAGTTGGAAACTCCAGCTCCGACACTCCGGCCTGCTCGCGCAACACCGCAAAGAAACGAATGTGCAGGGAACGAGACTTCGCCATGGCGCTCAGCCTCCGATTTCCGACATCCCGCGCGTCGAAATGATATTCTCCTCGAGGCCGTGGCCCCATGGCTTGTCCAACACGGCCGCGCGAATTCGTTCCGTCAGGGCGGCATCGTCCGCGCCGCCGCGCAGCAGCGGACGCAAATCCATTTCGTTGTCGCGCAGCAGACAGAGCCGCAGCACGCCCTCGGCCGTCAGGCGCAGCCGGGTGCAGTCGGCGCAGAACGGCTTCGACACCGGGCTGATGAAACCCAGGCAGCCCGCGGCGCCCGCGATCCGATAAAGCCGCGCCTCGCCGTCGAGCCGCCCGTTGTTGACGAGCTCAAGCGGACCGTATGCCTCGGCCAGCACGGCACGCAATTCGTCCTCGGTGACGATGCTTTTGTTCTGAAACTTCTCGTTGTTGCCGAATGGCATCTGCTCGATGAAGCGCACCTGCCAGGGCTGCTGGAGGGTGTAACGCGCCAGTGCGACGACATCCTCGCGATCATTCGTGCCGCGCGAAACCACCGCGTTGAGTTTTACCCCCAGACCCACACGAGCCGCGGCGTCGAGCCCGGCCAGCACCTTTTCGAGCTGGCCCCAGCGGGTGATCTGCTTGAATTTTTCGGCATCGAGCGTGTCGAGGGAGATGTTGACCGAGCGCAGTCCCGCCGCGCGCAAGGGCTCCGCGAGTTCCGCCAGCAAGATGCCATTCGTCGTCAGGCCGATCGTCTCGATGCCCGGGGTGCGCGCCGCGCGCGCCACAAGATCAACCAACGCCGGCCGCAGCGTGGGCTCGCCCCCCGTGAAACGGATTTTCCGAAACCCGACCGCGGCAAACAAGCCGATGAGCCGGTGCAGTTCCGCATCGGAGAGCAGTTCATCGCGCGGCCGGAACGTCATCTTCTCCGGCATGCAATAGACGCAGCGGAGGTTGCACGCATCCGTGAGCGAGATGCGGAGATAACTGATATCGCGGTTGTAGCGGTCGAACGGCATGGCTCAGGGGTTCAGCTTGGGCCGAAAGCCCGCGATGTGGTCCAACGCCTCGGCGATCGCCGGCAGCAGCAGCGGCAGGCACTCCGCGACGGCCGTGGGGCGGCCCGGCAGATTGATGATCAGCGAACGCCCGCGCACGCCCGCCGTCGCCCGCGAGAGGATCGCCGTCTTCACTTTGGCGTAGCTGGTCATCCGCATGATCTCGCCGAAACCGGGTAACTCCTTGTCGAGTACCGCGCGGGTCGCTTCCGGCGTAAAGTCCCGCGTCGTGGGTCCCGTGCCGCCCGCCGTCAGCACCAGCGAGCACTGCTCGTCGTCGACGAGTCGGCGCAGCGTCTTCTCCAGCTCGGCACGATCGTCGGGTTGCAACACCCGCGTCCACTCAATCGGCTCGGCGAAGGCCGCTGCCACGATGCGCTCGATCTCAGGTCCGCTCGCGTCGGAATACACACCGGCGGCGGCACGGTCGCTGAGTTTTACCCGGGCAATCTTCATGACTTCAATTTTTGATGATCAGCCAGTTTGACCCGGGCTGATGCCGCGGGTCGGGTTTTCCGTCCGACATCCGAGCTTCCGCTGGACGGCAAAAAGCTCGACCCGACGTAAGCTGACCCACCACCCAATTTCTGCACCACGCGGAGGCCGCCAATTGACATGCCTTTGTCCACCGCCTTGCACATGTCGTAGATCGTGAGCGCGGCGACCGACACGGCGGTGAGCGCTTCCATCTCCACGCCGGTCTTGCCCGTGGTGCGGACCGTCGCGCAGATGACGATACCGTCTTGCTCCACCGAGAATTCAATTGCGACAGACGTAAGCGCGAGCGGATGGCAGAGCGGAATGAGGGTACTGGTGGCCTTGGCCGCAGAGATGCCCGCGACCTGCGCCACCGTGAGCACATCCCCCTTCGGCAGCGCGCTGGCCCGCAGCAACCGGATCGTGGACTTCGCGCAAGTGAGCCGCCCCTCCGCGATGGCGAGCCGGACGGAGTCGGGCTTCGCGCCCACATCCACCATCTTGGCGCGACCCTTCGCATCGAGATGGCTGAATCCTGGGGCAGACGTGGCGGTTTTCTTGGACATGGGAAATTCAGTCGGACGTGGGGCTTACTGGACGCGGATCACTCATTTTGGCCAGCACATGATGCGGCTGCGGGCTGACGGTGAACAGGGCCGAAGCCGGGCCGCGCCGCACGCAGCGGCCAGTTTCCAGCACGAAGACCTCGTCGCAGAGAGCGACAATCTCATCAGCGCTGTGACTCACAAGCAGCATGGGGATTTTGAACTCGTCCCGGATTTTCAAAAGGTAGGGCAGGATTTGGTCCTTCAGCTCCGTATCGAGGCTGGCAAGCGGTTCGTCGAGCAGAAGCAACTGGGGCGCCGCCAGCAACGCACGGCCAAACGCCACGCGTTGTTTCTCACCGCCCGACAACGAGCCGATTCGGCGCCGGTCCAGTGCCCCGATGTTCAGGACCTCGACCACGTGGGCATAGGTCAATCCCGGCGGGGCGACATGGGCTTGCGTCCGTTGGCTGTAGGTCAGGTTCTCTCGCACCGTCAGATGGGTGAAAAGCGCACCGTCCTGCGGCACATAGCCAATCCCGCGCGTCTCGGGTCGGCGGAAGATTCTGGCCGCTCCATCCGTGAGCAAAACGCCGTCGAGACTGATGAGTCCGTCCGTCGGTCGACGCAGCCCAGCGATCGTTTCGAGCAGCGACGTCTTGCCGGCGCCTGAGGGGCCGAACAAACCCGTCACGGGAGCGTGAAGGGTCGCGTTAAATTCCAGGACAAACGACGCGAGCGGGAGCCGCAGCTGGGAAATTTCCAGGTTCATGCGGTCGTCCTCCGCAGCATGCGTTCGCTGAACCAGACCGCGCCGAAGGCCAGCGCCACCGAGACGGCCAGCAAGCCGAGCGCCTCGTCGTCACGGCCCAGCTGGACGAGATGATAAATCGACAGGGACAGCGTTTCGGTCTTCCCGGGGATGAATCCCGCCACCATCACCGTTGCGCCGAATTCACCCAGCGCCCGCGCAAAAGCCAGCAATGCGCCCGCGATCACGCCCGAGCGCGCGAGCGGCAGGGTGATCGTCCAGAAAACGCGCCACGGCCCCGCGCCCAGTGTACGAGCGACGTGCTCGACGCGCGGACTGACGTTTTCAAACGCCACCCGCGCCGTCCGCACGAGGAGCGGGAACGACATGACGGCGGTCGCGATGACCACGGCTTTCCAGGTAAAAACGATTTCGATGCCGAGCGACTCCTCGAGCCAGTGACCGAGCGGCCCGCGGCGGCCGAACAGTTTCAGGAGCAGCAATCCCGTCGCAACCGGCGGCATCACCAGCGGAAGCGCCACGAGTGTTTCCACCAGGGACTTACCCGGCCAGTTGCGGCGGGCCAGCAGCCACGCGAGCGCAACGCCAAACGGCAGGATGCAGAGCGTGCTGGCGACCGCGACCCAGGCCGTGAACCAAGTGACTTGCCAGACATCGGGTGACACGGGATTCAGGGTTGGACGATAAAACCGAATTTCTCGAACACGCCCCGACCTTCCGCCGAGAGTAGCCGCGTGAGAAACTGGGCCGCGCCGGCTGGATTTTTTCCGCCCATCACGAGCGCCACCGGATATGAGATGTGTGGACCCTCCGCGGCCGGCATCTCGTAAGCGATCTTCACCTTTGGGGAGATCAAGGCGTCGGTTTTGTAAACGATGCCCGCATCCGCATTGCCGCTCTCAACCGCGGCCAGGGCGGCCCGGACATTTTCCGTTGCAACTACGCGGGACATGAGCGCGGCCCAGACCCCCATTTTCGCAAGATATTCCTGCGCGTAGATTCCAGCCGGCACCGTCTGCGTCTCGGCCAGCGCGAGATGTTTCACCGAAGCGCCCCCGAGATCAGCAGCGGACTTCACGATGAGCGCGCTGTCCAGCGGCACCACCACCACCAGCGTGTTGCCCAGCAGGCTACGCCGCGAAGCCACGTCGATGAACCCGGCCTTCGCGAGTCCGTCCATCTTGGCTTCGTCGGCGGAGAAAAAGAGATCGGCCGGCGCGCCTTCCTTGATCTGCCGGGCCAGAGTGCTGGAGGCGCCGAGATTTAAGCGGACCACATCGCCCGTGGCTTTTTGATGGGCCGCGGCGAGTTCCTCCAGCGCATCGGACAAGCTGGCCGCGGCAAAAACGTTAATCTCGGCCGCAAAAGCCGATACGGCATCCGACAGCAACAGAGCCAGAAGCAGGGAACGAAAAAGGTGAAACGGAAGGCGCATGAACGGACCCGGTTTTCGTCCAGGCCACCGACCTATTCAAGTGAATAGGTCGGCAAGCTTACTCCGCTGTCATCGCGAGCCTGGCGCAGCCGGGCATGGCGATCCAGCGGCAAGGATGGCTTCCCCCCGTCGCCGCGGACTTTCGCCTTCGCCAAGGCGTCGGCGGAAAGGATGACGGACGCGGTTTAGTTTCCCGAGCGGACGTTTTCGTCACGGCCGCTCCGGACAATTCTGTTTGCGTGTGCCCCCGCGCCAAATTGCATCGATCGCATGCCTGTTAAGCGACCCGCCCTGTC
>JBDTJA010000087.1:0-4957 GCA_039936075.1 Opitutaceae bacterium | reverse complement strand
CCCTCGCCGCCCGGATTTCCACTCTGGCTGCGGTTGAGCCATTTTCTGAATTTCTTTTTTGTGATGCTGCTGATCCGCAGCGGGCTCTCCATCCTGATGGATCACCCCCGGCTCTACTTCAACGATCACTGCACCCCGGGAAGCGAATGGTTGCGGCTGACGCCCTTGTCAGTGCCACGCGACCGGATTTGGACGGCGAAGGCCGATGCGCGTTATCTTTCGCCGTGGGTGTCCACGCCCGGATATCGGCACACGGTCGGGATCGCGCGCGTCTGGCATTTCTTCAATGTCCACGGGTTTATTCTGACCGGGGTGTTCTACTATGTCATGCTGTTCGTGTCGGGACATTGGCGGCGGCTGGTTCCGGCTTCTCCGCAGGTGTTGGTGGAGGCCTGGAACGTGGGGGTGCATTACGCCACCTTTCACCTGCCGCCTGAGCCCAATGGATTCTATGCCTACAACGCGCTGCAACAGCTCGCGTATTTTGCCGTGATTTTTGTTCTCGGTCCGCTGGCCATTCTCACGGGCGTGGCGATGTCGCCCGCAGTCGTGAACCGTTTCCCATGGTATGCCCGGCTCTTTGGGGGGCGGCAATCCGCCCGCTCGATCCATTTCCTAACGATGGTTAGCTTCGCCGGTTTCATCATCGTGCATGTGACGCTGGTGGGCATGACCGGGTTCGCCCGCAACATGAACCACATCGTGCTGGGCACCGACGACGCGCACCTTCGGGGGATGCTGCTGGGATTCGCGGGAATCGCGCTGGTGGGATTATCCTGGGTGGCGGCGCATTACCTCTCCTGGCGTCACCCCCGCTTCCTGCAGCACGCCTTGAAGCTGATCACCTATCCGATGCAGTTGCTCACGCTCAACCGGCTAACGCCGCGGGAGAACTACACCATCAAGGACATCTCGCCCCACTTCTGGCCCAATGGGAAAATGCCCGTCTGCGACCGGTGGAAACAATTGTCGGCGGACAGTTTCCGGGACTACCGGCTGAAGATCGGCGGCCTGGTGGAAAATCCGGTGGAGCTTTCGCTCGACGACCTCGCCAGACTTTCCGGGACCGACCAGATCACGATGCATCATTGCATTCAGGGCTGGAGCGGGATCGCGCAATGGGGCGGCATCCCGATGCAGACGATCCTTGATCTGGTGCGGCCGAAGCCCGCAGCCAAGGTGGTCGCGTTCTTTTCCTTTGGTGAATCCCTTTACGGCGGCGGGTATTACGACACGCAGGATCTCGAAAACCTGCGCAAGCCGCAATGTCTACTGGCCACGCACATGAACGGCGCGCCGCTCCCCGCCGAGTATGGCGCGCCGCTGCGTTTGCGCGTGGAGAATCAACTTGGCTACAAGATGGTGAAGTGGATCGAACGGATTGAATTCGTTGAGTCCGAAAAAGGCCTGGGCAAAGGGGAGGGTGGGATCAATGAGGATGATGAATTTTTTGACCTGCTGCCCAATATCTGACGGCTCCGGAAGGATCGTTCCTTCGACGGCTGGTTGGCAAAGTTGAGTCACGGCCCAGCCGCGCGCGGAGCGCCCGGCCCACCCTGGGCAGGCGCATTCCGGGAGAGCATGACGCACGGGCTGGTTTAGCAGGTCGCGACTCATTTCCCGCTCCATCGGAGTTGACTGGCCTGTCTCCGGCCATGGCCCGATGGGGGCGTGGACGCGGGTGAAGCTTAGCGGAATGGATTTCGGGATAAGTTGAGCTGCATCAAGGCGGATTGAGCCGACTGGGGCGATGATACCGGGAGTAAACCATCCAGCCCGGGCATTGGACGCACCCCACGCCCGGCGGACCTGAATCACGGCGAAACCCAAAGCGTAACACGGCAATGAAAATCAAAGGCAGGCGCGCCTTGGTCACCGGAGGCTCTCGCGGGGTCGGGCTCGCGTATGCGCACGCTCTGGCCGGCGAGGGATGTTCGATTGTGCTGATTCACTTTCGCGATGCGGCAAAGGCCGCCCAGGAATGCGCGCAGCTGGCGGCGAACCACCCGGGAGCAAGATTCCAGGCCTGGGAAGCGGATGTGGGCGATCCGGTTGCGGCCCGCGCCGCGGTGCGGGCCGCGGCGGAGTTTCTGGGCGGGATCGATATCGCGGTGAGCAATGCCGGAATCTGCAAGTTCACGCCGTTTCTGGACTTGACCGACGAGGATTGGAGCCGGCATGTCGCAACCAATTTTAACGGCGGCTTCCATATCGGCCAGGAGGCCGCGCGGCTGATGGTGGCGCAAAAGACCGGGGGCCGCATTGTCTACACCACGAGCATCGGCGCGTTTCGGTCCAACGCTTCCCAGACTCACTACTGCGCGACCAAGGGAGGATTGTCGCTGCTGGCGCAGGGTATGGCCCTGGAGCTGGCGCCCTACGGGATCACGGTGAATTGCATCGCCCCGGGCTGGATTCACACGGACATCAATGATGAAGCCTCGCGCGACCCGGCCGCGGTCCAGCCTTGGATCAAGGCGCACTGTCCGGTGGGTCGGCTCGGAGAGCCCGAGGACCTGAAATCGGCGCTGATCTTTCTTTGCGCCGCTGAATCGGCCTACGTGACGGGCAGCACCGTCTCGGTGGATGGAGGCTGGAACGCCCAGCTTTAGCGAGGGCGGCCGACGATGGATTCCCCAATGTACAAGATAACCGCGATTCCGGTTGGCACGACCCGGGTGCCGGCGGCGGAAGTTTTCTGGATGACCAAGCTGTACGGCTGGGAGCCGCTCACTTTTTGGGCGTTCCTGATCGAGGGCGCCGGGCGGCGTGCGCTGCTGAACACGGGCTTTCCGTCCGATCTCAGCCGCCTGCGCGCGCATTGGACCACCTGGTGCAAAGCCGCGATGGGTGAAGACGGCCGCGATCCGGTCGTCGAACCCCACCAGCAAATTGTCCGCGCACTCGGGGAGCGGGGAGTGGCGCCCGGGGAAATCACCGATGTGTTCGTGACGCCGCTGACGGCCTATGCCACGGGAGGCCTCAACCGGTTTCCGCAGGCGCGCCTGCACCTATCGCACCGGGGCTGGGTTGATTTTCACGCTCCTCATCCCGCCATCCCGCAACTGCCCCGCGACATTGTGTTTCCGCCAGAGGTGCTGGAGTACCTGGTGATGAAGGCGCCGGAACGGCTTGCGTTGCTGCCGGACGAGGGCAGCGAGCCCCTGCCGGGCTGGCAGGCGTGGTTTTGCGGGGCGCATCATCGCTCCAGCATGTGTTTCATCGTGCCGACGAAGGCAGGCCGGGTGGCGCTGACGGATGCCATTTTCCATTACCGCAATTATGAGGAATCGATTCCCTTGGGGTTGTCGGAATCCATCGCGGAGCACCATCTGCTTTATGCCCGCCTGCGATCCGCTTGTGATTTGGTGCTCCCGCTTTATGATCCCAAAATTGCCCAGCGACACCCCTCGCTCACCATCGGTTGAGAAACCCAATGAAACACCCCTACGATTTTTCTGGGAAGACGATCCTCATCACGGGAGCGGCCAGCGGTTTGGGTTCGGCCGCGGCGTGGCAATTCGCTGAGGGAGGCGGCCGCGTGGTCGGGGTCGATCGCCATGAGCAGCGACTGCGCGAGGCCATCGCGACGTGGCCCTCGGCGGGTGGCCCGCACGAGGCCATCACGGCCGATCTGCAACCGGCGGACGCGCCCCGCCGCGTCATGGCGGAAGCCGGGCGGAAGGTGGGCGTCCTCGATGTCCTCGTTAATTCCGCCGGGGTCTGCCACTTCAATCATCCCGCCAAGATTTCGGCGGCGGAGTGGGATGAAGTGATGGAGATCGACCTGCGGGCCTTGTATTTCATGGGCATGCTGTTTGCCGAGCAGGTCGATCCAGCGCGCGGCGGCCGGCTGATTAACCTCGGGTCCAACGCGGGGCGCAAAGGCCGGGCGATGTCCGCCCACTACGCGGCGGCCAAGGCGGGCGTGGCCAGCGTCAGCGAGTCCCTCGCCCTGGCCTATGGGGCAAAAAATATCACGGTGAACACGGTGTGCCCGGCCGTGGTCGTTACCCCGCTGTGGGAGACGAGCTTTTCCGAGCTGACTACGTTGACAGGAAAATCCGCAACCGAGCTGGCCCAGCAGTGGAAGAAGCTCACCCCGCTGGGCCGGTTGGGCACGCCGGAGGACGTGGCCCACCTGATTACGTTTTTGGCGAGCGAGCAGGGCAGCTTTATCACGGGGCAGACGATCAATGTCTGCGGCGGGTTCATGCTGACGTGTTGAACCGATGAAAATCACCTCCCTCAAGGCCGTCACGGTGCGTTATCCCGAGCCGCACGATCACAATCGCCCTCGTTTGCTGACGCTGGTGAGGATCGGCACCGACGGCGGGCAAGTCGGTTG
Organism: Opitutaceae bacterium; assembly: GCA_039936075.1. GTDB lineage: Bacteria > Verrucomicrobiota > Verrucomicrobiia > Opitutales > Opitutaceae > Opi-474. The sequence goes on along the minus strand of JBDTJA010000087.1, from coordinate 609 downwards.
GGGAGAGGCGATCACGATGTTCATGGGCGCGTGCCGCGCCACCGAGGTCATCGTGAATGAGGACTTTTCGCCCCTGCTGATTGGGAGCGATCCGCTGAACGTGACCGGGCTCCACGAAACGTTGAAACGCCACGGGTGGTGGTACGGCCCGCAAGGCGTAGCGGCTTTGGCGTTGAGCGCGGTGGATATGGCGTTGTGGGATTTGAAGGGGCACATCCTCCATCAACCCGTGTGGTCCCTGCTGGGGGGAAAGGTGAGGGACCACGTGATCCCGACCGCCTGCATCCACCTGGACATGGACGAACTGGATTGGACACTGAACGAGTTCCGGTCGTTTGCGGAGGAGGGGTACCGTTACGTGAAAGGCGGCTGGGGTTCGCGGCCGGACAACGTGTTTGGGCAGGACCGCCGGCAGGACGTTGAGCTGGTGCGGCGCAGCCGCGCCGCGATCGGCGACAACGTCGGGCTGGCGCTGGATGCGCTGGCGGCGCGCACGCGGTGGGACGTGAAAACCGCGGCGCAACGGTGCGCGGATTTCGCTCCCTACCGGTTGAGTTGGCTGGAGGAACCGCTCCCGCCGGATGATTTGGAAGGGCACGTGGCCCTGAG
>JBDTJA010000086.1:0-5143 GCA_039936075.1 Opitutaceae bacterium | reverse complement strand
TGGCCGGTAAACCCCGACCTACGTCAGCCAGCTGGCGCATTTCAAATAAAGTGATAACCGAAAGCCAGGGTGTAGCTACGAGCGTGAGCGAGTGGCCGGCTGCCTCCCCCCGTTCACACTCGTGGCTACGCCTTTTCTAAATGCGCTCAAGTCTGACTTGGGCGGTTTTTCATCTCGCGGCGAGACAGCTCCCCGCCACGTTCGCTGCATGCTGCTGACCTGCCAGGCTGGTTTTGAATCGTTGCTCGAACGCGAGCTTGCGGGCGCGGGTGGGGTGGCGCTGGAGTCGGGGCCGGGCTGGGTGCGGACGGAAGGCACGGCCTGGCGCGAAACGCTGGCGTTTCCCTGGCTGGAGCTGATGACGCCCGTGGAAGTTAAGGGCGAATCGGTCAACGCCCTCGCGCAGCGCGTGGCGGATTTCTTTTTCACGAGCCTTCAAGGTGAACGCGTCGACTCGGACTGGCCGTGCGTGTGGCTGGGTCCACAGGAGATCACCGGGCTCGGCCGCCGAATCTCGGCAGTCGAGGCGGCGTTTGGCGAGTTGCTCAAGAAGAAGCTCTCGCGCGTCGCGAAACTGGCGATGCTGGACACTCCGCGGGGTGCCGGACCCGCGCGCGGGCTGTTCGTTTATTTCACTGATTTCGGCCGGTTGCTGGTGGCGCGAGAGGCGTTCGTGCATGGGCAGCGTCGGATGGCGGACGATGACATGGCGCCTTCGCGGAGCTATTTGAAAGTTGAGGAGGCCTATATCGTGCTTGGACGCGAGCCGGTGGCCGGCGAGACCGTGTGCGACCTCGGCGCCGCGCCGGGCGGCTGGAGTTTTAGTGCCGCGCGCCATGGCGCGAAAGTGCTGGCAATTGACAATGGCCCGCTGAAGGGCGGCGCGCTGGATCATCCCCTGATCGAGCACCGGTTGGAGGATGCCTTCCGGTTCGTTCCGGCGGGAGTGGCGGGCGAACACTACGACTGGCTTTTTTGCGACCTGCTGGAGGAGCCGCATCATGTGATGCAGCAGATTGTGACCCCGTGGCTGGCGGAGGGCTGGTGCGATCGCTTCGTCATCAACCTGAAGTTTGGCCGGGTGGATCCGATCGCGTTGCTGGAAGAACTGCGCGGAGCGGCGTCGCCATTCACGCAGTACGCGCCGGGATTCCGCGTCCGCCATCTTTATCACGACCGCGAGGAGTTCACGGTGGTGGGTGAAGTGGCTGCGAAGTAGGGCAGGGTCTTGACCCGCCTTGACCAAGGCCTGTCATTGCTTGAGGTCCCGCTGGGCGGGATGACGCGGCAATCCATCCGGAGTTTCACATGGATTGCTTCCGCGGTCGCCTCGTTGGGCTATGGCGCGCACGTTGGGAGGCCCGTTGGGTCGCCTCGCAATGACAAAAAGGCGGGTCAAAGCCCCCCTACTTTCGAGCTAGTCAACGGTCGACGCGGAGTCCTTCATGGTGGGGATTTTCCCATGAAACGCACATTCCTGAAACTTCTCGTCGGTCTCTGCCTCGTGCCGCTCGCGGCCCTGGCCGGCGACGCCTCTCTCAACGGCCACTGGCGGATGGACACCCCGCGCAGCACCGCGCTCGATGGCTGGAGCACTGCCGATCTCGTCATCTCGAACGCTGGCAGCAAGGTCAGCCTCCAGCACGACATGACCTGGCGCGCCACCAAGGTCACCGCGACCAACACGGTGGACACGGCTGCGCCGGTGGAGGTTAAGAATTTCTTCCGCATCGATCAGCGTCACATGGCGGTCTACGCGCGCCCGACGGCGGCCGCGAAGGTCACCGCGACGTGGATCGATGGCGGCAACACCCTGCGCGTCGAGGCGCTCGTCCCGGTCGAGACCTCGCAGGGCAATACGATCATGCGGCTTTACGACGAGTATCGGCTGCTGGAAGGCGGCAAAGAACTGGTGCTGATCGAGCTGCACAGCTCGCGCAGCCGCCCGCTCGTTTATCGTTTCACGAAGGTGCCGGCGGAGTCGGCCAAGCAATAATCCCATGAAAAACTTTTCTTTCATTCTTGTCCTGATCCTGTCCGCCACGACCGGATTGCGCGGGGCTGGTCCCGCTCCGGCGACGTCCGCGCCCTCGCCTGCGCCTATCGCGGTTACGCGCGAGGCGTTTGTGATGCATTTCGACGGCGACTGGCTGGTCGCAAGCGGCCTGCCGGAGAAGGCGCTGCTGATCAGCTTGCAGGGCCTCGCCAACCGGAAGGCACCGCTGCTCTACGTGATTCATCCGAAGGACTACCAATGGGAGATCACGGAGCCGCTGTATGAATTTTATCAGCGCAAGTGGCACGTGCACTTCACCGAACTGTCGACCGCCGACGCAGCGCTCACGCAGTTCAAGTCCGCAGCCAAGGGTTACGTAGTCTGGGACAAGAAGGTCAGCACGTCGCTCAATGTGGCGTTTACAATCTCGGGTCTCGAGGATGCCGTTGTCGTGACGGAGGATCTGATCCCGCTCGTGCAGAAGCACGGGCTGAAGCAGATTGATGATCTCCGCGGTCGTTACACCGGCCAGACCGATGCGCAGATTTACGCGGATGCGATCAAACGCTACTGGTCGCGCACCAACAAGGACGAGATGATGTTGATGGGCGGTCAGCGCGGTGCACTGATGATGCCCGGCATGGCGGACTGGGGCGTCCGGGAGAAGATGTTCTTCCACGATCTAGCGGCCAATCCCGAGCGTCCCGACGAACTCGCGCTCGAAAAGCGGCTGCTCTCGGAGCTAAATCCCGGCGCGACGGTTTTCGGCTGGCATCCCTACGGCAAGGACACGGAGGAGATGCACACGACGTTGATCTCGAGTTACGGCCTCAAGATGGAAGGCCTGCACAATCTTCCCAATTTGAGTTTCAACTGCCAGTTTACCTTCACGCCGGGCTTCAAGTTCACCAACAACAGCCATGTCGCGCTCGATGCGAAGCTAGAGGCGAAGGAGAAGGTTTATATTTCGTTCGTGCAATCGGACAGCATCGGTATCGGCGTGTGGACGAAGCCCGGCCGCGGCAAGCTGCCCTTCGCTTGGCAGGTCACGATGAACTGGACGAAGTTCTCGCCCGCGGCGCTGGAGTATTTTCACGAGAGCGCCACGCCGAATGACTACTTCATTGGCGGACTTTCCGGCCCGGGCTACATGTACCCCAATCACATCCCGGCGGATAAATTCCCGCTGCTGATGAAGCAGGCAAATGACCTGATGGCGCAGCTCGACGAGCATGTGTTGGAGATCATGGACAACTCCGCCGCCGACGGAAACGTGGGCAACGCCGACCTCACGAAGGAAACTGTGGACCGATATTACAAAGCGTTCCCGACCGTGATCGGTTTCATCAACGGCTACGGCCCGGCCCGCACGCGCGACCTGCGAGGCACCCAGCCGATGATTTCCTACGACTACTACATCGACCCGAAGCGTCCCCGTGAGGAAGTCGCGGCCGACCTCGAGGAACTCATCGCGTTGAACTCGAAGCGCCCGTACTTCCTGCTCGTGCACGTGCGCGAGTCGAACGACGTCAACAGCCTGATCACCGTGGTGAAGCAACTCAGCGGCCCAACGGAAGTCGTTCCGCTCGACGTCTTCCTAAAACTCGCCGCCAGCAACAAGACGTACACCACCCGCTACCAAGACCCGGAAGAGCCGAAGCATTTCAGCGGATTCTGAGCTGAGATTCGAATGTAGGGCGGGGTCGCTGAACCCCGCCTGCGTCTTTCATTTCTTGTTCTTTTCAATGGCCAGAAGCGGCAAAACCAGCGCTTCCTTACCCTCGATCTCGATTTTCAGGAAACCGGACTTCGTTTTCCAATCAAAGCTGCGAACAAGCCCAGGGAATTCTGCGACCAGTTCGACTCTGCGGTGCTCCTGCTTATCCATCAGGAATATCTTCCCGGTATTCGATTCTTGGAATGCGATAAAGCGCTTGTCGGGAGAGAGGGCATAACCGCCGATCAGGCAGAGCTCTTTCCCTTTGTAGCGAAGGTACTCCCAATTGCCGATGCTCTCGAATGGTGCCCTGCTTGGCTTGGCGATCACGGCTGCATCGTAGCCGTCGCCAAGATCGGCGCGGCGCTCAACCTGCGCGATGCCGTCAACCGCAACGGTAAGCCAAATGAGAAGCGCCAGTTTTCGCGATGCCTTCACGTTGGTTCGTTCAATAGTGTTCTTCGCCTCTAGTCGTTTGCCTGGATGGCCTCGCGTCCCGACGTGGAGGCCACTCTTCATCTGGGTGCGAGGCAAGCCTGTGCTGATTCAGCCGAAGCATGCGACTGAGGCGGGATCAGCCCTCCATCGTGAAGCCTGAGGGGGGATACGGCGATCCCGCCCTACAACTGAGCAGTCGCTGGTTCGTTCTTTCAACTTCGGGCTTTCAACCTTCAACTCCGATCATGCCTTCCTTCTCCCGTCGCGATTCCGATCAACCTCAGCGCTCGCGGGAAAACGCCGGTGAATTCATCGCGCCAGGCGGCCCGATGCGACTGCGCGGCACGGCAGGTGACCGGCGGCAAGCGGAAGAGCGGCGTGCGCCCGCGGCGGCGACACCGACCGCCACGCGTCCGACTGAACGGGGAACGAGTGCGCCCGAGCCCGCCGCTGCGGCGGCGCCGGAGCTGAAGGGATCACGCAGCGGTCCGGCGCGAGACGAGCTCAGGATTTGCGGTTTGCAGGCGGTGCGGGCGCGATTTGCGCGCGATCCGGGATCGATCCAACGGCTGTTTTTCGACCTCGAGCGGAGCCGGCAGGTCGGCGTGATGTCCAAGGTACTCGCGCAGGCCAAAAAAATCTACCGCTGCGTCGAGCCCGCCGAGCTCGAGAAGATCGCGGGCTCGATTCATCACGGTGGCATTGTGGCGGTCGTGACCCCCGCGCCATTGAAGACACCGTCGGTGAACGAGCTGAGCGCCTGGGCGCGCAAGGGTGATTCGTTGCTCGTGCTTGATCGCGTTGGCAACGCGCACAACCTCGGCGCGGTCGCACGCACGGCGGCGTTTTTTGGCGTGCCGCGGCTGGTGATCCCGGACGATGTGGCGGCGGCGAAACCCAACGACGCGGCCCATCGCGTGGCGGAGGGCGGATTCGAAGCTTTGGAAGTGTGGCGCGTGCCGAGCCTGGTGGCGTTTGCGCGCGAGCTGGTT
>JBDTJA010000085.1:0-3803 GCA_039936075.1 Opitutaceae bacterium | reverse complement strand
GCTGGAGCGCCGGCCGCCCCGCGCAGGCGACATCATTGCCGCGCTCGTCGATGAGACCACCACGACTCTTAAACGCCTGCGCTATGACAAGGGCGTCGCCGTGCTGCGCGCCGAAAACCCCCGCTATCCGGACATCATTCCCGAGCACGGCCTCGAATGCCAGGGCGTCGTCGTCGGCGTCATCCGCCAGGTGCGCGCCTGAGAGCGTCGCACCCTGCATGCCTCTGCCATGTCAGCCTCCGCCGTTAATCTTTCCGCCCTGCGGCAGCTTTTGTCTGAACGCTTTCCCGTCGCAAACCGACCGGCCCATGGCGTGTGGCCCACGGGCGTTCCTGCCGTGGATGAAGCGGCTGGAGGTCTTCCGCGCCAGAGCTTGACCGAGTTGGTCTGCACCGCGCCCAGTTCCGGCGGACAGTTATTCATCGCGCAATTGCTCGCCGTCACGCGACGGCAACTCGCGCGCGTCGCCCTCATCGACGCCACGGATAATTTTGATCCGCAATCCATTCCAGACGGCGATCTCCAGCACTTGGTGTGGGTGCGCAGCCGTTCCCTCAACGAGGCCTTGGCGTCGGCCGATTTGCTCGCGCGCGAATCCAGTCTCGACCTCGTCATCCTCGACCTGACGTATGGCGCGTGGTCCGCCCTGCGCCGGGTTCCCGCCGCCACGTGGTATCGGCTCCAACGCGCCGTGGAGCAGACCAATCTCGTGTTCCTCGCGCTGACACCGCTCCGGATCGTCGTCAGTGCCCAGCTGCGTCTCCAACTCACCGAGTCCCCCGCTCTCGCACGGCAGGCCCTGTCCCGCCCGCAACTCATCCACGATTTCGCCGTGACGCTCCAGCTGCAGCGTCACACGACGCGCCAGGCCTGAGATCCACCATCCACCCGGGCCCGCTGCAATGTTTGCCGTTCTTCATCTCGCCGATTTTGCCCTCCAAGCTGTGCTCCGCACGGCCGCCCCCGCGCCTCATCCGCGGCCCACTGCGCTTATCGATCCGACGGATCGTCCCGCCGTGGTGCGGGCCTGCACGCCGGCGGCGCGTGAGGCGGGCGTGCAACCGGGGCAAACTCCCGCACAGGCGCTCGCGCGTTGCGCGACCTTGCAGATTGTTTCGGGCAACGCCGCCGCGTCGGCCGAGGCTCAATCCGCGCTGATGGCCACGGCGTTTTCGCTTTCGCCCGCCGTGGAAGCCACCGCACCGGGGATCGGCACGCTCGATCTCGCCGGCACAGCCGCTGAGGCACGCGAACCGGTGGTGCGCCGAGCGCTCGCGCAACTCGCCGCCCTCGGCCTGCACGCCACCGCGGGCCTGGGCGGCACACCGCTGCTGGCGCTCTATGCCGCGCGACGCGCCCAGCCTTTTCTCGCCGTGGGCTCCGCCCGGGATTTTCTCGCGCCGTTGCGTCTCGCGGACGCCGATCCGCCCGCGGAACTCGCGGAAATCCTCGACGGCTGGGGCATTCGGACTCTCGGCGATCTCACCGACCTGCCCAAGGCCGCGCTGGCACAGCGGCTGGGACCGGCCGGGGTCGCGTTGTGGGAACGCGCCGCCGGCGAGACCACCCGGCCACTGTCACTCGCGGTGTTGCCGCAGGTCTTCGTTGCCGTGCGGGAAGGCGAGGAACCCATGGAAACCATTGAGCCGGCGCTTTTCATCCTGCGTCGCTTCGTGGACCGGCTCGCCCTGGAACTTCAGACGGCGGGATTCGCGGCGGTTGAACTGATCCTCACACTGGGTCTCGAGGACGAAACCTCCGTCACGCGCAGCATCCGGCTGCCCGAGCCGACCGCGCACGCCGATACGCTGTTTCGCACACTGCAGACTTATCTGGAAACGGTGCGGACGACGGCGGCGCTGAGCACGTTCCGACTCGAGGTCACGCCGACACGCGCCACGGCGCGCCAACGCGATATTTTCGATGGCGCATTGCGCGACCCCTACGGATTTGCGGAAACCCTCGCGCGAATTTCGGCCCTGGTGGGTCCCGATCGCGTGGGCACGCCAGTCTTGGAAAACACCCACCGGCCCGATGCGTTCCGCCTCGTGACCCCGCTGGCGGTGCTATCGTGCGCAGCCCCGATTTCGATTCATCCGCCGGTCGGTCGGCCGCTGCGCCGGTTTCGGCCGCCCCAAACCGCCACTGTTGAGCTCACGGGCGCGTTGCCCGGCTACGTGTGGACGGAGGCATTTCACGGCCGCGTCACGGCGCTGGCCGGACCCTGGCAGGCCGCCGGGGATTGGTGGCAGGCCGATCTGGCGTGGCGCCGCGAGGAATGGGACGTCGAATTGGAACCGGCCGGAATCTATCGCCTCGTACACACGCCGGTCGGCTGGTGCGTGGAAGGAGAATATGATTAAGGCGCGGGACGCATTCCCTATTGTAGGGCGGGGTCGCCGAACCCCGCCAGTTTGGTTGGAAGGTGGAGCGGCTTGCCCGCAAGACGCTGGTTTGAAATTGACCAGCGAATCAAGCGCGTGGGGGGCAACACGTCCCAGCCACGGAAGGCGGGGTTCGGCGACCCCGCCCTACAACGAGGCAGCCTCTTCGACTCATGGCCGACGACTACGTTGAACTGCATGCCTCGAGCGCGTTCAGTTTCCTGCGCGGGGCTTCCCCACCCGAGCAACTTGCCCAGGAAGCCGCGCGCCTGGGCCTGCCCGCGCTCGCAATCCTCGACCGCGATGGCGTGTACAGCGCGCCCCGCCTTTACGCTTCCGCCCGCGAGGCCGGCCTTCGCCCGATCGTGGGCGCCGAGCTGACCATGGAAGACGGCAGCGTTGTGCCGCTGCTCGTGGCCAACCGCCGCGGTTACCAAAATCTTTGCCAACTCATCTCCCGCGCCAAACTTCAACCGCGTGAGCCGGCCCTCGAGCCCGAGGGTCAACCGCCCGGCGTTGATCATCGCGCCCGCAAGCGGCCCTGCTTCGCCACGTGGACCGAACTCGCGCGCCATGCCGGGGGCCTGATCGCACTGACCGGCGATGAGGACGGCCCACTCCAGCGCTCGTGGCGAAAGCACGGATTCGCGGGAACGAAAACCGCCCTCGAGCAGCTCACGACCATTTTTTCACCTGAACATTTGTTCGTGGAGGTGCAACGCCATCGTGTGCGCGGCGAGGAAACCACGCTGCGGATGCTCGCTGACCTGGCGGCAGCGCATCATCTGCCGCTGCTGGCCACCGGCGGCGCGCTGCACGCCACGCGCGCCGGCCGCGATGTATCCGACGTCTTTGCGTGCCTGCGTCATCACACGACCTTGGACGCCGCCGGCCGGATCCTTGCCCCCAATGCGGCGCGGCACCTGCGCTCGGGCCGGCGGATGCGCGAGCTGTTCGCCGACCAGCCGGAAGCCGTGGCCAACACCGTGCGCCTGGCGGAGCGCCTCGAATTCACCCTCGCCCAGTTGGATTATCAATTTCCGGATTATCCCGTCGGTCCGGGTGAAAGCATGGCCGGCGTACTGCGGGCTCGCACACTGGCCGGCGCGCGCGGCCGGTTTCCGGCGATGACGGAGGCCGTGACCATGCAACTGGAGCGCGAGCTGGCGCTCATCATCAAGCTGGGTTTTGCCGGCTACTTTCTGATCGTGTGGGATATCTGTGATTGGTGCCGCGCGCGGGGAATTCTTGTCCAAGGTCGCGGCTCGGCCGCCAACAGCGCGGTGTGTTTTGCCCTCGGGATCACGGCCGTCGATCCGATCAAACAGCACCTGCTCTTCGAGCGCTTCCTGAGCGAAGGCCGCGGTAAGGCCGGCCATCCGTCGTGGCCGGACATCGATCTCGATTTGCCCAGCGGCG
>JBDTJA010000084.1:0-4687 GCA_039936075.1 Opitutaceae bacterium | reverse complement strand
GGGCCGCGTGGCACTCCCGACCTTCTTGACGCTGGAGGGCCCAAACGTCTCAAAGTGGACCCGGTTCTCCGGGACACCCCAGGTTTGCAAGTCACGGGTGAGCGACTCCATAAGGCCACCAGGTCCGCACATGTAGAAGTCGAAGTTGCTCGATGGCAGTAGACGCCGGAGGAGATCGACCGAGATATGGCCCTTCTCGTCGTAATGCTCTCCCACGACGTTTTCGCCGAGCGGTCGGGAGTAGCACACCACGAGATGAACGTTGGGGTTCTCGCGCGCGACTGTGCGGAGCAGGTCGCTCATCATGTGGTCGCCGCTGTTCCGGACCGCGTAGACCAGCCAGATATCCCGGCGCGACTGGCGCGCGACGAGCGTGTTAAGCATGCTGAGCATCGGCGTGACCCCAATGCCGCCACCGATGAGAACCACCCCGCCGTCTCCTGCCGGATCGAGGTGAAAATGCCCGGACGGCGCCTTCACGTCGACAATGTCACCCTCCTTTACGTTGTCGTGGAAGTACCCTGAGCCCACTCCGTGGGCGATGTCGGTCGAATCCGAAGGCGCCAACTGGCGCTTCACCGTGATGCGGTAATAGTCGTCGCGGGGCCGGTCGGACAAACTGTAGCACCTGACCACGGGCTTCGCCTGCCCGGGAACGAGGAGCTGGAAGGTGAGATATTGACCCGGCATGAAGTCTGGCAGTGCTTTGCCATCGTGAGGACTGAGGTAAAATGAGCACTGTTGCTCCGCCTCCAGAACCTTCTTCTTAACCACGAACTTCCGGAAGCCGTTCCACGGAAGCGACGTCTTGCTGCTCACAAGGCGGGACTCGCGCTCACCATCCAGGCGGTTGCGCAGAAGCGAGAGCTCGAGGTCGAGCCGCTCATTCTCGAAGCGGCTGCGCTTCACCTGCTGGAAGACGGAGGCGCCGCCTCCAATGGTGGCGATGCCAATCAGGCAAAATCCCATTATCTCCAGAATCATGGGGGCTTTAGAATTTTGTAATCAGCTCGGAACGCAGGCCGTAGAGATTGGAAAAGCTGCTGGGTACGTTCTGCCTTTTGCCGGCGAAACCCGAAAGCACGATTACGAAGTGGCGGCCGACCGCTTGCTGCCACGTTGCGCCCACCGCCTCCGTGCTCATCTGCGGACCCTTGGTGGCAGTGAAACCGCCGATCTCGAGGATCAGTTGCTCGCGGCGGTCGTTGAAGTACATCTGGTAGCCCAGAGCCGTCCCGACAGAGTTGTGGGAATTGGTGTTAAGGGGCGCCCCATAGTTTCCGATCCCCGCCCCGGCATAGAGTAAGCCGACCTGGCCGAGCGGGCCTCCCACGTCGGGGTCACGCGCGGCAGAGGAGAAATTGTCGATCCCGAGAAAAGTATCCCAATAGATGAGATCTTCCGAGTGGGGGGGAGTGATGGACAATTGATTGAAGATCAACGTGCCCGTCGTGGCCGTGTTCGACACTTGGTTGACGGCTTGAGACGTGAGCACGCGGATGGTATTGTTCACCAATCCAAAATACCTGCACGTGATGCCAATGCCGCCGTAAAACCCGTCGCCACCTGTCTTCTGCGGGTTCACTGGGGCTGCGACGTACAGCAGATCGGTTTCAATGGTGAAAGCCGGATAATCGAAGGCGGTCAGCAGTCCATACATCCGTGCCTGATCGTCCCTGACGTTCGTGCCGCGAGTGATGTTGTTCCAGCCGTAGAGCGCGGTGATGTGGGCCGCGGTCGAGCCTAACGCGAAAAGCGAGGACCGCGTGACGCCAACCGCGTCCATCGTGTCGTTCATCAGAATTCCGTCTTGCGACACCAGATTTTGCCGCCCGATGGCAAAGCCGTAGTCGAGACTCTTCGAGTCATTGGGATCCAGACCCGGGAATAGCTCGCCAAAGTCCCCCTCAAAGAACGCCGTCGTAACTTTCGCGTTGAAGGCATTCACGTTCTCGCCCTTCGGCTTGAAATTGTACCCGCTGTAGGTTCCAGCGGTGCCTTGACCGCCGGTATCAAGCGGCCTCAACCCCACAAGGATCCGCTCAGTTGGGGTCAAGTAGAGGTTGCCGTAAAGATCTAGACGGTTGGCCCACTCCGTGATCTGGGCCGACCCACCATCAAAAGTCTGCAGCGCCGTCCGGTACGTGCCGTACGCAATGAACACCGGCTGCCAGACAGCCCCGGTCGGAATTACAAATCCCGGGGCGATGTAGCCATTGCCCAGGAAGGGATTCTGTCCGATTTCAATGATCGGGGCCGGACGCGCGGGGAATGTCGCCGGATTCAGCGGGATAGCCACATCGGAGAACCGGCTGACCTCTCCATGTGCGCGAGCGACTATTGCCATGGCGCAGCACAATGCCGCTGCCAGTGTCCAACGGGCGCCGCCCGACCTCCCGAGGGTTTGAGGTGAAAGGAGTCTCTTGCTCATGCGCATGGCTCGGCTGGGGGTGGAGGGAAAATCAGCGCGCCTTGGCAACTTGGACGTCCTTCGTTGGGGCGTTTTGCGAAATCGGATCCCTCACGACGGCCTGGCGGGGCGCAGGGGGCGCCATGATCTCGGCCTCGGTCGGAGTCCAGTCGAGGTGCATCTCCGGGCTGTCGAGGACAACCTCCTTGTCCCACAGGACCCGCGCCCCCTCGACAATTCGGTACGCGATTTCGCGGGCGGACATGTGGTAGTCGAAACCTACCCCCCCGATCTCGCGCATGACATTCACCGGGACCATTTGGGAGATCATCGTCACCTTAAGCTTGTAAGGCGCGACGCCCGTTAGCTGCGCAGAGTCGACGTGGTAGTCGGCCCATCGGGAGCTCAGCGGGGGCAGGAGCCGGGCCTGCTTCCGGGCCGAAGTGGTGCGCGCGGTCAGGATGTGCGACCGGGTTTCCGGGCGCACATACGGGAGGGGATCAAGCGAATAGTCCACGGGGATCACCTGCTCCCGCTCGCCGCCGCGAAGATTGCGGGTGATAAATTTGGACTGTAGAGTGAACAGCTGGTGGTCCACGGGCAGCTCCCAGTTATTCACGTACGCGGAGTGAACGTCCCGAACGTCCCCGTTGGGATCCCGGTCGCCTGACTGGAACACGACTCGTCCGGTCGAATCCGTAACCGTAACTTGGAGGATCACCATCCGCTCCGCGTCGAATCCGGTCGGCGTTCCATGCCCGTCAGTGGCGTTCGCGACCTCGATCCGAAAATCGATCCCCTTGGCATTGTTCTTCTCCAAATCGAACTTGTGGAGTTGGTAACCGCGGCGCAGCAACTGGTGCCGAAGCAGGTCCAAATCGCCGAGAAGCTTGTTTTGCTCTTCGATGACGGCTCGGGCGTCATAGCGGTCATCGACCGACTTCCAGCGAGCTGGGAATTCGTAATTCTTGGGAATGTGGTTCTCGAACGCATCCGATCCCCATCCCGCCTTGTCGTCAAACGTCAGCCACTCGCGCATGGTCGCGAGTTTCTGAGCCTTCGTGTTATGCGGGAACAACCCGATATGGACGATTGAATAGTCGGGGCCCGGGAACATATGGTTCGTGCGCTTGCGCGAGGGAGTCGGGACGCCGCCGATCGTGGCGGCCGGGCCCTCGGAGTAGCCGGATGCGATGCCTTGAATTTTGCCCATGTGGCAATCCTGGCAGGTGATACCCTTTTTGTTGGCCGGAGAATTCTTGAACTGCGAGAATGCCTCCTCGAGACGGAAGCCGTTCAGAAGATTCACATCGTGGCACGTTCCGCAGAAGCCTGACTTCGTGATCGGATCAAACTTGAACGCCTGGGTGTGGATCGCTCGGCCATTTTGGCCCGGCGTGGTGACGACCTTGTACTTGTCCGGATCCGCCAGGACCTGCTTCAGGACGGACCCATCCCTCGGGCCGTAAACGGGGGCGAAGACATCTCCTTCATTGATGCTGGTGCGTCCGCTGACCTTGCCGTAGTTAAGGTTTACGCGATGGCATACGATGCACGTGATTCCCTCGCGGGCAGTCGGCGAGCGATCCAAATTGCTCATGTAGACGGACTCCTTGAGCTGCATTCCGACCTGGGTGTGACAGCGGATGCAGAAGTCCCCATTCGTCCCGGAGGTTTCCTTCACGATCGTCGCCTGCATCGCATTAAACACCGGGCTCAGCTGGGCATACGCGTGGGACGAGACGGACCATTCCCGGAATTGTGCGGGATGGCACACCGCGCAGGTCGTGGCCGACGGGAACTTGCTCTCCGTGAACAGCCGGGCGTGCTCGTCCGAAGCCTGCTCGGAAGTCAGGGGTTTAGAGGACTCGGCCTTCGATACCTCCGTCTTGGGAGGGGCAACCGGAACGGGGCCGTCAAGGTCATCGCTGGACTTTGGGGCGGTGGCGGACGCAGGGGCGGGAGTATCCAGCAGATCGTCATCACCGGCCGCCCGGAGAGACGGGAGGTTGCCTGTGATCACGAGGACGCCCGTCATGCACACACCGCGAAAGAGAAGGTTTAGCTTGAACACGGTGAAAATGGACGATGGATTCCGTATGGTCATTTCGCGGTCTTATCCAGTCAATTAACTGAGCACGGATGAAAACTTGGAAACATCGGAGTCGAGCAAGTCGATTGACCGCCGGTGTGTTGTATCGCAGCCCCTAGTCGCCCCTCGCCCCATGAAACCTGAGCCTTCCCGCTTTTCCCTCCGTCTTCTGGCTGGCTTGATCG
>JBDTJA010000083.1:0-51052 GCA_039936075.1 Opitutaceae bacterium | reverse complement strand
TTGCCCTCGCCAAGGCCCCTTCCGAACGTCAACCGCGGAACTCAACCCGAAAGTGGGAGTTGCCATGCTGCGGAGGCTGCATAGCCGTGCAGACCATGCCCGAAGCGCCTGCCGCCGAACCCATCGTGACCGCTGAAATCCGGCGCTTCCTGCCCTGGCTCGTCGCCGTGGCGTTGTTCATGGAGAATCTCGACGCGACCATCGTCAACACGGCGGTCCCCGTGATGGCGGAAAACCTGCAGGTCGTTCCCTTGGCGCTGAAGGCCGTGCTGACCAGCTACACGCTGAGCCTGGCGGTTTTCATTCCCATCAGCGGCTGGATGGCCGACCGCTTTGGCACGCGCCGGGTGTTCTTCTACGCGGTGGCCCTATTCACCTTGGGTTCACTGCTATGCGGATTGTCGATCAACGTCCCCATGCTCGTCGCGTCGCGCATTGTCCAAGGTATTGGGGGCGCAATGATGACCCCCATCGCCCGTATCGCCCTCGTGCGCACGTTCCCGCGCTCCGAGCTGCTGCGCACGATGAATTACGTGATCATCCCAGCCCTGATCGGACCGATGTTGGGACCCTTTGTGGGCGGCCTCATCGTGCACTGGCTGAACTGGCGCATGATCTTTTTCGTCAATCTGCCCTTTGCCGCCGTGGGGCTGTGGATGGTGCACCGTTACATGCCCGACTATCGCGAACCCAACGCGAAGCCGCTCGACCGCACCGGCTTTCTGCTGTTTGGCGCCGGCATCGCCCTGTTATCCTATGTCCTGGAAATCTTTGGCGAGCATCGCGACGGCGCGGGCCGGCTAAGTTTGCTCACGGCGGTCTCGTTGCTGCTGCTTGCGGCGTACGGCTGGCATTCGCAGCGGGCCAAGGCGCCGGTGCTGGCCCTGTGGCTCTTTGGGACCCGCACCTTCCGAATTTCGGTGGTCGGTGGCTTCGTCACCCGGCTAGGGGTGGCCGGGATGCCGTTCCTTTTGCCGCTGCTCTACCAAATCGGCCTCGGTTATGCTCCGTGGCAAGCCGGCCTCCTCACCATGCCGTCCGCCGCGGCCGCGATGCTGATGAAATTGTCCAGTCGTCAGCTGCTGGCCCGCTTCGGCCACCGTACGATTCTGCTGACGAATACCCTCCTGATCGGGGTCATGATTATGCTGTTTACCCTGGTCGGCCAAGGAACCCCCGTCTGGCTGATCCTGACCCTCAGCTTCGGGCAGGGTTTCTTCATGTCGCTGCAGTTCACCAGCATGAACTCGCTGGCTTATGCCGATGTCGTTGATCGTGACGCCAGCAAAGCCAGCAGCATCGCGAGCACCGGGCAGCAGCTTTCACTCAGCTTCGGCGTGGCGTTCGGGTCCCTGGTCGCCGGCTGGTTCCTGCGGGGTCTCAACCAGAGCAATCCCGCCGAAATCATCCCGGCTCTGCATAAGGCCTTTGTCACCATGGGGGTGCTCACCATGGTTTCGTCCATCACCTTCTGGTGGCTCCACCGCGATGACGGTAACAACGTGAGCAACCGCCCCGTTACCCGGGTCGGAGGGGCTGCGGCCAAGCCCGCCTGAGCTTTTTTCGCGCCCGCGGAGCAGCCGAGCCCGTTGTTCGTGGGTCGGGCTTTACGCCCAAAGTTTCGAGGTTAGATTTCGATCCATGCCAACCAGGTGAACGTGGCCCCCATTGATTGGCTGTTAATCATTTTCCAACTGCTTCCCGAGACTGACGTTGTTTTCGGAGAACGGGCCAAGCTCCTCATTCAATTCACGTTTGAGTCCCTCGAGTGAACTTTCCCTGTCTTGAGCCGACCGCCGGGAAAGGTATCACCATGATTCCGCCCGTTTGCCAGGTTCACCACGCGGGATATCTCAGGATGGCGCACTTGCCACCGCCCAGCAGATGCTGTTCCGGGGTCTTCGTGGAAAACTTGCCGTCTGAGTAATGGGAAGACCAGACCACCAGCATGCCCTCATCAAGGAAGCAGATTGAAGGATAAATATTATCACGATCCGGACGGCCGTTGTTCCAGCCGTCATCATCCACCACGGTCGGTCCACTCCAGGTCGCACCCTCGTCCGCCGACACGGCATAAGCCAGCGGACAACGCGGGAAAAACCCTCCCGGCTCGTACGGCTTGGCATGATTATAAAAAACAATCAGTCGCCCGTCGGGCAGTCGCTTGAGCGTGAGCGAGCTGCATGGCGCCACGAGGGTGGTAGTGCGCGGCGGCGACCAAGTGACACCGCCATCCGCCGAGTGGGTCTCAAGGACGAAACCTGTGCCCGAACGCGTCAGCATGAGGATCCTTCCATCTTTCAATTCCACCACATTGGCCTCCGGCATCCCGCGCGGCGCATCCGGCAACGGTGCCGCTTGCGACACGCGCCAGGTGACCCCGCCATCATCGCTGTAAAAACACGCCGCCTCATCCTCATCACCCTCGTGACGGCTGCTGCGGACGGCGTGGGCCACCGGCACCAACAACCGCCCGCTCCGCAACTGCACCAACCGGTCGTTCATGACGTACCAGGCATCGTCGGGCGCGATTCCCTGGCCGATGACTTGCGCCGGACTCCAGGTTGCGCCCTCGTCTGACGAGAACGAAATCACCGGCAGGCCGCCCCCTTTGTTGTTCGGGAGATGGCGGTGAGCCAGCAACCCGATCCGTCCATCCGCCAGCCGGAGGAAAGAAATCCCACCATCGCTGACCATGCCGCGGACTTTCCATTCCAAATTGAGCGGTCCCTCCTTGGTCCACGTCCGACCGTGGTCTTTGCTCCGATACATTGGGGGCACCGGAAACGTCCGGGCCAGTTCCTCGAAATTAACCGGCGGTCGGCCCCACGGTGAGGCCATGAGCACATCGCCGTTTTTAAGCTGAATGGTCCCCGGTCCGATAAAGGCTCGGTCGACGGTGTGGTGCACAAATACCCGGGGCGGAACGACAAACTCCGCGCGAGCGAATGGCGGAACCGGCGAAGGTGGTCCGCCCCATGCAAACGCCACGGATAACCAACCGAGCAGGAATCGACCGATCACGGGACAATGAATGCGGGACATTTTTAGGTGAGAGGCTGGATCTGGTTGTGAATCGCGAAAGCCGACCAAAGCGTGGCGTACTCCGGGTGAATGCCCCGTCCTCCCGGCACCGTCAATTTCTCTTGCTCGACGGCGGCCCCCCGCATGCTGGTGGGCATGGCTAAACTCCTTGCTCGCTTGAGCCTCCTCCTGGCGTTGATGAGCCTAGCCCTCTTCGCCGCCGACCCGAATCCCGCTTTCGCCGTCGCCCAGCCGACCACCCGCACCCTCTTTCTCATCCGGCATGGCATGTTTGACAGCAAGCCTGGCGCCAACGACAAGACGGCCAATGCGTTGACCCCCGTCGGCCAGGCGCAAGCCGGCTACGTCGCCGATCGCCTCGCGAGCCTGCCGCTCAAATTCGACTCCATCGCCAGCAGCGAATTCACGCGCGCTCGCGAAACGGGCGATATCATCGCCGCCAAACTCGGCCTTCCCATTACTCGCGACGGGCTGCTTAACGAATGCGGCCCCAGTCGTACCGGTCGCACCGTCACGCCCGCGGAGGCCGTCTCCGATGCGCAATTGGCGCACGCTTGGGCTCGCTACACCGCCCCGGTTAACGGCGCGCCGGCGCACCAAGTGCTCGTTTGCCATGGCAATGTCATCCGCTGGTTTGTTTGCCGTGCCCTCGGCGTGAACACGCAGCAATGGGCACGCATGGAAATCGCGAACTGTTCGATCACGGTCATCCAGATCCATCCCGACGGCGATATCCGCCTCCTGATGTTCAACGACATCTCCCATGTGCCGACCGAGAAACAAACCTGGGCCGGCGAAGGCCCGGGCTGGCCGCTCCCCGCACAGACAAAGATGAAATAAGTCTCGGATTTGGCCCACGGAACACACGGACGACCCGGAAATGGCCAAGTCAGTTTGACCGCGGGTAACCCGACTTAACGGGGATCGAAGTCTCTGCTTCCTCGGGATTTCTCCGGTTAAAATTCCAAACTGCGTCTGAGTTCCGTGTCGTCCGTGTATTCCGTGGGCCAACTCAGCTGCATCACTTATGATCCCATGGCAGATGGATCTGCAGCTTGGGAAATTTCCAGATCCGCACGGGCTCAAACATTTTTCCCGGATTCAAAATACCTCGGGGGTCGAGCGCATCCTTGACCGCGCGCATCGCCTTCACCTGGGCCGCGCGATGCTGCACGCGAAGGAACGGTGACTTCGCGAGCCCAATGCCGTGCTCGCCCGAGATCGCGCCACCCAGAGCCACGACGGTGCGCATCAGCTCCTCGACCGCCTTTTCCGCGGCCCGCGTTTCCTTGGGATTCGCGCGGTGGTACATTATATTCACGTGCAGGTTGCCGTCGGCCACATGACCGAACGTCGGAATGGGCAGACCCGAGCGCCGCTTAAGGCTGCTCAGGAAGCGGATAAATTTCAGATAGCTCCGCATCGGCACGACGATGTCTTCGTTGAGCTTGGCATCGCCGAGCTCGAACATCGCGCCCGAACATTTGCGCCGCACCGCCCAGAGCGTCTCCGCCTCGGCCCGGCTGCGTGCCGCGCGGTGTGCCGTGGCGTTTTTCTTCGCCCAAGCCAGCACGATCGTCTTCTGCTCGCGCACTTCGGCCGCGCTGCCCGCCAGTTCCAATAGAATCACCGGCCGTCCCGCCTGGCCCGGAAACACCGTCGTCTTCGTCGCGCGTTCGGCGCACACCACACTCTCGCGGTCGAGAAATTCACAGATCGCTGGTTGAATGCGCTGACGGAAAAGCGCCAGCGCCGCGCTCAACGCGGCCGCTTCATTGGCGTAGGAGGTGAGCAACGTCCACCGCGTCGCGGGGAGCGGAATGAGTTTCAACACCGCGCCGGTGACCACTCCAAGCATGCCCTCACTCCCGATCCAAAGATCGCGCAGATTGAAGCCCGCCGAAAATTTTTTCGTGGCTGTGCCCCACTCCACGTAGTCGCCGGATGCCAGGAAACCGCGCAGAGCGATGACAAAGTCGCGGGTCACGCCATACTTGCCGCCGTGCATGCCGCCGGCGTTGCAGGCGATGTTGCCGCCGATGGTGCAATATTCCTTCGACGACGGATCGGGCGGATAGAACCAGCCCCTCGCCTCCGCCGCCCGCTGGATATCCGCCACCTTCGCGCCACATTGCACGTGCGCCATGCCGGCGTCGCCATCGATGGAAATCCGGTTGAGCGCCATCATGTCGATGACCCAGCCGCCGCGCACCGGCGCTGCCGAGCCCATCAGCGTCGTGCCCCGGCCGCGTACCGTGACGGGCACGCGATGGCGATGCGCCAGTTTGAGCGCCACGCCGATGTCGGCTTCCTGTCGCGGCTTGATGACCGCGGCCGGCATGAAGGAGATTTTACTGCTATCAAACGAGGCCGCGAAGCGCGCCGCGTCGCCGGTGCAGACGACGCGTGCCCCAAGCTTTCGCTTGAGCTGGAGGGTCGCGGAACGGAAAGGCGGCATGGCGGCATCACGTCAGCTGAGCAAAGCCCAGGCTTCAACTGAGAAAGCGGATTCCGCCGCCGATCCCGTAGCCACGAGCGTGAGCAAGTGGATGAACCGCCACTCGCTCACGCTCGTAGCTACTCCGAGGACCAGACCACCATTAAGTGCTTCCATTTACGCCCGGGTGGTTTTGAAGTGCTGGCCTTCGCACCACGCCATGAGCCTTACCCTGAAGCCCGCCTCGCAATGCCAGTTTGACGAACTCTCTCTTGGGGAGGTCATGCTCCGCCTCGACCCCGGCGAGACACGTATCCGCACGACCCGTGCTTTCACGGCCTGGGAAGGCGGCGGAGAATACAACGTCGCCCGCGGACTCCGCAAATGCTTCGGCCTGCGCACCGCCGTCTGCACCGCCTTCGTGGATAACGAAGTCGGCCACCTCATCGAGGACTTCATCATGCAGGGCGGGGTCGTCACCGATTTCATCAAGTGGCGCGAGGACGACGGCATTGGCCGCACCATCCGCAACGGCCTCAACTTCACCGAACGCGGTTTCGGCGTGCGCGGCGCCGTGGGCGTTTCCGATCGCGGTCACACCGCCGCCAGCCAGCTCAAGCCAGGGGATTTCGACTGGGAAAATATTTTCGGAAAACTCGGCGTCCGCTGGTTTCACACCGGGGGCATTTTCGCCGCGCTCTCCGAAAGCACCGCCCAGCTCACGATTGAAGCCGTCAAAGCCGCAAAGAAGCACGGCACGATCGTTTCCTACGACCTCAACTACCGCCCCTCGCTCTGGAAGAGCATCGGCGGCCAGGCCAAGGCGCGCGCCGTCAACCAAGAGATCGCGAAGTACGTCGATGTCATGATTGGCAACGAGGAGGACTTCACGGCGTCGCTCGGCTTCGAGGTTGAAGGTGCAGACGAGAATATCAGTCATATCGAGACCGCCGCGTTCAAGCAGATGATCACGAACGCGGTCGCGAAGTATAAAAATTTCCAAGTTGTCGCGACCACCCTCCGCAAAGTCACCTCGGCGACCAACAATGACTGGAGCGCCATCTGTTACACCGATGGCCAGTTCCACGAGAGTCGCGCTTACCCCGGACTCGAGATCATGGACCGCGTCGGCGGCGGTGACAGTTTTGCCAGCGGGCTCATCTACGGCTTCCTCAAGACGGGCGACGCGGCCAAGGCCGTCAATTACGGCGCCGCCCATGGCGCGCTGGCCATGACGACTCCCGGCGACACGTCGATGGTGACGGTGAAGGAAGTCGAGAAATTGATGTCCGGCGGCAGCGCCCGCGTGGTGCGCTGAACGGAGAGGTGGGCCGTGCGCTCCGCGCACGGCAGGTGAGGTAGTAACGGGGTGCAGCTTGCCGGCCGTCGCATCGGCAAAGGTCGACGCCCCCTACCTGGCGCGCGGCACTGTCTTCGCCGCCCCCCCGCGTAAACCCGCTTTCTCAGAAGATCACCGAGCCGGGCAAGAAAACCCGTTGCGGGTGGAACGGCAGCGTCAGCCGTCAAACCATGGAAGGCTGACAGTCAGGATGCCGTGTTTGAGGTGGCTCGCGCGCACGGGTCGGCTGACGATGAGCCCCGCCGCCGCCTACCGCCCCGGCGCCCGGTCAACCCTACCCTGCGATGAAAACCCTGCTATTCTTCCCTGCCTTTCTCGTCGCCTTTCTCCTGCTCGGCACGATCGCCGAGGCCCGCATCGGCTCGCGGTTTCCCTCCGAGAAAAAAATTGTGACCGACCCGATCACCGGCGTGCCGCTCTCCTTCCTGACCAGCTCACCCGCCGGCGACTCCAAGATTTACCAGACTCACCGCCAGTGGACTGCGGACAACCAGTGGCTCATTTTCCGCTCCAACCGCGTGCGCGGCCAAGCCATGGCCGTCAACGAGGAGACCGGTATCATGGTGCAAGTGACCGAGCATGGCTACAGCGGCATGCTCTGTCTCGCTGCGCATTCAATGAAGCTCTATTTCCTCCGCACCGCGGAGACCAAGCCAGCGGCAGCGGTCACCGGCGCCGAGCCGGCCTACGGTGCCGCGCCTTCCGCCGCCACCGCCCATGGACCGTCGCAGATCATCGAGGTTGATCTGGCAAAGCTCTTCGCCGACAGTGCGGGCGGCAAGCTCCGTGCCGCGGACGTCTATGAGCGTGTTTGCGGCACCATTCCGGTGAAGTGGGGTGCCGGCGGCGACATGGCGCTCGATGCAGACGAACAGGTCGCCTACTTCCGCGTCGGGCACGACGAGGCGGCGAAACACCTGCCGCCCGGCACGAAAATCGAGGGTAACTTCGGCCCGCGCCAGATGGGCGCCGGGCCCACCGGGCTTGCCCGCATGGACCTGCACACGGGAGCGGTCACATTCATCGTGGCCGTCCCCTTCCAGATCGGGCACGTGCAGACCAATCCCTTCGTGCCCGGTGAAATCGTTTTCTGCTGGGAGACGGGCGGCAAGTCGCCCCAGCGCACCTGGACGGTCTTGGCCGACGGCACGGGCCTGCGGCCGCTCTATCCCGAGGCATCCTACGAATGGGTCACGCACGAGGCCGTCATCACCCGTGACGAAGTCGCGATTGCCATCCTCGGCCACCGCGCGCCCGGCACCAGCGACGCGTGGGGCGCCTGCGGCACGCGGGAGAAGCCCACCGGCCTCGGTATCGTCAACCTCCGCACCCGCGAGATGCGCATCGCCGGCCAGACCAAGAGCGGAAGCGGCCTCTGGCACGTCAACGGTTCGGCCGACGGTCGCTGGGCCGTGGGCGACGACTTCGACCGCAGCCTCTACCTCATCGATCGGCACACGGATGAGATGATGCTCCTCTCCGCCGGCCACAAGGTCACTGCCGCTGATCACCCGCACCCCACCTTCAGCCCTGACGGTACACGCATCGAGATTCAGTCCGCCATGCTTTCCGCCGACAACCGCGCGATGAACATCTGCGTTATCCCGGTGCCCGCGGCGTGGCTGGCGCGAAGCTACCCCGCCAGACCTGCCGCACCCTAGATTTTGTTCCGGATCCTTTAGTCATACCAATCGTGCCGGGTAAGCGGCAGTCCCGCATGGCCGCCGGGACCGGGTTTGGAGAGCAGCACCTGGTAAAGCGCGAGGTCCCCGTGATCGAAGCCATGCGCCGAGCCGGCCATGTAGAGCCGCCAGATGCGATAGGTCGGCTCGCTCACGAACGCCAACGCGCGTTCGTGGCAGGCCTCCAGCCGCCGCACCCAGTGCCGGCAGGTCAGCGCGTAATGTTCGCGCAGATTCTCGACGTCGCGGACTTCGAAGCCTGCCGACTCGGCCGCACCCGTCCTCATTGGCAGCGCAGGAATGTCCCCGTCGGGGAAAACATAGTCATCCATGAATGAGGGTCCGCTGAAGCGGTCCTCCGACAAGCCCTCGCTGATGGCATGATTGAGAAACACGCCGCCAGGGCGCAACAGGCTCCAGGCTTTTTGGAAATAGTCCTCCAGATGAGCGCGGCCCACGTGCTCCGACATGCCCACGCTCACAATCGCATCGAAGCCTTCCGGCCGGTTCACTTCGCGATAGTCGCGCAGCTCGATCTTGACCGCGTCCGCCAAGCCCGCGGCGCGCGCGCGGGCCGTCGCCAGTGCCGCCTGGCGTTCGCTCAGCGTGACGCCGGTGACTTTGACGCCGAAGTTGCGCGCCGCAAATATCGCCAGGCCGCCCCAGCCGCAGCCGATGTCGAGCACCTGCTGCCCGGGCCGCAACCGGAGTTTTCGGCAGAGATGACGCAGCTTGGCCGCCTGCGCAGTATCGATCCCATCGTCGGGCGTCTCGAAGTAGGCGCATGAGTAAACCATCCTCTCGTCCAGCCAGAGCTGATAAAAGTCATTGGAGACATCGTAGTGAAATGAGACTGCCTGCCGGTCGCGCGTGAGCGAGTGAGGCGCCCCCTTTCGGCGGTCCGGTTCCCGGCCATCGAATCGATGGTCTTTTCGACCCGGCAGGCGCTGCAGGAAATAAAAATTCGTGAGTGAGGCCAGCCAGCCGGCCGGGCGGTGCTCCAGCATCTCCGCCAATTCGAATGCCTTTTCGATGTCGCCCTCCACGTCAAAATCGTCGCGCAAATAAGCCTCGCCCAGCCCCTTCGCCGTGCCGTCTGCGAGCATCTCGCGCAGCGCGCCTGGATGCTTCAGGACGATTGTGGCCACGCGTGGTTGCTCATCCGGCCAGTACGTGCCGTTCCACAGCTGAATCGAGATGTGCTCAAGCCGGGTGTGGGCAAACAGCTTGTTCAGGAATCCGAGTGTGGCCTCGGTCGACGGTTCAGTCGTGATAGACATGGGACGACTCTTCCGCTGACCCGATTTTCCGTCACGCGTTCCGCATTCGCGCCGGTGGTGCCGCCCCATCGGCCGGCCGCAACACTTCGCAGTCCAACGGGGCCATCTTGGAACTATTTGCGGGAAAATGGTTTCGCGTCTGAAGAGGCCAACGCGAGCTCGCGGCAGCCTTTCAAGTCGAGTTTGCCGGTGCCGAGCACGGGGATCTTGTCCACCTTCTGCACGAGCTTGGGAATCCAGAGGTTCGGCAGGCCGTCCGCGAGGAGTTTTTCGCGGACCTGCTCCGCGGTGACATCACGCGTCGTCAACAGCACCAGCGCTTCGCCTTTGACCGGATCGGTGACTCCCATGACCGCGGCCGTGTAGCCCTCCGATTCATCCCAGCCGAAGACTTGTGCGAGCTTCTGCTCCACGGTGCCGTGCGGAACCATTTCGCCGCCAATCTTGGAGAACCGCGAAAGCCGGCCCTCGATGAACAGGAAACCTTCGTCGTCCATGCGCCCGAGATCGCCGGTGACGAACCAGCCATTGCGAAACGCTGCCGCGGTTTTCTGCGGGTCGTCCAGATAGCCGCTAAACACGTTGGCCCCCTTGAACCAAACGATGCCTTGGTCGCCAGGCGCAACCTCCTCCCCGCTTTCCGGGTGCACAATTCGCACCGTCATGCCAGGCAGCAGGCGGCCCGTGGAGCCCGCGCGTTTCCCAATTTGCGGCTCAGCGGTCGGCGTCGTGACCAACGGGTGCGGCTGGTTGATGTTGCTGGCCGGGGTCGTTTCCGTGAGCCCGTAGCCCTGTAGGATCTCGATGTGGAACGTCGCAAGAAACGCCTTGTAGAGGTCGTCGGGCAATTTTTCCGCGCCGGTGACGACCAGTTCCAGCGAACGCAATTCCGCGGGCTGGGCCTTGCGCAAAATTGGCCGGATAAAGGTCGGCGCCCCCAACAGCACGGTAGCCTCCTCCTCCTTGATGGAATCAATGATTTTGCGCGTGTCGAGCGGGCTGGGCACGGTGATCACACGACAGCGACGGATCAGCGGATACCAGAGGGTCACCGTGAATCCGAAGCTGTGGAAGATCGGCAGGCAGCCGAGCAGCGAAGCGGTCTGGGGCAGAATCGAGAGCGAGGAAATTTGTGAGCAATTCGCGAGGATATTGCGGTGCGACAGCGCCACGCCCTTCGGTTCGCCCGAACTGCCACTGGTGAACAGCAGGGCCGCCTCCGCGTTGTCCCCGATCTTGGGCAGGCCAACCAAATCGGCGAACCACTGGTTGGGCAGGACCCACGCGGCCACGAGCCAGGGCACGATGGCCTTTTTGCCACCCATGGCCTCCATGGTCTTGACGAAATCAAGCGTGCGCTCGGGCCAGGGGAAATTCGGCACGCGCTGACGCAGAATATCGGCAGAAATTATGGTCTGCACGCCAGCGATCCGGAGGCTGGCCTCCGAGGCAGCTTTGCCGGCGGTGAAATTCAGATTCACGGGAATCTTGCCCGCGCACATCACGGCGAGGTTCGCGATGAATGCCCCTGCCCCCGGGGGCAGGACGATGCCCACGCGCTTTTCCGGCACTTTCGCCCTGAGGTAGCGCGAGAGGGCCGCGGCCGCCGCAGCCAGTTCGCCGGCTTTCAGTTCACGTCGGCCAGCGGTACGGTCCACCACCGCGATGCGACGCGGTTGCTTGACGAGGGCGCGGACGCACTCACGGCCGAGATGACGGCGCAGCACCGGCCGGGCCGCAAACGCCTCGGCGCCGAGATCGAGAAATGCCTGACGCGCGCGGAACGGCGTAGCCTGATCCGGCGGGATCGGCGCGCCGAATTGCACGAAGATCGGCGTCGGCATGATCCGCGGCGATTTCCACAAATAAGCGTTACCCGCGAAGGAAAAGACCGAGCCCCAGACGCCATCCACAAACGCCGGTACCACCGGCACATTGGCGCGGCGCGCGATGACTTCGAAACCCCGCTGGATCGCCATCAGCTGACCGGTGCGTGAGATGTGGCCTTCGGGATAAATGGCGACGACCTCGCCCGCTTGGAGTGCCTTGATCGCCTTGCGCATGCCGTCGGACGCATTGGCGGACGAGATCGACAACACCCCGGCGACGCGGAAGCCCCAGTTGAAAAACGAATTTTCCCGCAGACCCTTGTAACCGATGAACCGGATCGGTCGGGGACAGGCCATCTGCAGCAGAGCCGGGTCAATATACGAAAGGTGATTCGCGATCAGTAGCACACCACCCCTGGCAGGAACGTGCTCCGCTCCCCGGCTCCGCACCCGGTAGAGCAAGCGGGCGATGGCCCGGGCTGGAAACTCCAAGATAGCCGGGAGGTAGGATCGCCGGCGGGGTAGCAGGATGGGCATGGCGCGGAAGAGGTTAGGCGGACGCGGAATAGGAAAATTTCAATCCTAATTCCCAGCGTTCGATCGCGCGCAACTCGCCAGATCGCGGGATGGGCTCATTTTCGATTCTTTCCTTCCTTCCCGGTCGCGAGTCGCTAGCACCCACTTCAAGCAGGAGCGAGAGTGTCCTTCCTTCCTACGTTTGCCCGAGGCTAAGCGCCCCGGCGATAGTCGCGATCGCCGCAAGGTAGACAGGCTCGCCTTTTTCCATCGAGCCGGTCCGGCTGCGGTCGGCATCACCTGATAGTCGCGGGCGATCGGTCGGATGGTCGTACGGCCGCACCCAGCCGAGTTTTTCCATGCCATCAAGCAGCCCCGTGACACTGGAATGATCTCCCACCCGGCGATCGCCCAGCATCCGCTGGCTCGATCTGGCGGTATGCGCAGCCAAAATGTTCGGCACGTTGTACTGCGCGCCGGTCGCGCCCAACGGGCGAAGCACCTGCTGACACGCCCGCAGAAAGCCAGCGGAGTCCGCATGAGCGCTGAGGCGAACTGCACGCGCGGATCAGGTTTCATGGCTTTAGTGGCGTCCACATCGGTGGATGTGTTCTCTCCATTTCCCTATCAACCCGAGGCTTCACTTGCCCTGCTCCAACCTACGCGAGACCACCGCGGAAAGGCGCGCCTTTCATTTACTTGCTACCCTTCCCCCCAAAGACGCTGTCCAGCAGGCCGCTGCGCTCGAGGGCGGAATTGAGGAGCGCCCGGCGAATGGCGCTCGTGTCGGGCTTGGCCGGAGTACCTCCAACCGTGAGCGGCACCGAAAACGCCGCGTAGCCCAGACCATCTTGCTGCTTCTCGAGCAGGCCCGCGCGCTTCATGAGATCGGCGAGATGCCCGCGCACCCCCAACGTGAGCTGAAGATCCAGAGCCTGCGACACCAACGGCACGCCCTCGGCGTAGAGCAGCGTGCCGGTGCCGCCCAACCTCACCTCGGGAGAGATCAACGAAAAGTCCTTGATCTGAAGGTTCAGGGCTTCGTCCCGCGTCGCCGTCAGGCTCAGCTGGTCATAGGGAATCTCGGTCAACGCCCGGATGATATCCGCCGTGATCTTCGCCTTGTTGACGTAGTCATCGGTCACCACTCCGAGAAAGCTGCCAATCGCCGTAATCGTCGTTTGGCTCTTCTGGATCTGATCAGGCAAATCGGTTGCGAGCGCGCGGAAGATGCCACTCTTGCCGGTCAGCTTCAAATCGCCCCGGGTGCGATCCGCCATTTCCTCGAGCGTGGTGCCCGCGCCGGTCAGATGGCTCACCACGTTGACCCGACCCTCCACCGTCGGAGGTTTCGTGGGGTTGAGCGCCCGCAACGCCGGCGCCACGTCGAAATTGTTCAGGGCAAAATCCGCCGTCAGCACGTAGGGCTTCGCCCGGTTCTCGTCATGGGTCACGCTCCCACTTACCCGCACTGTGCTGTCCGGCCCAAAGGCCGCGTTGCCGTCTTCGAGTTTGATCGCCTCCGGTTCCACGCGCAGCAGACCGCTGACATCGGTGACCTGCACCTGATTCGTGCAAACCACATTCTTGAACGTGAAATGGGCGGTCCCCTTCAACTCGCTCCAGAACGCGGTGCCGTCGTGAGGTGAAGCGGAAACCGACTTCGCCGGTTTCGCGGGGGCCTCGAGCGGGGCCAGAAACGGCAACGCGAAATTCTTCACATCATCAATCACCAGCTGGCTGCTGGTGAGACGGGTCGCGAGAACCGAGCTGGTCGCGCCCGGCATTAGCGTTCCGGCCAGCGTGAGATCCGAGCGGCGACCCGCCTGGTCAAAAAATAACGGGGCATTGAACGTGATCAGCCCATCAGCTCCGAGATCCGCTCGGAAATCCGCCGTCAGATTGGGCAGGCTGCCAACGGCCGGCGACTCGAGGCGGGTCAACGTCAGTCGGACCTGAACTTCGCGTTTCGCGCCCAAACTCGCGGCAAAATCCCCCTGCACCTCGCCGGACGTCAGATCCACCGCCCCCGCCGCCATCGGCTGGGCAAGCAGTGCTGGCAAGTGCGCCGTCCACTTTCCCGCCACCTTCACAGGTTGATCCTTGCCCGCGAGTTGCCCGGCCCTGACTTCGAGGGCAAACAGCGGCCCGGCCGCACTCGTCACCGAGAGCGGGGCAAATTCGACCTGCCAGCCTTGCGGCGTATAATCCGCGGAGGCCGCCACCGACACGTCCACGCCCTGCAATAACGGACGGCCGTCCTTTGTCGCCACCGATAGGTTTCCGATGGTCAACGGCGCCTTCGGGCGCAGCGTGAACCCACCGTCGCGGGCGCTGGCGGCCAACTCCCCCTGCAGTTCATCACCGCTCAGGACAAAGCCGGTGCGGCTGATCAAGCGACTCACCCAAGTCACCGGCAGGCCTTGGAAAACCACGCCCAAGAGTTCTTTGGCCGGATCGGCGACATTGAGCTCACCCGTCTTAAGATTGAATTCAAACGCCTGCAGTGCCTCCAGCGTCGCGATCGGTTTCGCCCCGGTGATCGTCAACGCCAGCCGGTCCACGCGTGTGGCGTTGTCCCGCTGTGACAGGTCAAAGTCAGCGACCAGCTTCACGGCGCCCAGCATCTGCAGCTCCGGCCAGATGGCGCCGAGACGCCCCGCGGTGGCGTTCAATCGGCCACTGGCGATCAGTTCGGTGAACGTGGTGTCCACATCAAATTTCCCGTCGCCCGTCGCCTCGAACAGCGGCAGTTCGCGGCCCAGGACAAATGGCGCCAGATCGGCGGACCGCATATCCAGCCGCCACGCTCCACGCAGATGGCTTTCGCCGGCGGCATAGCTGGCTTCCGCCAGGGCCAGCTGCTTCGTCCCGGCCAGGACGGCCACCGCATAACTTTCGCCCACGGCTGTGCGCTCGGCGGAAAGATCCACCGACAGCTTGACCCCGTCGGGGAAATTCGGGCCCGTGGCCTCGGCAACCGTCGCGGCCACCAGGCGACTGAACGTGCGCGGCGTATCCATCACGACGCCGAGCGTGCCGCGAACCTTCAATTCCGTCACTGCCGCCCCGTCCCCTTCAAACTGGATGACCGCCGTATAATCGAATTTGCCCGGATGATTCGCGGCCAGATCACCTCCCAGCAAAGTCACCCGTGCGCGCGCCGCCGGTCGGCCGGGAACGGCCGGCAGCAGCACTTCGCCCGCGAGATCGACGCCGGCCAGCGACAGATCCACGGGCAATTTGAGCTGGTTGAAAATCCCCCCAAACACGATCGGCGCCAGCGGAGTCGCATCAGCCGCGTCGGCCGACGGCAGCAGGGAGAACGCCGCGACCCGGGGCGCGGACCGCGGCGGAATTGGCGCAGGCACGGGCATTTGTGCATGCGTGAGATCCAGCGTCCAGCCATGGGCGACGAGCCGGCGGACCAGGAACTTTTCCTGCATCGCCGCTGCATAGACCGGCAAATCTATTTCCACGGCAGGGAGTGTCAGCACTGCGCCGGATCGCACTACGCGGACGTTCTCCGCACGCAGGCGATTGAACCCCGCCGAGACCCGATCGAGCGTGACATTGAGATCCGGCCGGTCGGCCAAGGCCCGGCGCACCGCCCAAGTCTGGAAACTCGAGGTGAAGACAAGCCCTCCGGCCGCCAGCACCAGCACGGCGACCACCGCGAGGGCAATCAGGAACACGCGAACCAGTTTCATGCGCGATCGGAGGACACGCGGGAATTACCTAAGTTGCGAATCTCGAAGGAAAAAGGTGCGGAGATTCTTTGTGCCGGGCAACACGGGCCGCCAGCGTCCGAAAGCAGGCTTAATTCGTTACGAACTCATCCGGGAGGCCCATCGCCTTGCGGAGAGTGGCCACCGAGACGTTGTAGGAGTAATACGCTTCCAACTGGTTGGTGCGGGCGGTGGTGAGGCCGACCTGGGACTGCAGCACATCGAGCTGCGTGGCGGTACCGGCGTCATAACGGGCGGTCGCGAGACGGACGGCTTCCTCGGCCTGAGCGACCACTTTTTGCGAGGCGTCGACAAGCTCGGTCGCTTCCTGCCACGACGAGAAGGCGCGGCGCACATCCACCTCCACGCCGAGCTGGGCCTGAGCGAGGCCCAGCTTGGTCTGCTCGAGCAGCGAACGGGCCTGGACGACGCGGCCATGGGTGGCGCGGCCGTCGAAGATGGCCCATTGCGATTGCAGTCCCACCAACCAGCCGTCGGGGGAATCGTTGAAATTGTTGCTTGATCCCTTGCGGAGCTCCCAGCCGCCGTAAAGCGACAGGTTCGGATAGTAATTGGATTTCGCCGTCGTGACGGTTTGCTCGCCGGCGGCGGTCAGCTTCACGAGACGCTGGAGGTCAGGCCGGTTGTTGTGGGCGGAATCAAACGCGGACTGAAAATCAAATTTTCCGGGAGTGTAGCTGAGAGTCCCGACAAAGGTCGGCACCTTCTGCATCGTCCCCGAAGTATAGGCGGTAAACCCCAGCGCCAGACGAAGGGACTCGATCGCGAGACGGTAATCGTTGCGCGCAGTAATGAGCGGCACCTGGGCGTTCGACACGGCGACCTGGGCCTGGAGCTGGTCGAACGAGGAAACTGTGCCGGCGTTATAGCGGTCGGTGACGTTCTTCAGCTGCTGGTTGAGCAGATCGACGTTCTGTTCCTGCACCTTGATCTTCTCGCGATTGAGCAGCACGTCGTAGAAAGCGGTTCGCACGCTGAGGAGCGAGTCATTGATCACGGACTTCAGGTCCAGGATCGCGGCCTCACGCCGGAGATCGGCGCTTTTGATGGCGGAACGCACCCCGCCGCCGGCGAAGAGTGTCTGGGTCGCCACCAAGTTGACGGTCCAGTAGCGGTCGCTCGCGGGGACCGACTGGGCGATTTCCCGGTCGTTGTGCTGATAGGTGCCGTTCGCGGAGACATTCGGAATCTCGCGGGCCGTGACCTCGATTACGACACCCTGCTGCTGCCGGATGCGTTCCTTTGCCTGGCGAATGTCGAAGTTGTTCTCGACGGCAAAGCCGATGGCGGTCTTGAGGTCGAGTGAATCGGGTATCGCCTGTTGCGGAGACGGTTCGGCCCCGAGCGGAGCGAATGCCAGCAAGAGGCCCGCCAGCGGCAGAGCCAGAGAGAAGAGAATACGGGCAGGTTTCATAAAATTACTTGGCATGGACCGCGGCAGGAAGGCCCGGTGCCGGCGCGGTCGCCGGCTTGCGATCCGTGGTGTGATCACGGGCCATGAGGACGTAGAGGGAAGGAACGACAAACAGCGTGAAAATCGTGCCGATGGTCATGCCGCCGACCAGCACGAGACCGATGGAGTTACGCGCAGCGGCACCGGCCCCCGTCACGAGCGTCAGCGGGAAATGTCCCGCCACCGTGGCGACCGACGTCATGAGAATCGGGCGCAGCCGGGTCATGGCCGCCTCGTGGACAGCTTCCAGCTTGGGTTTGCCGGCTTCCTGGAGCTTGTTCGCAAACTCCACGATCAGAATGCCGTTCTTCGCCACGAGGCCGACGAGGGTGACGAGGCCGACTTGGGCATAGATGTTCATCGTGGTCGTCCACCCATTCGTCCAATACGGCATGTTGGGGTTCGGCATTTTCAACACGGTGAAGATCATCGCGCCGAACATCGCCAGCGGCACAGAGCCGAAGAGAATGACCAGCGGATCGCGGAACGAATTGAACTGCACCGAGAGCGCGAGAAAGATCAGCACGATGGCCAGGAACAGGGCGGGAATAAACTTGTTGCCCTCCTGCCGGAGCTGGCGGGACTCGCCGGTGTAATCGATCGTGTAGCCGGGGGGCAGGATTTCATGGGCGGCGTCCTCCATCACCTTGAGTGCCTGGTCGAGGGTGCGGTTGGTGAGGCCGGAAAGTTTGACGGCGTTGAGCTGCTGGAAGCGGTTAAGCGAACGCGGGACCACCGTATTTTTGATGGTGGCCAGCGTGCTGAGCGGCACGAGTTGTCCGTTCGGGCCGGTAACATAGATGTCGCCGAGCTGCTCGGGATTGAGGCGGTCGGCCCGCTTGATTTGGGGGATGACCTTATAGCTGCGGCCGTCGATATCGAAGCGGTTGACATAGTTGCCGCCGAGCGCCGAAGCGAGATCGCCCCCCACCGTGGACAGGTTGAGGCCCAGCGTGGCGACCTTGTCGCGGTCGATCACGACCTCCGCCTGGGGCTGGTCGATCTTCAAATCGATCAGCGGAGGGAAATAGAACATTCCGCTTGCCGCCGCCTTGGCTTGGATTTTCTGGGCGAACTCCAGCAATTGTGGGGCGTCCGCCGTTGAGGCGATGATGAATTCCACCGGAAAATTACTGCCGCCGGGCAACGCCGCGGGCGTGGTCGCGAAAACCTGCAGGCCGGGAACGCGCGAGAGCTTCGCCTGCACTTCGGGCACGATCTGGGCCGCGGTGCGGTGGCGCTGGCTCCAGGGCTTCAGGACCATGCCGCTAAATCCATCCGCACCCAGCGCCGCGCCGGCGGAGGGGGGCAACAGGATTTGGAAGGTCAGGTCCACCTCGGGCGTGCTGAGGAAGGCCTCCTCGGCCGCGTGGCCGAAGATGCTCTTCTGGTCGGCGGAGATGTTGGAAGCGGCGTTGATGATGCCGAAGATGACTCCCTGGTCCTCGGCCGGAGCGAGTTCCTTGGGCGAGAACATATACATCGGGATCGCGAGCAGACTGAACACGATCCAGACCGCGTACACCGCTGGGCGGGCGTTGAGGGTGCCACCGAGCGCGCGACCGTATCCCCCGCGCAGTTGGTCGAACTTGTGATTCACCCAGCCCGCAAAACCTTTTTCCTCTTCCGCGGCGCTTTGCAACAGCTTCGCCGCCATCATGGGCGAGAGGGTTAGCGCCACGATGCCGGAAATCGTCACGGCACCGGCGAGAGTCAGCGCAAACTCCCGGAAGAGCGTGCCGGTCAGGCCGCCTTGCAGTCCGATCGGGGCGTACACGGCCGCGAGGGTAATCGTCATCGCAATGACCGGGCCCAGCAGTTCGCGGGCACCGATCAGCGCCGCGTCGAGCGGCGTGCGGCCTTCGCGCAAGTGGCGCTCGACGTTTTCCACCACGACGATGGCGTCGTCCACCACGAGACCGACCGAGAGCACGATGGCCAGCAGCGTCAGAAGGTTGATGGTGAAGCCGAATACCTGCATCAGGAACAACGCGCCGATCAGCGAAACCGGAATGGCCACGATGGGGACCAGCACGGAGCGCCATGAACCCAGGAAGAGGAAGATGACTGCCATGACGATTAACAGCGTGTCGATCAGCGTGTGAAACACCTCGTGGATGGCGTTGCTGATGTACTCCGAGGCATCGTAACCGATGCGCGCGTCGAGGCCGGAGGGCAGACCCTTCTGGATGGACGCTAGCTCCACGCGGACCCGCTTCACCACGTCGATCGTGTTGGCGTTGGGGAGCGGGTAAATACCCACGAAGACGGCGGTCTGCCCGCTGAAATGCACCTCGGTGTCGTAATCCTCGGAGCCGAGCGCGATGTCGGCGATATCCTCCAGACGGACCGTGGTGTCATTCTCCTGGCGGATCACGAGGCGCTTGAACTCGGCTACCGAGTGCAGATCCGTGTCCGCCGTCAGGTTCACCTGCACAAGTGAACCCTTGGTGGTGCCGACGGCGGCGAGATAGTTGTTGGCGGCAAGGGCGGCGCGCACCTGCCCCGGACTGATGTTGAACGCGGCCATGCGGTCGGGCTTGAGCCAGATGCGCATCGCGAACGTGCGGGCGCCGATGATGTCGGCGCGCTGCACCCCGGCGACCGCGGCCAGGCGCGGCTGCACGACGCGCACGAGATAATCGGTAATCTCGTTTTGCGAAAGAATGTTGGATGCGAAGCTCAGGTACGCGGCGGCAAACTGGCTGTCGGCCGACTGCACGCTGATCGCGGGGACCTCGGCCTCCGGGGGAAGGTCGTTGCGGACCTGGTTCACCTTCGCGCTAATCTCGGCGAGCGCCTTGATCGGCTCGTAGTTGAGCTTGAGCCGGACATTGATGAGCGAGTAGCCCTGCAGGCTCTTGGACTCGATGTAATCAATGCCGTCCGCCGCCGCAATGGCCTGCTCGAGCGGCGTGGTGACGAAGCCGCGCACCAGCTCGGCACTCGCCCCCACGTAGACCGTGGAGATCGTGACGGAGGCGTTGTCGCTGCGGGGATATTGGCGCGTGTTCAGCGAGCGGTACGCCTGCAAGCCGGCGATGACGATCACCAGATTGACGACGATCGCGAGCACCGGTCGGCGGATAAAGAGGTCGGTAAAGGATTTGTTCATGGAACTGGGCAGACGCCGGTCACGATAAAAGAATGTGGTGGGATTCCGAGGGCGGGGTTCAGGTGTCCTTGACCTTCGGGGCCAGCTCCGCGTCGGGCGCGAGGGTGTTGTCAATCACCACGACTTCACCCGGGCGGAGCTTGAACACGCCCGTGGTCACAACGAATTCACCTTCTTTCAACCCAGACAGGATGGACACGAAATCACCGCGCGCATGCCCGAGGCGGACAAACTGCTGGCGGAGGACCTTTTCCATCTCACCGCTCTTCTCGTTTTTCTTCTCGTCGATCACAAAGACGGAGTCGCCGTAAGGCGCGTATAGCACGGAAGAGACCGGGATCACGCGGACATCTTCCTTCTTGGCCAGGACCACCGTGACCGTGGCAAACATACCGGGCCGCAGCTTGTCGCCGGGGTTGGTCAGCGTTGCCTGCACGCGAACATTGCGCGTGACGGGATCCACATCGGGATTCACCGCGGTGATCTTGCCCTCAAGCGTTTCGCCGGGAGCGGCATCGCTGATCACGCGCACGGCGCCGCCGACCACCAGCGAGGACAGGCGCTGCTGTGGCAACGAGAAGTTCACATAAATCGGATCGAGCGTCTGGAGCGAGACGATGGGATCCCCCTCCTTGAGGATTTGTCCCAGGTTCACAAGGCGCAGCCCAAGGCGGCCGGCAAAGGGCGCGACGATGGTCTTCTTCGCGATGACCGCGCGAATGCCCTCGACCGAGGCCTCGGCCTGCTTGGCCTGCGCGTCCGAGGAGTCGAGATCAGCCTGGGAGGTGGTGTTCTTTTGGCGCAATTCCTTGGCGCGCTCGAGATTGACCTTCGCGAGGGCCGAACCGGCTTGGGCAGCTTGGAGCTGAGCATCCTCGGTCGACGTGTCGAGTTGGACCAACAAGTCGCCGGCGGCGACCTTTGAGCCAGCCTCGAACGCGATCTTGACGACCTTGCCTGCCATTTCAGCGGAAACCGTCACACCCTGTACCGCGACGACCGAGCCCGTGGCGGTGAGATTCGTCTCCCAGTTCTGCTCTTTGGCGGTCGTCGCGGTGACGACCTCCGGCGGCATCACCATGGCGGCGCCAGCGGCGCCCATGGCCGCAAACTGGCTCGTCTTGATTTTAAACAGGACGAAGACAACGACGATGATGAGAATGAGGGCGATGACGAATTTCTTAAGCATGGTGTGGAGTGGAAAGGGGAAATAGAAGCGGGTGCGGGAGGAAAGGCTGCAGCAAAAATCGGGCCTTAAGCCGTGGCGATAGCCGCAGGAGCCGCGGTAGGCAACGACGACGCGGTATACAAAACCGCCTGCTGCTGGATCTTGTCCAGTAATCCCACGAGGGTGTGGCGCTCGGATTCGGATAGCGGCGACATCAGCCACGCCATGCGTTTAAAATGATTGGGCAGAATCTCCTGCAAGAGCGTCCGACCTTTCTCCGTGAGACAAACGATCATCATGCGGCGATCCACCGTAGCCGGATCACGCGTTACGAGCCCGTCGCGTTCGAGCGTATCAATCAGGCCCGTCATCGTGGCCCGGCTCACACCAGCGGCATCCGCCAGTTCCGCCGGCCCCAGTGTCGGGACGTCGCCGCCGCAGCGGTTTAACAAAATCATCATGACGGCCAACCGCCCTTGCGTGATATTATGCCGCGCCAGCTCGGCCTCGACCACGCGCGCACCCTCATCTCCAGCGCGAAGCAGGTTCAGAAACGCCTCGCAAGCCGAGGGGTCCAGGTCAGGAAATTCTTTCGCCGCCTCCAAGAGGCACTCGTAACGCGGGAGATTTTTTAGCAGGAGATGAGGCATGAAATCGACGAGCCTAAATAATCAAGCCGGGGATGGTTAGGGGGCTAACCACAAAGACAAGCACAAGTCATCATCATCTCGCGATTTGCACATCCTGCTTATTGCAGGGAAGCTGCAAAGCTAACCAGTCATGCAATCCGAACCCGAGTTAGGGAGACTTGGTCAGTTTGGATTGCATCGGCTTACGCCCGACAGCGGCATTGCGAAGGTTGGGCGTGCAGCCCGACTCACAAAATTATCCCCATCCAAACTGACCTCGCTGACGAACGTTCGCCTCTATCTGTGAGCTTTCGTCTTACCGGCCGCCATGGAAGGCACTAACACTCCAAACTCGGTCCATCTCGGACGGCGATTGAGGACTTCGCTCCCAGCGTTCAGGTGAGCTGAAATGTCTGGTTAGCAGCTGCGGGCTGCAGCGACGAGGGCCTCGGTCGTAATTCCGAGTTCCTTGAACACCAGCGGAGCCGGCGCGCTCAAGCCGAAGCGGTCGATGCCCACCACCTTGCCGTCCAGTCCAACGTACTTGCGCCAGAAGCTCGTCACGCCCGCCTCGATGGCCACGCGCTTGCGGCAGGCCGTCGGCAGGATGCTTTCACGGTATTCCTCATGCTGGCGGTCAAAGCGTTCGGTGCAAGGCATCGAAACCACGCGCGTTCCCGCGCCCAGTTCCTTCGCGGCCGCCACGGCGAGCTGCAGCTCACTGCCGGTGGCGATCAGAATCAGGGTGAGCGGCGCCGTTTCCTGGACGGCCACATAGCCGCCCTTCAACACTCCCGCGCGACGAATATGCGGCGGAATGTCATTGAGCATCGGCACCGCCTGGCGCGTGAGCGCGAGCAGCGTCGGACCATCGGTACGCTCCAGCGCGGCGGCAAACGCGCCCGCCGTTTCCTCAGCGTCGGCCGGGCGAATGACGTCGAAATTCGGAATCAACCGCAGCGCCGAAATCGTCTCGATCGGCTGGTGCGTCGGGCCGTCCTCACCCACTCCGATGGAATCGTGCGTGTAGATATAAATGACCGGCAGCTTCGAGAGCGCCGCCAGCCGCATCGAGGGACGCGAGTAATCCGCAAACACGAGGAACGTCGCACACGACGGACGGAAGAGACCATCGTACGCGATGCCGTTGCACATCGCCGCCATTGCGTGCTCGCGAATGCCGAAGCGGATATTGCGACCCGCGCGGTTGGTAGAGTCGAAATCCTTGTCCGCGTTGATGTAATTATACGTCGAACCGTGCAGATCGGCCGAACCGCTGATCAACAGCGGGAGTTCCGCGGCCAAGGGCTGGAGCACCTCACGACCCGAGCCGCGCGTGCCCGGGTGTTTCGTGTCAGCAGGGAACACCGGAATTTTCTCGAGGAGATGGGCCGCGGTCGGATGCGCCGACGAAGAATCGAGCAGAGCGGCCTTGTCGGCGTTGGCCTCGCGCCAAGCTTTGTACGTCTTGTCCCAGCGCTTGCAGGCGCGGATGAGCGCGGCCTTGTGGTCGGCGAAGTATGCGTAAACTTCGGGACTCACAAAGAAATGCTGGTCCGCCGGCAAACCGAGCCCGATCCGGGCCGCGTCGCCGAACTTCGCCCCACCCTCGCCGTGCGCCTTCGCCGTGCCCTGCACCTCGGGGATGCCCTTGCCGATGATCGTCCGCGCCACGATGAGCTGCGGCTTTCCGCTTTTGGCCTTTTTCGCCTTGTTGAAGGCCTTCAGGAACGCCGCCATGTCGTGACCGTCCACGGTCTGCACGTCCCACTCGATGGCCTTGAAACGCGCCGCGGTATTTTCGCTCTGCGTCTTGTTCGCCATGGCGTCGAGCGTCACATCGTTCGAGTCGTAAATGAGGATGAGGTTATCGAGCTTCTGGTGGCCCGCGAACTCCACGGACTCCATGCCGACGCCTTCCTGCATGCATCCGTCGCCCGCGAGACAAACGACATGGTAATCAAACAGCGCGTGCTCGGCGGTGTTGAAACGCGCCATCGCCATCTGGCCGGCAACGGCCATGCCCACGGCGTTGCCGATACCCTGTCCGAGCGGGCCCGTGGTCGCCTCGACCCCGGGCGTATCATGAAACTCCGGATGACCGGGCGTCTTTGAGTGCAGCTGGCGGAATTGTTTGAGGTCCTCGAGCGAGAGGTCGAAGCCCGCGAGGTGCAGCCAGGCGTAGAGAAACATCGAGCCATGGCCGGCGGAGAGGACGAAGCGATCGCGATTGATCCAACGTGGCCGGTCGGGGTTGAGTGAAAGCGCGTGGCCGAAAAGCACCGCACCCATTTCGGCGCAGCCGAGCGGGAGGCCGAGGTGACCGATGCCAGCCTTGTGCACGGCGTCGATGGCGAGACCGCGGGCTTGGGTGGCAGCTTGGGCGAGAACGGGTGTTTGGAGCGACATGGGAGAGGGCGTTGGGGGGGGGATTTGTTGCGTCTTCAGATCCTGCTTTTCTGCCCTGTCATTTCAGGCGGCATGAAGCATCGAGGGGTGTGGGCGGCGGACTTCGGCGATCGCTCACGGGATGATTCATTTCGTTGAGAATGACAACGGGGCTTTGCAGGCGCCCCTAGGACTAGGCAGCTGCGCGCTGAGGGAAAGCTGAAACTGGGCCAAAAAAAAGCGAGCCCCCGGAAAGAGGCTCGCTGGTGAAAGCAGTAGGACTTGTCCGTTCAGCTCGCGGCGGCGGGAGCAGCCACGGGAGCCGCGGCGGCCTTGCTGCGGTTCTCGCGGACCTTGACGGCGACGGCGGCCTTGCCCGTGCGGTTGCGGAGGTAGTAAAGGCGGGCCTTCATGACCTCGGACTCGCGCTCAACCTCGATCTTCTCGATGTTCGGGGAGTTCACCGGAAACACGCGCTCGACGCCCTCGCCGTAGCTGATGCGGCGCACGGTAAACGACTCGTGGATGCCATGACCCTTCCGGGCAATGACGATGCCGGCGTAAACCTGCACGCGCTCTTTGTCGCCTTCGCGGACCTTGGTGTGCACGCGCACGCCGTCGCCAACCTTGAAGGGCGTAATGTCTTTTTTCACCTGCTCAGCGGTGATTTGGGAGATGATCGGGTTCATGACTGTTATTTGAGTAAATCGGGTCGGACTAAACGGGTCTTTTCCACCTGCCTCGCGTGCCGCCACTTCTCGATTTCGGCATGATTTCCGGAAAGTAAGACGTCCGGAACGGACATGCCCCGATATTCGGCGGGACGCGTGTATTGAGGAAAGTCGAGCAACTTGCTGGTGAAGGATTCGTGCGTCAATGACTTTTCCTCCCCGAGCACGCCGGGAATAAAACGCGCCAACGCATCGATCAAAACCGCCGCCGCGAGCGTGCCATTCGTCAGCACATAATCACCAATGCTGATCTCCTGGTCGATCACGTCGTCGCGAATCCGCTGGTCGATTCCTTCATAGTGTCCGCTGAGCAACACCAGATGTTGCTGCCGGGAAAGTTCTTCCGCCAACGCCGGGGAAAGCGGCACGCCATCAGGGGTCAAATAGATGCGCCGGCACGCCGGAGATTGCAGTTGTTCGATGGCCGCAAAGACGGGCTCAGGCTTCATCACCATCCCGGCCCCACCCCCAAACGGCCGGTCGTCCGCCGTACGGTGTTTGTCGGTCGTCCAGGCGCGCAGATCGTGGACGTTCACCCCCAGATGCCCGGCCGCGATGCCTTTCCCCAGAATGCTTTCGGCCAGAACGCTATCAAGCATCCGCGGAAACAGCGTGAGAACGTCAATGCGAAGCATGGCGGGAGAAGGTTGATTAACCGCAAAGATCGCGAAGGGCGCGAAGATTTTGAAAACGAAAAAGCCCCGGGCTTTGGTCCGAGGCTTCCTCTAAGAGGTCTGGCTTAGCGCTCTTTGCGAGCTTCGCGGTGAAGATCAGGCTTTGGCGGCCGGGGCGCGCCGGGCCTTCTTGATCATCGCGTGGACGGTGTCGGTCGGCTTCGCGCCCTTGCTGAGCCAGTAATCGACGCGGTCGAGCTTGAGCTTGACCGTGGCGCCCTTGAGGCGGGGGTCATACGTACCAACGACTTCAACCGGATCGCCATCCCGGCGCGAACGGGCTTCGGCAATGACGAAGCGGTAATGCGGCTGGTGGACGGCGCCGATGCGGGTAAGACGGATTTTGAGAGCCATGACGGATGTTTTGCGGAGCGATTCTTGCTTGGAAAAGCTGAGGAAAAGACAGTCAGGCGTTTCCCTTGTCAAGCCCTGACTCCCCGGGTGGCGCCGGTGCCAGCGCGTCGAGGGGGCTCCGGACCCCCAACCCGGGCTTCTGCATGACATGCGTGTAAATCTGCGTCGTCTCGACGCTTTGGTGGCCGAGGAGTTCCTGAACGGTCGGGATATCGGTGCCACCCTCAAGCAGATGCGTGGCAAACGAGAGGTCGGAAAAGGGGTCGGGGTCGGAAAAGGGGTCGGGGTTTGGGGTTTGTGGAAATACGGGATGAAAGACAACAATCCCCTGAGGAACATCGCGCGGGTTGTGATCGGCCGATTGCGTTAGGCGGATGGCCGGGCCGATCACGGCGTTTTAAGTGCGGGCTATGCGGCTTGCTTGACCTTCGCCCAATGGTCGCCGGCGGATGGGACGCGGCTTTTCCGTTGACCGGCCCGGCGGGGCGCGAGACGGTTCGCACCTTATGCTCAAAGCTGGCATCGTCGGCCTCCCCAATGTGGGCAAGTCCACCCTCTTCAACGCCCTCACCCGCTCCCGCAAGGCCGAGGCGGCGAACTATCCGTTTTGCACCATCGATCCGAACGTCGGCGTCGTCATCGTGCCCGATGAACGCGCCCAAGTGCTCCAGAAAATCGCCAAGACCAACGTCGTCGTCCCGGCCGCGATCGAGTTCGTGGATATCGCCGGTCTCGTCGCCGGAGCGAGCAAGGGCGAGGGTCTCGGCAACCAGTTCCTCGCCACCATCCGCGAGGTCGACGCCATCGTGCAGGTCGTCCGTTGCTTCGAGGACTCCGATATCATCCACACCATGGGCGGCGTGGATCCCGTCCGCGACATCGAGGTGATCACGACCGAGCTCGTGCTCGCCGACCTCGATGCCGTCGCCAAGCGCATCGACAAAACCCAAAAGAAAGCCAAGTCCGGCGACAAGGAAGCGATCATCGAGATCGCCCTGCTGGAAAAACTTTCCCCGCATCTCAACGAAGGCAAAACCGCCAACACCCTCCCCGCCACGCCCGAGGAAGTCGCGTTGATGAAGCT
Source organism: Opitutaceae bacterium (assembly GCA_039936075.1). Lineage (GTDB taxonomy): Bacteria > Verrucomicrobiota > Verrucomicrobiia > Opitutales > Opitutaceae > Opi-474. The sequence goes on along the minus strand of JBDTJA010000083.1, from coordinate 23,558 downwards.
CTTTCAGTTGCTCACCGCGAAGCCCGTGCTGTTCGCGTGCAATGTCGCCGAGAGCGATCTCGCGACCGCGGAGCAGAATCCCTTCGTCATGAAAGTCGCCGAGTACGTGCGCACGCATCACGATGCGGCCTACGTCCCGATCAGCGCGAAGATCGAGTCCGAGTTGATCGACCTGCCGCCCGAGGAAGCGAAGGCGTTTTTGAAGGATCTGGGCGTCGATGACTCCGGCGTTTCCGCGCTCATCAAGGGCACGTACGGCTTGCTCGGGCTGATGACGTATTTCACCGCGGGCGAAAAAGAAGTGCGCGCGTGGACGATCAAGAAAGGCTGGAAGGCTCCGCAGGCGGCTGGCGTGATCCATACCGATTTCGAGAAGGGTTTCATCAAGGCTGAGATCGTGTCGTACGACGACCTCACCCGGCTCGGCAGCGTCGCCGCCGCGCGTGATGCGGGAAAATACCGCCTCGAAGGCAAGGAGTATGTCTTTGCCGATGGCGACGTCGCGCTCTTCCGGTTCAACACCTGATTGGGCCTGGGTTTACCATTTTGGGACGGTCTTTCGCCCAAACATGGGTAGTTATACGCCGTGAATGGCCGTTGTGGCAGCGGCGCTTTCACTTAGGCTGAAATTCGTTGAAATCACTGAACGTTTTTACCCGCATCCTTAGCCCTCGTTCGTGGCGAATCGTCGCCACGTGTACGGCGCTGTTTTGCCACGACATTTCCGTCCAAGCCGCGACGCGGACTTGGGCCGATGCCGACTCGGATTTCGCAACCGCCGGGAATTGGGTGGGCGGCATCGCTCCGGCCAACAACACCACCACGGACATCGCCTCATTCGATGCGGTTGTGACTTTCCAGCCAGTTCTCGCGGCGAATCGCAGCATCAACGGTCTGGTCTTCACCACGCTCAGCACCGGGGGGCTGACGTTTTCCGGCGCTGGCACGCTCACGCTTGGCAGCAGCGGGATCAACAATCAATCGACCAGCGGGACCAAGCTCACCAGCACCAATCTCGTGCTCGCCGTGGCCCAGACGTTTACCAATAACGGCGCCCTGTCGATCTCAGGAAACGTCAACAATAGTGGCCTTCTCCTCACGCTCGGCGGCATGGGCACGGCTGGTGTTCTATCGGGCAATCTCAGCGGCACCGGCGGCCTGACCAAGACGGGCGCGGGCAACTGGCTCGTCTCGGGCACCAACACCTACGCTGGTCCGACGACCGTCAACAACGGCACCCTCCAAATCGGCTCGAGCTCATCCCTCGCAAATTCTGCCGTCACGATCAACGCCACCACCAGTGGTACCGCCGCCCTGCTCGACCTCAATGGCAGCAACGCCACCATCACCACGCTGAATTTTGGGGGCCCCGGTGGCACCGCCTCATCCAATAATCTGAGCACCGGTTCCGGCACGTTGAAGCTCGGCGGCACGGTTACCTTTACCTCCACAGGCAATCCCCTCGGCTCCACGCTATCTGGCAATGTCGATCTGGGCGCCGCCACCCGGACTTTCGCGGTTAACGACTCCACAGGCGCCGCGGCCGATCTGACCGTTTCTGCCGATATCAGCAACTCATCGGGCACTTCGGGCATCATCAAAACTGGCACCGGCACCCTCGTGTTGTCGGGCAACAATTCCTACAACGGCGCCACCACCGTCAGCGCCGGAGTGCTCAACATCCAAAGCGACACCGCCCTCGGCAGCAACGCCGCCGGCACCACCGTCAACAACAATGCTGCTCTGCAGTTACAGAACGACATCACGGTCACGGGCGACGCCCTGAGCGTCACCGGGTCGGGCATCGGGGGCACGGGCGCCGTGCGGAATATCTCCGGCAATAACACCTGGACCGGAGATGTCACCTTGGCGGGTAACACCACCGTCGCGAGCAACGCCGGGCTGCTCACTTTCTCGGGCAATATTATCAACTCGAATCGCACCCTGACCGTCACCGGCGCGGGCGATACTACGATTTCCGGCGTGATCGGCAACGGTACTGGCGGCCTCACCAAGCTCGGCGCCGGGACGCTCACGCTCACCGGCGCGAATTCCTACAAGGGAGGCACCACCATCACCAGCGGCGTGGTCAATATCCAAAACAACACCGCGCTGGGCACCAGCGGCGGCGGCACTTCCGTGGCGGCCGGAGCGGCCCTTCATCTCCAGAACGACATCACCGTCACGGGCGAGATGCTCACCCTCAATGGCACCGGCATCGCGTCCGATGGCGTCCTGCGCAACCTCTCCGGCAACAATACGTGGACCGGCGCCGTAACCTTGGGCAGCAATCCCGGCGCCACCATCCAGAGCGACGCCGGCCTTCTCACGATCTCCGGCGGCATCAGCGGCAACGGCCGCACCCTTACTGTCGATGGCGCCGGTGACACGACTCTTTCCGGCATCATTGCCACGACCTCCGGCGGCATCACCAAGAATGGCGGCGGCACGCTCACGCTCACGCGGGCCAACACTTTCACCGGGGCCACCACGATCAACGGCGGTAACGTCAGCATCGGCGCCGACAACAATCTTGGCACCGCCCCCGGCGCCGCCACCGCGAACAAGCTCGTCTTCAACGGCGGCACCCTCGCCACGACCAACAGCTTCACGCTGAGTGCGAACCGCGGCGTCACGCTCAACGCCGGTGGTGGCGCCTTTGACACTGCCTCCAGCACCACTCTCACGTACAATGGTATTATCGCCGGCACCGGCGGGCTCACCACGTCCAACTCCGGCACTCTCGTCCTCGGCGGCGCCAACACTTATACCGGCGCGACCACTCTCAATGGGGGCACCCTGAGCATCAACGCCGACATCCGCCTCGGCGCCGCGCCCGGCAGCATCACCGCCGACCAACTCGTCTTCAACGGTGGCACCCTCGCCACCACCGCCAATATGGCGCTCAATGCCAACCGGAGCGTCACGCTTAATTCGGACGGAGGCACCCTCAATGTTGCCTCGGGCACAGCCCTCACCTTCAGTTCCACGATTTCTGGCACGGGTTCGCTCATGAAACTCGGCGGCGGCATCCTCGAGCTGGGCGCCAGCACCAGCATGGGCGGCGAATTCGCCCTGGGCGCCGGGACGTTTGCCCTCAATGGCTTCAATTTCTCCGCCGATACGCTGCACATCACCGGGAACTCCATCCTAGATTTCGGTAACTCCACGGCGTCTTTCCTCAATGTTAACAATCTGATCATCGACGCCGGCGTCTTGCTGACGATCAACAACTGGGTCAACGCGGTGGACTATTTTACCGTCCAGAACGACCCGGGCGGCTCGCAGGGCAACCCGCCCCTCAACCAGATCACCTTCACGGGCGGCAGCTACACGAAGAACGACACCAAGTGGCAGCCCTACGATTCGCAGATCACGCCTGCGCCCGAACCGGGCGTCTATGGAGCGGTGCTTGCTGGAGCCGCGACCCTACTGCTCGCCTGGCGCCGCCGACGCGCCAAGCTGGGATGAGGGTTCCGGCGAGCTCCGCGGACGGCGCGCGGCGCGCACCGCCCACCACTGGCTGCGCCATTCCTACCGCAGGTTTCAAAGTGAGGGCGAGTCGTCCCGATGAGCTGCGAAGCGCGCGGTAGTGGGACAACTTTCTACCGTGATGCCGGGGAACCTGCAGGACAACGGCATGAGTAACAAAACGGACGATAGGCGGAATTCCATTGCGTGGGTCGACCGCCGGATCGCGTTCAGAACCGCGAAGGACGCGAATGAACGCGGGGGGCAGAAAAAAAATGCGCGCGCCAGTCGGGAGCCCGAGCTGCCATGCGCCTTTTCAACGGTCTCGGTGTTCGCCGGCTCGATCTTCGCGTTCATTCGCGTCCTTCGCGGTTAAATTGTCTTAGTTGAATCCCGGCTTTCGTGAGCTCTCGTTTCAACCGCCGCGCGAACATCACGGCATGAGCCCCGTCGCCATGGAGGCAAACCGTGTCGGCCTTGATCGCCACGTCCGTGCCGTCGGTCGCGCGCACCACGCCTTCACGCACCATCCGTAACACCTGCACCACCGCTGCGGTCTCATTCGTGATGAACGCATCCGGCCGCGACCGCGGCGTGAGCGAGCCGTCTCGCTGGTACGTGCGATCGGCAAACACTTCCTCTGCGACGCGCAATCCCGCCGCCCGACCCGCGCGGACCAGCTCGCTGCCCGCCAGAGCGAACAGCCTCAGCTTCGGATCGGTCGCTCGCACCGCCTCTGTGACTGTCTTTGCGACCGTCGCGTCCCGCGCCGCCAGATTGTAGAGCGCCCCATGCAGCTTCACATGGCCCAGCGACCCAACCCGGGCCAGCGCCGCCAGCTGGCCCGTCAGCAGTTCGTGCAGCGCGGCTGGCGACAACAAAATTTCCCGGCGGCCAAAGTTTTCGCGGTCGGCAAATCCCGGATGCGCCCCAATTGCGACGCCGTGCTTCAACGCCAGCTCGACCGTCGTGCGCATGGTCGCCTCGTCCCCCGCATGCGCCCCGCATGCGATGTTGGCCGACGTGATCAGTGGCATCAGCTCGGCATCATGGCCGGCGCCTTCACCGAGATCACAGTTGAGGTCGATGGTGATTGTTTTTGTCATCCTGAGCGCAGCGATGGAGCGAGCATGCAAGGACCGGCGGCGTCCCCGTGGATTCTTCGCTCCGGTCGGAATAGCCAGGTTCGTTTCACCGGAATTTCTGCGCGAGTCCCTCGTGCAGGATCGCGATCACATGGTCGCGGACCAGTGCGAGCCGATGCGCTTCCTCCAACGGCACCTCGGCAAACTTCAGCCGGTCGCCGGGCCGCAACTGCGCAATCAGGGGCTGGTCCACACTGATGACATGGGCCACCTGCGGATAACCCCCGAGCGTCTGCGCATCGGCCATGAGTACAATCGGCTGGCCGTCGGGCGGCACTTGGATTGTCCCGGAGGTCACCGCCGTGGAAACCAGTTCTCCCGCGCCGCCGATCCGCATGAGTTTCGATCCGCCCAGCCGGAGCCCCATCCGGTCGGATTGCGGCAGCAATTTAAATTCCGCCGCGAACAGTGCGCCGCCAAATTCATCCATCTGTGCGCCGCGAATCACCCGCACCGTGGGCGCCGCCGAATACGCCGGCAAAATCCGCGGATCAATCCGCCAGTGATCGGCCAGCTTGCGCGCCACATCCGGCACCGCAACGACGTCTCCATCGCGCAGTGGCCGCCCCTTGAATCCGCCAAAGCCTCCGCGCAAATACGTGCTGCGGCTGCCGAGCACGAGCGGCACATCAATTCCGCCCGCCACCGCGAGATAACCGCGACAGCCGCGGTTCGCGACGCCCAGCTTCACGCGTTCCCCGGCGCGCATCGCGCGTGGTTGCCAGGCCGCCAGGCCGTCAAAATCGGCTCCGCCCACCGCAATCACGGTGTCGGCAGAAAATACCAGCTCCGGCCCGAGCAGCGTGCATTCCAGCGCCGCCGCGCCCTCAGCGTTGCCGACGAGCAGGTTGGCCAGCCGCAAAGCAAACGCATCCATCGCACCGCCCCGCGGTACCCCCGCCCCGCGCTGGCCCATGCGCCCCAGGTCCTGCACCGTGGTCAATATCCCGCTGCGAATAACGGTTATTTCCATTGGGCAAACTCCTCCACCGTGAGAACGCGGAACTTCACTTTGTCGCCGATCCGCAGCAGCGCCGGCTCCGCCTCGTCCGGTCGAAACAGCGCCAGCGGCGTCCGCCCAATAATCTGCCAGCCCCCCGGTGTCGTTTGCGGATAAATCCCCGTTTGCGCCCCGCCGATGCCAACCGATCCCGCCGGCACGGTCAGGCGCGGCGAGGCCCGGCGAGGCGTCCGCAGTTTATCCGGCAAGCCACCCAAATAGGGAAACCCCGGAGAAAACCCGATCGCATGAACCAGATAGTCCGCTCCCCGATGCTTGGAAATCACGTCGGATGGTCTTAGCCCGCAATGCCGCGCCACTTCCTCGAGGTCTGGCCCATGCTCGCCGCCGTAACACACGGGGATTTCCATCGTCCGTGACGCTTTCGCCGGTTTCTTTTTCGCTTCCGCATCGAGCCGCCGGGCCCGGTCGGTGATAAACTTGCAAACCGTTTCGTAAGGTCGAAGTCCGCGGGCTGCCAGTCGGCCGGCTTCGTAGAAAACGGTCACCGTGGCGTACGCCGGCACGACATCCACGATCCCCTCCGGCCGGTCGGCGCCCAGCAGGGCGGTGAGCGCGCGCACGCGCGGCAAGGCGGCCGCGTCGATACCGGCACCGAGTGTGACCACGACAGCGGAGTCGCCCAAGGCGGTTAACGTCATGCGCCGTTTATCCGGGCTGGTGCACGCCTTGGCAAGAATCGGGTGGCACGGACCTCAAACAGAAATTTGACCAATGATCCCACGGAATGACACGGACCGGAGATTTGAATCCCCATCCACTTTGCCGGACGAAACGAAGGTAACACAGCGGTCTCCCGCAGTTTCCTTCGTTTGCTTCTGAACAATCTGCCTTGGGTTGGCTGATTGTCATCCTGAGTCTCGCGATGGATCCAGTAAGACTCCGCAGGGGGCCTCGGAGTCTCAAACTGGTTACCCCACTTCTTCAGAATGGGAAACCAGGTTCGGAGCCACGCCCTAATCCCCGGCACGACGACGGCTGATAGTTGGGAGGTTTGGATTGAAGTTTGCCGGAAACACCTTGAGGTCGGGGATTCGCCATGCGCCGACGCCAAGTCTATTTGTTACTCGCTTCGCTCACCCTGCTGACCGCGTGCCGTGAAGCCAAGGTCACCAGCTACCGTGTGCCCAAGGAAAAACCCGACGAACTACCGCCAGGCATGGCCGCCGCCAGCACCAACGCCGCCACGGTGCCCGAGTCCGGCGCCGACCCCCACTCCAGTCCCCCGGCGCCCGGCTCAACCATGGCTCCTGGGTCGGACATGGCCAGCACCGCCGTCCCGACCGCCAACGGCGCCGATCTCTCTTGGATCGCTCCCGCCAGCTGGAAACCCAAGCCCCCCGGCGCCATGCGCAAGGGGAGTTTTGCCGTGTCGGGTGCCGAGGGAGACGCCGATCTTTCGATCACGGCGTTCCCCGGTGATGTCGGCGGCGAACTCGCCAACCTCAACCGCTGGCGCGGCCAGATCCAGCTCGCGCCACTCGGCGAGGGCGATCTGACGGCCGCGACCACCCATCTCGAGCAAAACGGCCTAAGTGTCGTTATGGTGGATTTCGTGAGTCCGTCCACCAACCACCCCGCGCGCATCCTCGGGGCCATCGTGCCGTTCAACAACGCGACTTGGTTCTTCAAGCTCATGGGCCCGGCCACCACGGTCGAGGCCGCCAAGCCGGCGTTTCTCGACTTCCTCAAAACCGTCCGTGCCCCCGCTGCCCCGTGAACGACACGGTTCGCCACTTCCGGGATTTTTTCGTGTCGCTCAAGCTCACGGTCGTGCTGCTCGCGCTCTCCATGGGGCTCGTGTTCGCCGCGACGCTTGACCAGGTGAACCTCGGCATCTGGGCCGTGCAGGCCAAGTATTTCCATAGCTTTTTCGTGCTCTGGAAAATCCCCGGTACTGACATCCCCGTGCCCGTTTATCCCGGCGGCTACCTGGTCGGCGGCTTCCTGCTGGCCAACCTGCTCTCGGCGCATATCTACCGCTTCAAGCTCAGCTGGAAGAAAGCCGGGATCCTGCTCGTGCATTCGGGCCTGATCCTCCTGCTCCTCGGCGAATTTTTCACGGGTCTCTGGCAGGAGGAGTTCCAGATGCAGCTCAAGGAGGGCGAAACCAAGAATTACTCCGAGAGTTACCGGTTCAATGAGCTCGCGATCATCAACACGTCCGATCCGAAATTCGACGACGTCGTCGCGGTGCCCGAATCACTGCTCCAGACCGGCCGTGCCATCCAGCATCCGAAACTGCCTTTCCGCGTCGTGGTGAAGGAATACTATCCAAATTCCGCGCTCAGTATGCGCAGCTCCACGCCCGGGGCCCCGCCCTCCCTCGCCACCGCGGGCATCGGCCCGCAGATCGCCGTCGCGCCGCTGCCGCTGACCTATAAGCCCGACGAGCGCAACTGGCCCGCGGCCTTCATCGAACTCGTCGGCCCCGAGGGTTCGCTCGGCACCTGGCTGCTTTCGCCCCAGTTGCCGGCGCCGCAGACCTTTGACTACGGCGGAAAAAGCTGGCGTCTCGCGCTGCGGTTAGCCCGCGCTTACAAACCTTTCAACCTCAAGCTGCTCAAGGTCACGCATGACGTTTATCTTGGCACGGACATCCCGAAAAATTTCGCCAGCCGCCTGCGTCTCACCACCCCCGATGGCCGTGAGGACCGTGACGTGCTGATCTACATGAACAGCCCGCTGCGCTACGACGGCCTGACGTTTTACCAGCAGACGATGGACAGCGTGAACAATGTCACCGGCCTCCAGGTCGTCCGGAACCCCAGCTGGCTCCTGCCTTACATCTCGTGCGTGATGATGGCGCTCGGCCTGATCGTGCAGTTCGGGATGCACCTCATCGGGTTCATCCGGAAACGGCGCACGGCTGCGACCGCCTGATTTTTACTCACGGGCCACACGCAAAGACGAGAAGCAACATGCGATTACTTAATCAGAACAAAGGTGGGCGGGGGCGGCTCTGCGCGGTCTTGGTGTCCTCTGCGGTTCAATCATGAAACGTCTCGTTGTCTACGCCATCCTGCTGGTCGGTCTCGCCGTTGTGGCGCGGTCCCTCCTGCCCGCGCGCAATTCCGGCGAGTTTGACGTCGTCGGCTTCAGCCGCCTCCCGGTCGTCGTGAACGGCCGCGTCAAGCCCTTCGACACCGTCGCGCGCTCCTCCCTGCTCACGATCTGCAACGCCACCTACAACGATCCTGATCGCAGTGGCGGCATCTCCACGCCCGATAACCGTCTGCTGAATCCCAACGAGTGGTTGCTGGATGTGCTGTTCCGTTCCGAACAGGCCGACTCCTACCAGGTCATCGCAATCGACAACCCCGACCTGCTGAGCCTGCTGAACCTTCGCCGCGAAGATGGCCTCGGCAAGCGCCGCTTCTCTTTTGCGCAGATCGTGAAAGCGTTGCCCGAGATCGACCGCCAGGCCGAGCTCGCCCAACCGGTCGACCCGCAGACGCGCTCAATTTTCCAAAAGGCGGTCGTGCAGCTCCAGTCCAACGTCATCCTTTATCTGCGTCTCAAGCAAAGCCTCGTCAGCCCCGAGAGCCAGGACTTCCTCGCCGATCTGTTTGATTTCCAGAAAACCCTCGCCGCCGGCGTCGAGGCGGTGCGCGCCAAACAGGGGGGCAAATCCTTCGATGCCGCCGCCGCCCACCACCTGATCGAGAGCGGCCAGAGCTTCGATCAAATGAGCCGGCTCGGCTACGCCCTCGCCATCCCCCCCGCCAAGGGAGAAAGCGACTTCAATGGCTGGAGAAACGCCGGCACCGCCCTCCTCGAGACTTTCCAGACCGGCCAGGTGAACCCTCACGTCATGGCTTACGCCGGTCTCGGCCATTCGTGGGCCGGCGGCAAGCCCGTCGATTTCAACAACATCCTTAAGCTGTATCGAGACGAGCTGGTGAAAGGTTTCCCCACCGCGATCAAGAAATGCACCGCCGAGGCGCGGTTCAACGCGATGAAGCCGTTTAACACGGCTATGACGCTCTACGTAATGGCGTTTTTCGTCGCGATTTTGTCCTGGCTCAAGTGGCCCCGGGAACTCGGCCGCGTCGCCTTCTGGCTCATCGCCATCGCCTGGTTGGTCGCGACCGCCGGCATTCTCACCCGCATGTGGCTCGAGGGCCGTCCGCCCGTCACGAACTTATACTCGTCGGCACTCTTCGTCGGCTGGATCGCGGTCGGTTTCTGCCTCGCGCTGGAATATTTTTACCGCAACGCGATCGGCTCCGCCACGGCTGGCCTGATCGGTTTCGGCACGCTGCTCATTGCCTATTATCTCTCCCTGGGCGGCGACACGCTCGAGATGATGCGCGCGGTTCTCGACTCGAACTTCTGGCTCGGCACCCACGTGGTCACCGTAACGGCGGGCTACGGTGCGACGTTCCTCGCCGGTTTCCTCGCGTTGATCTACATCGTTCGCGGCGTGTTCACCAAGTCACTCGACAAGCCCACCGCCGACGCGCTGGCGCGCATGGTTTACGGCATCGTCTGCTTCGCCACGCTGTTTAGCCTGATCGGTACGATCCTGGGCGGCATCTGGGCCGACCAGTCATGGGGCCGCTTCTGGGGCTGGGATCCGAAGGAAAATGGCGCGCTGATCATCGTCCTCTGGAACGCCATCATTCTTCATGCCCGCTGGGGCGGCCTCGTGAAACCGCGTGGACTCATGTGTCTCGCGGTCTTCGGCAACATCGTGACGAGCTGGAGCTGGTTTGGCGTGAACATGCTCGGCGTCGGGTTGCACAGCTACGGTTTCATGGAGTCAACCTTCTGGTGGCTGATCGCTTTCGTCGCCAGCCAACTGGTCATCATTGCCATCGCCAACCTGCCACTCGAAAAGTGGCGGAGCTTTCGCGGGGCATCGCGGTCCGCTTAAAGTCTTTCCGGCCACGGTGACTCGGCCATGGTTTGCCTCGTGGCTCCAAACTCGAAAATTGGCTTTGCCCTGGGTTCAGCACTGGCCGGAGTGGCGCTTTTTTTTAGCGCGTGCTCCACGACGCCCAAACCCAAACCGGACGAGATCGAGGGTTCGGCTTTGCTCAAAACGTTTGAACCGCAGCGGGACCTCAAGTCATCGCAGCCCACCAAGCAGGATTTCGTTGCTAAGCTGGGGCCGCCGAAATCCTCGGCTGTCGAGGGGGACTTCGAAACCCTCACTTGGTATTATCGGCGTTACAGCTCGGTGGAAGAGTTGGGCGAGTATGTTTCATTCGAGGCGCGCTTTGATCGGGCCGGCGTCTTTACGGGTACGACGGACAAGCATTCCGGCACCCTCAATCTCGACGCCTTTCTAAAAAAGCATCTCACGCCGCAGGAACGCGGAGTGGACGAGGCGCCCAGCCCAGTCCCACGGGAGCCGGTCCCTCTGGCCGGTTCGCCAATGCTCAGTTCTCCGCCAGTGGTGATCGTGCCGGCCTTGGCGTACCAACGAATCACCTTCGAGCAGTTCTTCGTTGGCCAACTCGCGCCCTTGCCACTGTCTCTTGAGATTCCAGAACGCTACCGGCACGCCGATGACTTCACTGGCGTTACACCCCAGTGGCTGGGCTCACCCCGGACCTACGCGGTGTGGATGCAGCCCGAAGATATTTCTGTTGCCGTGCGGTCACATCATCTGCCCGAGACGAAGGGTTTTATGCATGGCCGGCAAACGACGCGCCCTTTAAATAGCTATAATCCGGCGAATAACAGATTTCAGAATGAAGATCAGCTGGACGAATTTATGGTCCCGAGGCGGATGACATTACTGGAGGTGAAGCGCTTCGAGATTAAGGGCTATCCGCTCTTCGCCTATCTGGCCCGCAATCAACAGGGCCTCATGGTCGGCTCCTTGGCCGTCGCGGTGCCCCAGAGAGAAATCATCGTAGAGATCGCCTACCGTCCACCCGCTTCCGAGGACGCGGCCGTGGTGAGGGCAACGTGGGATCATATTCTGGCTTCGCTACGTTAAGGAACCTCAGCTCGCCTGTTTTTGCCGCAGTCTGGTCCTCATGCCCGCCAACCAAGCACGGTTGGGACGCCGCGCGTCGAGTAGATCTTCCATCGCGCCACGCCTTTTGAAGAGGGCCACAAAGGGCCGCAGAAGGCGCAAGAAATCCTGACCTCGCAAATTTCGGCGTTCAGAAGCGGCTCGACGGAATTCCTCCTTTCTCCGGCATTCCATCGTTCGAACATCCGAATCCGTTTTGTGCCTCTTGTGCCTCTTCGCGGCCATTCGTCCAAGGCTGGCGGTTATTTTCCCAACAGCTCCTCGGCGTGCGCCAGCGCGCTCTTCGCCTTGCTGTCGCCCAGCATCCTCGCGAGCTCGCTCACGCGGGCTTTCCGGCTGGACTGGATCGGCTCGATCGTCACGACCGCCCGGTCCTTCGACTGGTCTTTCGTCACGACGAGGTGACTCGTTGCCTGCGCCGCGACCTGCGGCAAATGGGTCACACAGAGCACCTGGTGATTGTGCGCAATCGCGGCCATTTTCTCGCCGACGACGCGGCCGATCTCGCCGCCGACATTCGCATCCACCTCGTCGAATACCAGCAGCGGCACCTCATCGAGGTCGGCGAGCACGGTCTTCAATGCCAGCATCACGCGCGCCAGCTCGCCGCTCGACGCCACGCGGTTCAACGGCAGGGGTGCCTCGCCGACGTTCGGAGAAAAGAGAAACTCCGCGCCGCAGTCACCCGTCGGCCCGAGCTCGGGCAACGGCACTACGCGCACTTGAAAATCCGCCTTCTTGAATCCCAGCTGGGCGATCCCCTTGGCCGCGACCTTGGCGAGATCCCGCGCCGCCTTCTCGCGGAGCGTCCTTAGCGCGGCGGCGGTCTTCTTCGCCGCCCGGTGCGCGTCGGAAATCTGCTTTTCGAGTTTCCCGAGCGTGCCCTCCAGATCGCCCTGCACTTCCAGTCGGCGGCGCATTTCATCGCGGCCCGCGATGACCGCGACCAGGTCGCCACCGTATTTGCGGCGCAATTCCAGCCAGATGTTCATCTGGGCCGTCAGCTGTTCCGCCTGCTCCGGATCGAATTGCAGCTGTTGACTCAACGAGGAAAACTCCGCCCCCAGGTCGTTCAGCTCCACTGCGGCCGACGCCAGCCGGTCCGCGAGCGTCTTGCTCGCGGCGTCGATGCCTTCGAGCTGGCGTGCCTCGCGCAGCAGCTCCGCCACGCGGCCTTGCAGCCCTTCCTCGCCCGTCAACCCGGCCGCCAGCGTCTCCGACAATTCCATGATCTCCTGCGCCCGACTCATGCGCGAGAAATCGCGCTCGAGCGCCTCCACCGCCTCGGCGGTGAGGTCGAGGGCTTCCATGCGGGTTAGTTGGTTCTGGAGAAACGCGATCTGGTCGGGGGCGAGCTTCGTCTCCGTCGCGACCCGCTCGCGCTCCACCCCAAGGTCGCGCCAGGCGCGATAGCCAGCCTGGTAATCCGCCAGCGCCCCACCCGCGCGACCAAACAGATCGAGGAGCTCGAGCTGGCAGCTTTCTTTAAGCAGGCGCCGAGGTTCGCTGGGGCCATGAAAATCCACCCAGTGCTCGCCGAGCTGCTGCAGCACCGCGAGCGTCGTCAGGCTCCCGTTTACCGTGATCTTCGGCGCCTTGTCGCGCGGCAGGCTGCGCTTGAGAATGAGCACCCCATCCTCGCAGAGCGGCAGGTCCAGACTCTCCAGGATTGCGTCCATCTTGCGCGAATCCGTGAAAAACAGCGCCGCTTCCGCCTCCGCGGCCGCGGCGCCCTGCCGAATGAGGGTCTTGTCCGCCCGCTCGCCCGCCAGCAGGGTCAACGCGCCGAGCAGGATGCTCTTGCCCGCTCCGGTCTCACCCGTGACCGCGGTGAACCCCGCCTCGAAATCGAGCGCCACCTCCTCGAGGAGGGCGAGATTTCGGATCCGGAGCGATTGCAGCATGGCGGATACCGATGAACACCCATCCGCCGGACGTCAAAGCCGATGCGTGCCGGGATTTTTGTCACGAAGCGGGACAAAAATCGCAAAAAAGATCCGCCGGGGAATCCGCGCCTTCTTTTTGTGCACTTGGCGCCGCTTGGTGGACGATCCCGTCGCAGATTTTGGGGCGACCCTCCGACCCGAGCCCCCCGCCAGAACCCGCTTGCATTTCCGCCGTCCCTGATTTCCATGCAAGCAACCACTTGCATACATGAAAGCCCCGGTCCGTCCCCCGCCCGCCCGCCAGCGCCTGCTCGAGGCGGCCGCCCGCGTGTTTGCGCGCGACGGCCTCACCGGCGCCACGACGCGCGCCATCGCCCGCGAGGCCGGGGTCAACGAGGTCACGCTCTTCCGGATTTTCCAGACCAAGGACCGCCTGCTCGCCGCCGTCGTGGGCACTAACTTCGGCCCCGAGGCCGCCCAAACCCAGCTTCCCGCCCTGCCCGTCACCGCGGACCTTCGCGCCGACCTGCTGGCCCACGCCCAGCGCTATGAACGCCAGCTCCAGGTCAACCTGCCTTTGATCCGCGCCATGATCGGCGAGATTCATCACCACAGCGATCACGAGCGCCAGGTCTTCAAAGCCATCCTCCGCCCGCTTCGCGAGGCGCTGATCGCCCGCCTCGAGACCGCCCACCTCGCGCGCGCCCTCCATTCCACGATGAACCCCGAGCTGCAGGCGGACCTGTTCAACGGCATGATCTTCACCGGGGTGCTGCGCCGGGCGTCGGCGCACGTGAAACCAGGCTACAGTCCCGGCGATTATCTCACCGGCGTCGTGGACCTCCTGCTCAAGTCCGCCCGCTAACCCCGCGTCATGGCTGCTGCCCAAACCGGACTCTACGGGTCCGACCTTAGCCGTCTCTCCCCTCTGGCCGCGTCACTTGCCCGCAAGGACCAGCTGAAATGGGTCATCGCGATCACCGCGGCGCTCGGCGCCCTCATGGAGGTGATCGACACGAGCATCATCAACGTCGCCCTGCCCGATATCCAGGGTAACTTGGGTGCAACGCTCGCCGAGGCCGGCTGGGTCTCGACCGGTTACGCCTGCGCGAACGTCGTGATGATCCCGCTCACCGCGTGGCTCGGCTATCGCTTCGGCCGACGCCAATATCTGCTCTTTTCGCTCACTGGGTTCATCGCGGCTTCCGTGCTCTGCGGCCTTTCCACCAACTTGCTGATGCTGATCATCGCGCGGATCCTGCAGGGTCTCGCCGGCGGTGGCCTGCTCGCCAAGGCCCAGTCCATTCTGTTCGAAACCTTCCCGCACGAACAACTCGGCGCGGCTCAGGCGATCTTCGGCATCGGCGTCATTGCCGGCCCCGCTTTCGGGCCCGTGCTCGGGGGTTACCTGACAGATACTCTGGGCTGGCGCTGGATCTTTTTTATCAACGTTCCCGTCGGCATCGTCGCCGTGTTGATGACGATGGTGTTCCTGCCACGTGACAGCGCGGACGAAATGAAGCGAGTGGACGTGGATTGGGCCGGCATCGGCTTGCTCACCTTGGGACTCGGCTGCTTCCAGACCATGCTGGAGGAAGGCCAGCAGGAAGACTGGTTCAGCTCGCGCTTCATCCTGACGATGGCCGCGGGCGCGGCGCTGGGACTGGGATTTTTCATCTGGCGGGAGCTGACGACGGAACACCCCGCCGTGGATTTGCGCGTGCTGCGCCACCGCTCACTGGCCGCGGGCAGCGTCTATTCCCTCGTGCTCGGCATGGGCCTGTATGGCGTGTTGTTTGCGGTGCCGATCTTTGTGCAAAATTACCTGCACTTCACCGCCATGCAGAGCGGCATGCTGCAGGTGCCGGGCGCCATCGCCGCGGCCGTGACCATGATCATCTTTGGCAAGATCTCGAGCCGGTTTGACCCGCGCCTGCTCATCGCGATCGGCGCGTTTGTGACCGTTTCCGCTGCCGTGCTGCTGTTCCAGATCAATCCCGACAGTGGCACGCAAACCCTGATCTTGCCCTTGATCCTACGCAGCGTCGGCAGCGTCATGATGTTCCTGCCCCTCAGTCTTGCGACGCTCGGCGACCTGCCCAAATCGGACGTGCCAGCCGGGGCGGGCTTCTACAGTCTCACCCGCCAGCTGGGCAGCAGCATCGGCATCGCCCTCATCACGACGCTGCTCGCCCACCGTGAAGCCGTGCATCGCGCGATCCTCGTGGAGAAAGTCACGTTGTATAGTGCCGCGACGCAGCAGCATCTCAAGTTGCTCACCGGAGCCTTTGCCCAGCACACCTCTGCACCCGTCCTCGCGCACCAACAGGCCCTCCAGACTCTCGACCGCCTGGTCACCGGTCAGGCCACCCTGCTTTCGTTCGCCGATATCTTCTTTTATGTCGGCGTCGCTTTCATCGCTTCGCTGCCGCTACTCCTGCTGCTCGGCAAGGGCGGCAACCCCGCTGCCGCCGCCGCGGCTCACTGACACCCTTTTCCCAATCTATGAGTGCAAGTAACATCACCACCAGCCCTGCCCCCGTTCCGCCTACCGGTCTCCCGGTGATCCCCGCCCGCAAAGCGCCGAAGTGGCTGCGCCCCCTCCTCCTCACGGTCGTCGGCCTCGGTGTGCTCGCGTGGCTCGGGCATTTCGCATTCCTCGCATATCATTACGAAGAGACCGACAACGCCTACGTTGTCGGCCATCTCCACCAGATCAGCCCGTTGATTGACGGTCAGGTCAGGGAGGTGCTCGTCGCCGACAACCAGACCGTCCGCGCCGGCGATCCGCTGCTGCGCCTCGATCCGCTCGAATTCGAAATCGCCCGGGAAAAAGCCGTGGCCAGTCTCGCGCAGGGCCGCGCCCAACAAACCCAGGCCGAGGCCGCCGCCCACCAGTCCGGCGCCCAGATCGTCGAGGCCCAGGCCCGCGTGGCCCAAGCCGAAGCCCAGCTGAAGCAGACTGCCACGCAATTCGCGCTCGCCCAATTAACCCTCAACCGCCAGGAGGAGCTGTTCACCCACGATGGCGCCAGCACCAAGGCTGATCTGGACAACGCCCGCAGTGCTTTCCAGGGCACCCAGGCCGCCCAAGCCGCCAGCGATGCCAACCTCACCGCCGCCCGCGCGGGTGTAGGCTCCGCCGAGGCCGCCCAAGCGTCAGCCCAGGCGCAGGCTGTCGCGGCCCGCGCGAGCGTGACGGTACTCGCGGCATCGCTCCATGACACCGAGCGGAAGCTTTCCTATACCACCCTCGTCGCTCCCGCGGATGGCCGCATCGGCAACAAGTCCGTGGAAACCGGCAACTACGTCCTCGCGGGCCAGCTGCTCCTCGCGCTGGCGGAACCGGATGTCTGGATCGTGGCCAACTACAAGGAAACCCAACTGCCGCGCATGCGCGTTGGCCAGGATGTGGAGATCACCGTTGATGCCCTGCCCGGCCGCACGCTCCACGGCAAAGTGGACAGCTTTTCGCCCGCCAGCGGCGCGGAATTCGCCCTGCTCCCGCCCGACAATGCCACGGGAAATTTCAACAAAGTCGTCCAACGCATCCCGGTGAAAATCACTCTGACACCGGCCGACCAGCAGGACCTCAACCGAAAGCTGCTCCTCGGCTTCTCTGTTGTCGCGCGCGTACGCGTTCGCTGAGGACAGGCTTTTTTAGCCACAACGAGGCATAAATAAGCATAATCATCCGGTAACGAACGAATGCACTGGTTGGGTTTCACGGGCTTCTTCGCGACCAACCGCTGGGTCCGGCTTTCCGCTCGCCAGCCCAACCGCAGCCGCCGAGTTTGAACCCATGCTGAACCTCACCGGCCACCGTATTTTCATCACCGGCGGAAGTCGCGGCATCGGCCGCGCCGCCGCGCTGCTGGCCGCCGAAGCAGGCGCCGACATCGCGATTGGCTACGCCCGCGACCGGGCTGCGGCCCTCGCCACGGTCGCGAAAATCGAGGCCCTCGGCCGCCAGGCCCTCGCCGTCCAAGCCGATGTCACCAACGAGTCAGAGATCAAGGGCGCCGTGGATCGCGCCGCCATCACTCTGGGCGGATTGAACGGGCTGGTCGTGTCCGCAGGGATTTTCGAAGGTCAGCCCATCGAGGCGATGACCTTGGACCTGTGGAACCGCGTCATGGCGACAAATCTCACCGGCACCTTCCTCGCGGTGAAAGCCGCCGTGCCGCACCTCAAAAAGGCCGGCGCGGGCGGGATCGTCATCTACACGTCCACCGCCGGGCAGCGCGGCAGCGACACGTATTCAGCCTACGCCACGAGTAAGGCCGGACAGATCATGTTCATGAAAAGCATGGCCAAGGAACTCGCTCCGGCGAAAATCCGCGTCAATTGCGTCGCGCCCGCGTGGACCGACACCGACATGGCGCAGGCGTCATTCGACCGGATCGGCCGCGACAACATCATCGCGGGCTTTCCCCTCGGCCGGATTGGGCGCCCCGAGGATATCGCCGGCGCCACGGTTTACCTGCTGTCTGGCCTGGCGCAGTTCGTCACCGGCATGACGCTAACCGTGGACGGCGGGCAGGACATGCGCGGGTAGCCTTTTCAAAGCCGTGGCCACAATCACGCCCGAAAAGGCGTAAAAGATGCTCCATTGCCTGCAGTTTGTGGTTTTTGTGCCTGTTTTTGGCCCATATCCCGGTTCCAGTGACTCATCGAATGGTTGTTAAACATTTGCGATAACGGCCTTCACGGGTTGGTCCCCTTGAAGATCGGTCGATTGCACCCGAGGCGCCCTCATGGTGCCGCTTCCGCCCTGCCTCGAACCCTCATCATCCATTTACTCGTCTCCATGGCCCGCATCCTCCTGATCGACGACGACCAGCCCATCCGCGATATGCTGGTCAAGGTGCTCAGCCATGCCGGACATGAGGTGATCGTGGCCTCTAACGGTTTTGATGGCGTGGCCCTGTTCCGCCAGCAAAACGCCGACCTCGTGGTGACCGACCTCGTCATGCCCCACGGCGGACTGCCGACCATCCGCGTGCTCCGCGAGGAGTTCCCGGCTCTTCCGATCATCGCCATTTCGGGCAGCCGCACGCCGCTCGCCATGGCCGGAGTCCTGGGCGCCACGCGGACGATGACCAAGCCCTTCAAGCTCGATGAACTGGTTGCCGCGATCGCCGCCGCGCTGCCGCCGCTGCCGGCCAAACGAGCCTAGAGCGCATTTTGAAACGGTGTAGGCACGAGCGTGAGCGAATGGATGGAGCCGGCCACTCGCTCACGCTCGTAGCTACCTCCTGCCCTTCGGCTAGGACATTTTTTGAAAATGCTCTAGCGGGTCCGGCGCGCTTTCAGCGTCTGCGCGAGGCCATCCATGTCGGGCGGTGTTTGCTCGAATACCATTACGCCTTAGGGCAGCGCGGTCCACGGCTGGGCGTCCTGCGTCCAAATATGCACCTCGGGCTGGAGTTTGGCCGAGTCGTCGAGCGTGCCCGCGTAAATCGTGGCATGGCCGCTCGAACCCACCGGCTCGCTCCAGAGGGCGGTGAGGCAATCCGGGCAGCGAACGATATTCTTTTTCCGGCCGTCGGCGCGTGACCGCACATAGGGTTTGGTTATGCCGCGCGTGGTCTTAACGCTCCCGGCCGGCACCCGCAGCGCGAGCACGAATGCCCTGCCCGTGGCCGTATGGCAATCAGCTCAGTGGCAGGAGTACAGCATGCTGGGCTGGCCCGTGAACTCGTAGCCGGCCGCGCCGCAGCGGCAGCCACTGGTCAGGCGTAAAGCGGGGGGAGTGCGCTCACTACTTTGACGCCGGTGACCCGGATTCCACGGGTAAAAACGTGAAGCCGATCGGCAACTGCATGTGGACATTTACGGGGCGTCCGTTTCTGAGGGCAGGCTTGAATTTCCAACGGGAAACCGCCGCGGCGGCGGCGAAGCCAAATCCCGGCGCCGTCGCTGAGATCGCATAAGCCGACACTACGTCGCCCGTCGAAGTCACGATAAAATCCACCACGGCACTGCCGGTACTCCCCGCGCGCCTGAGTTCAAGGGGATATTGGGGGACCGTTTGGTAGACGACGCTGGGCAGAGAATTCTGCATGCTGGCCGGGCGATTGGTCGAAACCGTATTACAAGCCGCCAACGAGAGCGCGACGACCAGCAGAGCGAAGGGAAGTCGGAGTTTCATGAGATGGGGGGAGTGTTTCGCCCTGCGCTCACTCAATTGGCGCCGATCGGTTTTACCAGCGCCGCGAAGTTCTCGCCCAGGGGCCGCGCATTGTACGTCCAGGCGCCGTTGGCACTCGATCCCCGGCAGAGGATCGCGCCTTTCGTCCAGCGCTCGTCGAGCGCTTTCACCGTGAGCGGGCAATAACGCACCGTCAGGCCGCAGCGGCGTCGGTCGGAGGTGTTCGGCTCTGAGCCGTGCGCCAGCATGTCGGCATGCAGCGAGAACTGGCCAGCCTTGAGCACGTCGTAAACGGGTTTCCCCATCTTCGCGGTGTTCTCGATTTCCTGGTTGAGCACGGCCTGGTCTTTACTCACCTCGCGCCATTTCAGATGTCCCTGGCGATGCGTGCCGGGGAGGAATTTCATCGCGGCGTTCTCCCGGTCGGCGTCGTCGATCGCCAGCCACACGGTTACCGTGCGCGCCGGCGTGAGCGGCCAATAGGAGGCATCCTGATGCCAGGCGACCTTGCGCGGGTCGTGCGGCTGCTTGCAGAAAAAATGGCTGCCCCAGCAGATAAAGTCCGGCCCAAGGATATCCTGCACGTGGTCGAGGATAAGCGGGTTCGTCACGATGTCGTAAAGCCCCGCGCAGTGAACATGGAAGCCGTTGATTGAATACGAATCCAGGTCGCTCCGCGCCTGCTGGACCTTCGCCAGCAATCCATCAAAGTAACGCCGGTTGGCTTTGGCCTGCGCGGTTGTGAAGCCGTCCAGCGGCATGATATAGCCGGATTTGTTGTACGAGGCGATTTGCCTCGGCGTGAGCCGGAGCGGTGCAGGATTCACCACGGGCGAGAAACTCAAATCACGGACTTCCTTAACGAGGGATACGGCCATGCCCGCAATCCGTAATGGGCGCGCCGCTCGTTACCAAGAAAAATGACATGCGATGCCCTGTCATTGCGAGGGGCGGGCGAAGCCGGTGACGCGGCAATCCAGCGGTGAGAATCGAAGCACGCCCTTCTCTCAAATCGTCAGGTTCCCCGCCGCGTCCCACGTCGCGCCAGGATTCCACGCCACTTCCCAATGATAACCGTCCGGATCCGTGAAATAACCCGCGTGCCCACCCCAGAATACATCCTGCGCCGGCTTCACGATTGTGCCACCCGCCTTGGCCGCGAACGTCAGCACCGTCGCGACGTCCTCCTTGCGCAGG
Source organism: Opitutaceae bacterium (assembly GCA_039936075.1). Lineage (GTDB taxonomy): Bacteria > Verrucomicrobiota > Verrucomicrobiia > Opitutales > Opitutaceae > Opi-474. The sequence continues at coordinate 2,692 of JBDTJA010000083.1, read as the reverse complement.
ACATTATGCGCAAGGGTGATGCCGGAAAACCCGCCGGCCACCGGCACGGTAACGTCGGCCCCGATGTCCTCGGCGAGCTTGTCCATCGGGTACAGCCCGAGCAGCACGCCGGAAGTCGTCTCGAACCACGCAATGCCGTCGGACTCGTTCGCCTTCGTCCTGAAGCCCAAACCGTCGCGGTAAAACCGGAAGGAGCTCGAGAAATTTCTGACACCGAGGGTAATGATGCTGATGCGGGGTTCCATAAGATTGATCCGAGACTTACGGCCCGTCCGACCGGACGCCAACCCAGAGTGGCGCGACCGCGCGGGTGCGGACCTTGACCTCGCCAAGACGCCCTGATTCCTTGCGGAATCCGACCATTCGGACCTGCGATCGCAATGCCCACGGCCAAAAATATCTCCCAAATCGACCCGGTTAAATCCACGGCCCAGCCGGCCTTCGATCCCCCGCCCATGCCGTCGAAGGATCCTTTTCCCCAACGAAACGCGCCGGGCATTTGGGAGTGGGATCTCGCCACGCGGCGCAGCACTTGGAGTCCCCGCACGTTGGAAATTTACGGGCTGATCCAACATGATGGGACGATCGAGAGCTGGTTGCAGCAACTCCACCCGGCCGACCGGCCGAGCGTCAAGGCGGCCTTCGACAGCCTGCTCAACGGCGCCAGTTATTACACGCTGACCTTCCGCCATATCCAGCCAAACGGTACCATCTCCCTCATCGAATCCACCGGCATCGCCCAGCGCGACCCCGATGGCCGGCTGCGCAGAGTCATTGGCACCGACCGCGACATCACCGCGGAAAAGGCCCGCGAGGATGCACAGGCCGTGTCCGAGCAACGCTGGCAACTCGCGATCGAGGGCGCCAACGAAGCGGTGTGGGATTGGGATTTCACCACGGGTGTGATCTACCACGATGAGCACTGGGCCGGCATGCTGGGTTACGAAGCAGGGGAAATTGAGGCATCGTTCGAGGGCTGGCGCTGGCTCGTCCACCCGGACGACCTGGCCAACTGCGAATTGCTCACCAACGAGCATTTCGCGGGCCACTCACCGCGTTACCAGGCGGAGTATCGCATGCGGACCAAGTCCGGCGACTGGCACTGGATCCTCGACCGCGGCAAAGTCGTGAACCGGACCGTCGAGGGCCGGCCGCTGCGGATGGTTGGGACGCATACCGACATCACCGTGCGCAAGGATCTCGAGCAGCGCCTCCACCGCTCCGACGAACTTGCCGACCAGGTCAGCCGCCTCGCGCGTATCGGCGGCTGGGAAGTGGACCTGAAGACCAAGCGCGTGACGTGGACCTCCGAGATGCATCGCATCCACGAGGTGAACGAGGATTACCAGCCGACGCTCGACGACATCCGCTGGCTCTTTCCGGCCGGCTTCATCGAGTCGTTTGACCAGACCGATCCCGTCGTGCGCGTGGACATGTTTGATCGCGAGCTGCCGCTGGTTACGGTGAAAGGCCGCAACATCTGGGTGCGCGTGCTCGGTCGCACCGAAATCCATGACGGCCACCCCACGCGCGTACACGGCGCGCTGCAGGACATCACCGCTCAGCACGCGTCTGAATCCGACCGGCGCACGCTGGAACTGCAGCTCTTTCAGGCGCAGAAAATGGAAACGCTCGGCACGCTCTCTGGCGGTATCGCGCATGATTTCAACAACCTGCTCACCGGCATCCTGGGATATCACGAGCTCGCCGCCGACTCCATTCCCGATGACCACCCCGCCCGCGCCTGCCTCGCGGAAGCGCGCAACGCCAGCCTGCGCGCCCGCGAACTCGTGGAGCAAATCCTGACCTTCAGCCGGCAGTCGTCCAAAGCCGAACATGGCGCGATGGATCTCACCTCGGTGGTCGAGGAGGCGCGACGCTTCCTGCGCGCGACGCTGCCCGCCAACATCACGATTGAGGCTACCATCGATCCGAATTGCCGCTCCGTTCTGGCCGACGGCACGCAGATTCACCAAGTGATCCTCAATCTCGGTTCCAATGCCTCGCACGCGATGCGCAGTCACGGTGGCACCCTGCGCCTCAATCTCCAGCCGTGGGAAATTGACAACGACCAGGCCCTCCGGCTCAGCGACCTTCGTCCCGGGCATTACGTTCGCCTGTCGATGTCGGACACCGGTCACGGCATGGATGATGCGACGCGGCGCCGGATATTTGAGCCGTTCTTCACGACCAAAAATACCCAGGAGGGCACCGGCCTCGGCCTGGCCGTGGTGCACAGCATCGTGAAAACGCACCGTGGCGCCATCGTTGTGGAGAGCGTGATCGGCCTGGGCACAACCTTCCACGTTTACCTGCCCACCGGAACCAGCGAAAGCACCGGGGAGATTTGGGAGGAAAATCCGACGCCCCACGGCGCCGGCGAATTGATCTGCATCGTGGACGATGAGGAAGTCGTGGGCAGCTATACCGAGGCGGCTCTCGAAAAACTTGGCTATCGGGCGATCGTCTACGGCTCGGCGGAGGAATGCCTCGCCGCGTGGCCCGGCAAGTTGCCCACTTGCAGCCTGCTCATCACCGACCAGGCGATGCCCGGCCTGCAGGGCACGAAACTCGCCGTGGTGATGCGTAAGCTCATTCCCGCGCTGCCCGTCATCCTCATGTCGGGCTATTTCTCGAAAATTCCCTCGCAGGAACTCGATGAACTCGAGCCCGTGACGCTGCTGGCGAAGCC
>JBDTJA010000082.1:0-9811 GCA_039936075.1 Opitutaceae bacterium | reverse complement strand
CACGGTCCGCACTGGCCGTTCCGCATGGCGGTTTGCGTGCTGGTATTGGCCGAGCTGGAGGAAATCGCCATCACGTTCGTCCTGCCGGAGCCGCGGTCGGGGGTGCGTTCCTTAGGCCGGGCCTTGGAGATCCGCCGGCAACTGCAAAGCCCGGCAGGCACCGCGTCGTAAGCTGAGTTCGCCAGCCGCACCGGATCAAACACCGCAAGCTGGCGCGGTGAGATTCGGAATTTTCACCACGAAGGTCACGAAGCGCACAAAGGTTGAGACCCAATCCTGCAAGGTTCTGGTCTTCGTGTGCTTCCTAATCTTCGTGGTTAACAAAGATCCGTTTCCGACTCAGCGACAGGTGGCGAGTAGCCAGGTGGCGGCATAAGTCCGGTCGACCTTCACGGTCTGTGGTTTGCCGCCATTGAGCCGGGCGTCGAGGTGCAGGGTGAGGGGCACGGGGGTCTCGAGCGTATAGCGCAGGCCGGTGGCATCCTTGGTCCAGACGACCTTGATGACGTGGTCAGTGCCGGCGACGGGGACATCGCCGGAGACGTTGGCAAGTGAACCGGTGGCGAGCGATACGTCGAAGTTCATCGCGCCAAGGTCGAAGCGCGGCTGCAGGCCGAGGAGATAGCGCGAGAGCTGCCACGTCGGGCAGCCGGCCCACTGGTGGCAGTGGCTCCAGCGGGTGTCGAAGACCTCCAGCCAAGTCGTGCGATCATCCTGCAACGACCAGCCCCAGCAGGTGCGGTATTGGCCGAGGACAAAGTCCATGTCGCCGTGTTCGATCAGCTCTGGCAGCGCGAAGTGCCCGAAATAGGGCGTGATGAGCTGAGGGTTGTTCGCCGCTGGATCGCTGAGGCGGGGCGCGGCGGGGTTGTTCGGAAAGCAGCGCAGCATGTGCTCTTTCAAGAACGCGCGTCCGGCTTTCGCCTGGGCCGCGTCGAAGAATTCCAGCCGCAGGCCGAGCGCCGCACGGTGATAGCCGATGCGCGTCCACGCGGCGTCGCCGGCAGTAAATTCACCGGCAAAGTAGCGCGCGATGATCGCGGTCAGGGCTGCGGCCATTTTTTCGTAGCGGCTCGCGCGATCGGGGTGTCCGAGCGCGGTGCACCAGCGGGCCATGTCGCGCATCGCGGCGACGACGTGCAGGTTCACGCCCATATCACTCGGGCCCGGGTTGCGGACGTAACCCCAGTCGACGAAGCCCCAGCCGATGCTGTCTTTCAGACCGTCCGGTGTGTTTTGCGCGTCGAACGCACCGATGTTTCGTTCGGCGTACGGCAGCATCTCCTCGATGAGCGCGCGGTCACCCGTCAGCTCCCAATAATGCAGGCAGGCGGTGATCCATTGTGCGGCGTAGGTGGTGAGATAACCGCAATCGCCCGGACAAAGCCCGGCCACGAGGCCGTCCTCGCGGGCGCATTGGGCGCATTGCACGAGACCGCGGCGGCACATGCGCAGGTCGGAAAACGCGGTGGCGGCGATATCCATGCCGACACACACGACGTCTCCGGCCCATTGTCCGCGTTCGCGGGTGGGGCAGTCGGTGAGCGCATCCTCGGCGCAGGCGCGATGGGTTTCGACGCCGACCGACCAGATTTTGTCCAGCAGCGCATCACCTGTGCGCAGCGTGCCATCGGCTTCGCCATAATACACGCGCTCCAACACCGTCTCGCGGTGAAACTTCACGGCGTTGGCCGGCGCGAAGATGTGCAGCTCCAGGAAGCGTCCGCCGCGCGGAGTGAGTGGGAAGAATTCCTGCCGCCCGCCGCGGGCGACGTAATGGTCGAGGTTGCACGACGTACTCGTGGAGAGGGTGATCCACGGGTTCACGCGGCCTTGAATGAGTGATTCACTGTAGGCGAACTCGATGACGGTGCCGGCGGGCAGATCGAGTTCGAAGCGCGGGCGCATCAGCCGCACCCGACCGAGATCGTAGCGGCGCCAGATGCCCTGCGGTGGCAGGGATGCGGGCGCGAGATCGCGGAGGAAAAAACGCGCGGGTGGATCGTCGCGGTCGTAGCCGAACGTTTCGACGAATTCGCCGGCGGCCAAGAGCTTGATCTCGTGGGGAATCGCGCGCGTGTTGCCGCTCGGCAACGGCTTCAGCGGACCGATGTCACGGGTCACGGGCACGGGCGCGAGCCACTTGGCGTCGTCGAAGGCCGGCGGCCGCCATTCGGGAACCTCGCGGGTGTCACACCACTCGACGTAACCGAGCATGAAATTTACGAAACGCACCGCGGGAGCATAGCCCGGGAGACGGAGGCACTTCCAACTCACGGGAATTTCCCGGCCACCGGCCAGGACGGAGCACGCGAGAAAAGGATCGATGGCCAACAGGCTACGCGAGGGCACGCCGAGGTGACGGACCTGGATCGCCAGCGTGTGGCGGCCGGCGCCGAGTTTCTCCACGTACGTTTGGTATTCGGGAAAAGCGAACGGAAAGCGCGCCGGACCCTCGCTGAAATATTTTCCATCGATCCAGCCGGTGAACCACGTGGCGCCGAAAATGTGGATAGTCACCTCACCAGCGGCGGCCAGTTCGAACTCGCCACGAAACGCGACGTAGGTGTCCTTTTCGTCCGGCTTGTGATCGGGATGCCAAAAGAACGGGAGATGCAACGCGGCTTCAGCAGCAGAGGCGGAGGACATGGGGAGGGGGAGGATGGAATAGCAATGCCCGGTTGATTCGAGCCGATTCCGTAAGGCGACTGCCGGGCACTTTATCGTCGCTCGGCTTGGGCTGTCAGAGCGGAGGTAAAATGAAGCGCTTGATTCTGATGGCTGAATCCGATCGCAGCGAATCAACGCCTGCTCTTTGTAGCTCCTGCAACTCACCGTGGAAAACCCGGGAGATCAGCTGGGCATCTCCGAGCGCATCATGGCGTTGATACCGGCTCCGATCTGCGCGGTAGTGATCAGACAGAAAATTCGTCGAGAACACTTCCGATCGCTCAGGGTGCAGCAGCGCGAAGAGCGCCTTGGTATCCAGTCGTGGATTGCCGAGGGGACTGACTCCCGCCCTGGCGCACTCCTGGTCCAGGATGGGGAAGTCGAATTCATAGCCACATTGGGTCACCAAAGGGGAGTTCCCGCAGAACTTGATAAATTCGGGCCATACCGCCGGGAATTCCGCGGCGTCAGCCAGTTGGATATTCGTGATGCCGGTCAATTTCTCAATTTTATCGGGGATTGGCTTCCAGGGTTTCACCAGGCTCTTAAATGATTCCGTGTCCCGGGGGCCTGAAGCGTAGACTGCCACAGCTCCGATTTGGGTGACACTTTCCGACTGATGATCGATGCCGGTGGATTCGACGTCGAAGACTACGTAGCGGCGTTTCGAAAACCCCGAGAACGCAAAACCGCTGAGCAGGTAATATTGAGCGTCCAGAAAGCTGATCTTCATCGCAGTGTTGTGTATCGGTGTCGCCGGTTCCAGCTAAGGTTTCATGTAGGAATCGTCAAACCAATGAGCCAGAGTAAGGACCGCAATCCCCAGGCGGTGGAGATGGCGGGGCGGGTACACAGAGGTGCTGAGCCAGCAGGTAGGAAGAAAACCGGACGAGGTGCGGGCGTATTTCGAAGCAATGATCACGAGCATCCCGAACCCGGATGAGTACTTGCTCTGGCACATCTCGGTGTTGGGTGGGAGGAAGCTGTCGTAGGGGCTCGCGTCGGGGCGCAGTCTTGCTGCGCGCAGTGGATTTGCGCGGGGAGTTTAGTCCGCAGCAACTCTGCGCCCCTACGACACGGCCCGTCCTAGCCGATCACTTGTGAATGGAATAAATCCGGCTTTAGTGGCTCTTACCTGCATGAATCGCCTCCCTTTGCTTCTTTCCCTGTTTGGGCTTTCCTTTTCTGCCATGACTGCTGCCCAAACTCCTCCTGCGGCCAAGACTGAATCCATCGTCCTTGGCGGTGGCTGTTTCTGGTGCACTGACGCGTCCTACAAGTTGTTGCCCGGCGTGATTCACACCACTTCGGGTTATGCGGGGGGCACGACCCGTAACCCGACCTACGAGGAAGTCTGTTCGGAGACGACCGGCCATGCGGAGGTGGTGAAGGTCGATTTCAACCCGTCAGTTGTGTCGCTCGACCGCGTGCTCGAGTATTTCTGGTCCATCCACAACCCGACCCAGGTTGGTGGTCAGGGTCACGACATGGGGCCGTCCTATCGCTCAATCATCCTGTATGCCAATGCCGAACAGAAGGCTGCGGCGGAGAAATCCAAGGCGGAGGCGCAAACGACGTTTCGTGATCCCATCACGACGGAAATCGCGCCGCTGACGAAGTTCTGGCCCGCCGAGGAGTATCATCAGGACTATTACGCCAAGAATCCCAATGCGGGTTATTGCACGTTCGTCATCGCACCCAAGATCAAGAAGCTGAAAGAGCATATGCCGGCGGCGAAGTGAGGGAGGGCGGTTTTCGCACGGCGCCTGGTCCGGGAAATTTACCACGGATCTCATGAGCGGGCAGGATCAATCTTTTGGCGGTGCGGGGATTGATGCGAGTCGGGGGGTGTAATCGATGATGGAATAGCTCCGGTCAACTTTACTTCCGAGGGTTTCCGGTGATGGTGGGAAGTATGTCCGAAACCACTCCACCCAACCCCGCCGATGCCGGCCTGGAAGTGCGCACTTACTTTGTGCGCAATCGTAACGTCATGGTCGCCCGGGCGGAATTCAGTGAACTTTTCGTTGATTATTACCTCCATCTTGGGGCGCAGAAAATGAAGCCGTCGACCGAGGCCGCCGCCATGTTCAAGCGGGCGCTGGCGGGTTTTGCGCTGCACAGCGCCTCGCGGCCGTGGAACGAGATGACCGCGTGGACGATCAATTTTCAGTCGCCGCTTACCAACATCTTTCTCACGGGCGACAACGAGACTGGCGCGGTGGTGGGTCAGGTCTTTGAGGAAGGCGTGAAGGAACTGCCCGAGAACCTGTTCTTCGCGGACGTCGTTCCGCGCGGGAAACCGAAGCGGCGCAGCACGGTTACGTTTGCGGGTAATGATCCGCTGGTGGCGGTGGAGAATTTCTATGCGCAGAGCGAGCAGCGCGCCGCGCGGTACTTCCAGCTCGGCGAGGAGGAATTCGCGTTGGTGACCGAGCATCCTGACGCCGACATGGCGTGGCTGCGCGGGCTCACGCCCAGCGCGGTGCGGGACTTGGAGAAGACCGAGACGCTGGTGCTTATGGAAAAGCGCGTGTGCCGCTGGCACTGCGGCTGCAATCACGAGCGCATGATGGAAGTCCTCGCCCCGACGATGCGGCAGGATCCCAAGGTGCTCTTTGGCGACGCCGAGAAACTTGAGATCCGTTGCCCGCGCTGCGGCGCACGCCACGCCATCACCCGCGAGGCGATGGAAGGGTTTGTGGCGAACGTAAAGTGATGGGGAGTGTCCTGATGGGCGTTGTTATCGCGATACGCGCTTCACGCCGTGGCGATCCAGTTGGTTTGCTTCGTCTTCCGGCTCAGCGGGACGCTTCGCAATGATAAGTTAGGACGGCTTGCAGAAGCGGGCCGGCTACGGCTGAGTGCCGGCTTCTTTCGGCATGAACTCCATCCTGCGACAAATCCTCGACGGCGCCCTGTCCGCCACTTGGCCGGAGCAGGTCGCGACGGTACTGGGCCTCCTTTTCGTATGGCTCGCCATCCGGGAGAGCCTGTGGAATTTCCCCGTCGGTCTTGTGCAGGCGGCGATCTTCGGTTGGGTGTGTTTCCATGGGAAACTCTACTCGGATGCGACGCTTCAGTTGGTATACATCGCCGCGATGATTTACGGCTGGTGGCACTGGACGCACGGCGGCCGGGACACGGGGCCTTTGCGCGTGCAGCGCCTGACGCGCGGCGCGATCCTCGGCTGGATGGGCGGCACGCTCGCACTCTGGGCGATCTGGGGCACCGCCATGCATCGCTTCACGGATGCGGCCCTGCCCTATTGGGACGGGTTTATTTTCGCCGGCAGCGTGGCGGCGCAATGGCTGCAGGCGCGCAAGGCGATCGAGAACTGGGTCGGCTGGATCATCGTCAACACGGTGGGTGTCGGGGTGTTCTGGATGAAAGGCTACTATTGGTTCGCCGTGCTCTACTTCTTATTTTGGCTGATGGCTTGGGGCGGACGGCGCGCGTGGCAACGCTCATGGAAGGCGGACCATGCCTGAAGCCGCACCCAAGCGCGTGGTCGTCTTCGGCACCGAGTCAACGGGCAAGACGACGCTCACGCAGAAACTCGCGAAGCACTTCAGCGAGCCGTGGTCGGAGGAATTCGTCCGCGAGTTCTGGGAGATCCAGCACGGCAAGATCACCGCGCCTGATCTCGGCACGATTGCGCTGGGGCAAATGGCCAATGAAGACCGCGCGATGGCGGCTGCGAAACGCGTAGTTTTTTATGACACGGACCTGCTGACCTGCACGTTGTGGGACGACGTGTTGTTCCCCGGGTCCTGTCCGCCGTGGGTACGCGAAGAAGCGGCGCAGCGGGCCAAGGGTGTGGCTCTGTGGCTGCTGTGCGACACGGATGTGCCCTTTGAGCCGGATCCCCAGCGCAGCTTTCCCGATGCAGCCAGCCGAAACCGAGGGCGGCAGCGGTGGCGTGAGGCTCTGGAAAAACGCGGACTCCCGTTCGTGGAAATCCGTGGCGACTGGGTGACGCGCGAGGCGACGGCAATCGCGGCGGTGGAGAAACTTCGTGGGTCGGACTTTACGCCCGATATGTCGGAGATAAATCCCGACCCACGGGATATCGGGGATAAACCCCGACCTACGATATGACGGACGACTACCTTCAGCGTTTTGGCGGTGTGGGACGCTTGTTCGGCATGACCGCGCTCGAGAAACTTCGCGCCGCGCATGTGTGCGTGGTGGGCGTTGGTGGAGTAGGCTCGTGGACGGTGGAAGGCTTGGCGCGCAGTGGCATCGGCGCCTTGACTCTAGTTGATCTCGACGACGTGTGCGTGACCAACGTCAACCGGCAATTGCCGGCGCTGGACGGCCAGATCGGCCGTCCAAAAGTGGCGGTTCTCGCGGAGCGTGTGGCGGCGATCAACCCGTCGTGCAAAGTCACGACGGTACAGGAATTTTTCACGAAGGCGTCGGCGGACCGGCTGCTGGCGGCGCCGTTCGATTACGTGGTGGATGCCATTGATCGCATGTCGAACAAGACCCTGCTGATCGCCGAAAGCAAAGCGCTCGGCAAGCGGGTGCTAACGGTGGGCGTGGCGGGCGGCAAGCGGGATGCCACGCAGATCCACACGGGAGATCTCGGCGAGGCCTTCAGCGATGAGCTGTTGCGGCAGGTGAGAAAGAAGCTGCGGCGCGATTATGGGTTCGAGCACGGCACTACGAAGAAAATTTCGAAACTCGACGTGCGCTGTGTGTGGTCCACGGAGCCGCCTATTTATCCGTGGGCCGATGGCACGTGCGCGGCGGTGCCGGAGCCAGGGAGTAACCTGATGATGGATTGCGAGACGGGCTTTGGCTCGGCGGTGTTCGTGACCGGGGCGTTTGGACTCATCGCGGCGGGCGAGGTAGTCCGCGATCTTACGAGCTGATTTTCACCGCGAAGGACGCGAAAGCACGCGACAAGATCGATCGGGAGAAGACTTCTGCTTCCGAACCTTCGCGTTTCTTCACGTCCTTCGCGGTGAATTCAGGATCCGAATAACCGGAGAAAGTTTTTTTCCGCCTGCGCGGCGAGGTCGGTCGTCTCCATTTTTAGCCAGTCGGCGAGGGCGGCGTAGGTGGCGATGAGGTTGGCAGGATGATTCACGTGCAATCCCTCGGGTGTATCGGGTAGCGAAAACGGTGACTGCTCGGGGAGCGGGCGCACCGACGGTGCGTCGGTTTCGATGAGCAGCCGGTCGGCGGGAATGACGGCGTAAACTCCACGGAGGCGGGAGCGGCGGGCATCGAGGAAGTTGGCGTTAAAGGAGAAATAGGCGCCGAGTTTCGCGAAGGCCGGGACCATCTCGGCGGGGCCGCTGTACGAATGGAGCAAAAACCCGCGGGTGGGACGCTCGGACGCGCTGAGCGAGTCGTGGAGGATACCCCAGGCATCCACACAATGGATGGCGGCAGGGAGACTGCGCTCGGCGGCGATAGCGAACTGCCAGAGGAAAACCTCGATTTGCTCCTCGATGGGTGCGCGGCGGAGGCCGGTGAGGCGTGCGTCGTTGGGTTTGGCGCGAGTGAGGATCCCGCGGTCGAGTCCGATCTCGCCGATGACGGCGGATGGATGGGCGTCGAGCTGGGCAAGCAGGGCCTTCTGCCAATCAGGCGAGCGATTGCCTGAGTCCCACGGATGCAGGCCGAAGCTGGGTAGCACCACGGGCTGGATGCGGGCGAGGGCGGCGACGGCGGGCCAGTCGGCCTCACTGGAACCGTTGACCACAACGCGTTTGATGCCGGCGGCGTCGAGGTCGGCGAACACGCGCGGGTAAAACGGCACGAGTTCGGCGTCCTGCAAGTGGCAATGGGCGTCGTAAAAATTCATTTTTAACCGCGAAGGACGCGAAGGGACGCGAAGATTCGGAACTGCCTTGTCAATCTGAGCGCAGCGAAGAATCCAGTGAGAATCCGCTGCGAGCTTTGGCCATGTCCAACTGCATTCTCTACTTCGGTCAGAATGACAAATCCGGACTTCGCGCTTCTTGGCGGGCCTTCGCGGCTAACTCAGTTTTTTCGCCAGCTCGCGGATGCGGGCGCGGACGGCGGCGAGGCCGTTGACGCGGGTGGGCGAGAGATTTCGCACCAGCCCGAGGGCTTCGAGCGGGTCGACGGTGCTGACGACGATCTCGGCTGGGATGGCGCCGGAGAACGCTTCGCAGAGGAAAGCGACGAGACCTTTCACGAGGGGACCATCGGCGTCGCCGCGAAAAAAACAGCGCCCGTCGCGCAATTCACCGATGACCCAAACCTGAGAAATACAGCCTGCGACACGGTGCGCCTCGGTGCGATCCGCCGCCGGTAGGGGCGGAAGCCGTCGCGCGCGATCCACCACGACGCCGAGCCGCTCCTGCGAATCCTCAATGATGGCGAGGTCTTCGATGAGCTGTTGTTGGTGTTCGGCGAAATTCACGTATATTTTGGAGATGGCGCATGCGACGTGCGTTCATTGTGGGTCAGGTCAATCTCGAGCCTTTCCGAGTACCTCATCGTCGTAATTTCCCGCGCGAACCAGCTGGATGACTTCTGCCAGCTTGCGGTCAGAAACGATGCATCCTTCCATGGTTTTGATTTTGGAATCGTGCCACCGCGCCAGCCGCTGGCAGGAGGATTCAAAGTAAGTGGGCGCAAGTAGGCGAAATCCGACGAGAGCGTAGCATTTCCCTTCGAAAGTTCCGTGTTCGAAGACGGGAATGAGATATCTTATGGCATCATCCTGCTTCATAATGCGCCTAAGGGCTGTCTCTCCTTCTGGGATACCGGGCCGCATGTCTACAGGACCAAAGCAGAAAAAAGGAGTCTTTAGCAGAATCTGCACATCCTGATTGACCGTGTAGTCTCGGTCAGCGGCAGGCAGCGAGACTTGGCTGAGAACAGCGGCAAAGAAGAGAGCTAATACTATGCGCAACATCTGGGTTTTTAGTGGCTGACTGCTTTGGATTTGATATGTGATGACAGAAGACTCGTTACAATGCTGACCTTGCATTTCGGAGCGGAAAATACACGTTCCGGAAATTCTTTCTCCATGAAACTTGACGCGATCCAGGCGGCTTCGGCGGCGCAATTTAACAAGCAGAGTCAAAATTACGGCAAGGGGCACATTCTTGAGCAGACGCCGGATGTGGAGACGGGGTTGAAGTACATTCCG
>JBDTJA010000081.1:0-2168 GCA_039936075.1 Opitutaceae bacterium | reverse complement strand
GGCTGGCCGACGCCGGTGCAGAAAATCATTATCGGCATCGTGATTGTCGTCGCGGTATTCTTCGACCGCCTGCGGCAGGCGCGAACCACGTGAAGCCTTATCCTGGTCTGGATTTGCGGCGCGCGATTGCGATCCTGCGTGAGGGGAACTGCCCAACCCAATCGTAGCCGGGCGGGGGCCATGGGCCAACCGCGTGGCCCTATTTTAGAAATCGTCACTGGGTGGCTTCTCGGCTACGTCAACTGAACACCCCAACGGCATACCCACCACGATCCGCTTCATCCTGGTCAACCGCAGAGCGACCTGTGACCTCTTTCATTCATGATGCCGCTGAGCAAAACTAAGGTGGGGATGCGCCCACCCAAGTTATGGCAGCCGCCACGAGCCTCATCCTCTTCCGCCTAGCAAGCCCTGATGGCGAACGCATTTGTCAAGAGTCAAGGGCGTGTTGCCCAAACGGTCGATTAAGGGAAGCAGAGTGAAGCGGGCACGAGCGAGTGGAGTGGCCGGAGAAGATCGTGCAAAAAAGTGCTGCAGCCAAGTAATTGGGTGCCGGGTGTCGCGAGCAAGTGACCTTGGGCCGGCCGCGGGCCAGGGTGGCAGGCGCGGAGCAGGAGTTTCACGTTCTGGCAGGCGGCGATGAGCCAGTCCTGGATCTGCTGACGCCAGAGCCGGCGCCAGCGGGCGCGCTTGAAGCCGTGGCAGTTGGCGGCCTGTGCGAAGCTGCCTTCCATCAGGTAGCGCCGGCGGATGCGATCCCGCCGGGCTTGAGGGCTGAGGCCCTGGGTTCTTGCTTGGTCGATGAGCTCTTGCCGTTCGTGGCGTTGCAGCGTGCGAGCCGAGGCGCTGCGCGTGCAGAGCGAGCGCAGCGCACAGCGGGTGCAGACGCCCTTGCGCGTGACGTACTCGTAGGCCTGCCGGCGTTCGTTCAGGCGTCGCGGATGCAAGGTCTGTCCCGCGGGGCAGGTATAGACGTCGTGCGTCTCATCGTAGTGGAAGCGCTCCCGCGGGAAGATGCCGGCGGCTTCGGCCCGGTCCGGCAGGCAGGGGGCAATATGAGTGACGAGCCCGCGGGTTTGCAGCTGCCGGTAGTTCTCGGCGCTGCCATGCTGGCGATCCGCCACGACGGTGGCGGCCAGCTGGCCGGTGTTCGTTTCGTGCTGCTCGATCAACGCGACGGACTCGGCGGGTTCGGGCACGTCGCCGGGAGTCGTGACCACGGCCGTGACCACGCCGCAACGGTCATCGACCGCGCGGTGTTGTTTATAACGGGGCCGGGAGTCGGGCGCCGCGTGCTTCTGGCGCACGAGCGGAGCGTCCGGATCGGTGGTGCTGCAGAGACTGGCATTGACCGGCTGATAGGACGGATCGCCGATGCACCCGCCCAGCTTGCGTTCCTCCACGGCATAGGCGCGCTTGAGTGCCGTGATCAGTTCCGGCCCTGAGCGGACCACTGAATCGCGGCTGGCGTTCGCCGTGATCAGACTGCCGTCGAGATGCAGCTTGGCGCCGTCCACCAGCCCGACCGCGACGCACTGCTGCACGGTGCGCACAAAGAGGGACTCAAACACCGGCTGGCCCCAGCGGGCCCGCGCCTTCGAGAAGACACTGTGATCGGGGATCTCGTCCTCCAGGCCGAACCCGAGGAACCACAGGTAATCCAGCCGCTCCGGCACCGTCCGCATGAGCTCCCGCTCGCTCTTCACGTTGTCGAGGAAGAGCAGGAACATGAGTTTCAAGATCACCTCCGGATCGACCGACACCTGCCCGTTGTAGCCGTAACAGTGCGCCACTTCCTCCCGCACAAAGCTAAAATCAATCTGCGCTCGGATCGCCCGCAGGGGATGATCCGCGCGAATCCGCCGGTCGAGATCAACCTGGTAGCTGAACAACTCCTTCTGTCCGGTTTGTTGGCCCATCATATTGCTCCAGTCAGACCAATCCCACTGCCCGGCGTTCAATCACGCGTGGGATTTGGGCAACATGCCCTTGACTATTGACAATCTGTGCGAAGTGGAAAGCGAAAGTGCTCAAGTTTTGGGGCTTGGAGAGTAGAAAAGGGGTCACGCTGCGATTAGTCGGGTCGAGCGATCGTGGGCCAAGTCGAAGCGGTCGGATTGCCCATCGCTCTCGCGCAATTGCAAAGAATTCAGGGAACGCCGAGCTGG
>JBDTJA010000080.1:0-12218 GCA_039936075.1 Opitutaceae bacterium | reverse complement strand
CTTCCGCGCCATCGGACTGCACTCCTTAATCGAACGGTGATATTTCGGGTAATGCTCCTGCTTGAGGTGCTCCAGCGTCATGAGCACCGCCCGGCCCTTCTCGTCTTTGCCGTAAAAAATCTCCTCGGGATACTCCGCCGGCAGCTGGTTCTTCCAGCTCCACGCGGCCCCGATCTTCTTCCCCCAACCCGCCTCGCCCGGCTTTTTCTCCGGCAGGTCGATGACATCCCAGAGATTCGGACCGTCTTTTTTCTTATCGGCAAAAATCGTGCACTTCCCCACGGCCAGGACGAACGCGTGGGCTTGCTCGAGCGTCTTGAGGCGGAATCTCTTGGGGGCTTTCATCGGCGATCAGCAATGATGGTCATCCTGAGCGGAGCGATGTGTCCGCAAAGCGTGAGTCACGGCCGCAGAATCCAGTGCGACTCCGTTGTAAACGTTGGGAATGTCGAAGTGGATTCTTCACTTTGTTCAGGATGACAACGGGAACTTTGAGTTCCATTACTTCATCACGTTGATGCTTCGCGTCGCCGTAAAAACCTGTCCCGCCGGATCGGCCGCGCGAACTTCGATCAGGTGCGGTCCCACTTTCAGATCGGCCGGGAGATAAGCCCGCCACAGATGATAACACACCGTCGGATCCGGCAGGCGCTTGCCGGGCAGCGGTACCGCCATCGCGTCCTGCGCCAGGTAACGCTCGGCATAGGCCGGGTCCCACTCGATCACGCGCCGCATGACGTTCCAAACACGGTCATCCACCCGCGATTCCACGGTCCAGCCATCGTGACCGTTGAACACATTCGCGAAATACGAAATGTAGCCGATCCCCCGGCGCGTCGCAGCCGGGGCATGCAGTCCGATCTGGTAATCCGCCGGTTCCCGGGCCGCGCGATAGTCCACCCGCACCTTCGTTCCATCCACGTTGAGAATCGCGTAACCATGCGGGGTACCGTCCCACATCGTCGCCACCGGGATACCGCTTGCGTCCACCGGACCGCCCCAGAATCCGCCGCAAGCCGCTGCGACATTATATTCGTGCAGCGGCGACGCCCCATGCCAGCCGTCGGCCGCACCGTAGAAAACATGACGCTGGTAATGCGTGTGACCCGACAGCCAGAAATTATGTGGCCGGTCCTGCAGCAGCGCGAAGAGCCGCGCCCGATCCGCCATCCGGAACGTTTCGGCGTTCGAAGGATTCGGGTAAAACCACGGAATGTGCATCATCAGCACCACCAGTTCTTCGCGTGGCGTCACCTTCAATAGATTCTCGAGGAACGTGAACTGATCCTCGCGCAATCCACCGATGAACCGCGGGCCGCCAAGATAACGCACGTCATTGAGCGCCACGAACAGCACGCGACCGTAATTAAACGCGTACGTGCTCGGACCGTAAACCTGCTCGAAGCTCGCCGTCGCGCGCCGGTCATCGCCGGCGTTCAAGTCGATGTCATGGTTGCCGTTGAGGTTGTACCACGGCACTCCGATCCGGGCCATGGCGGCATTGACCGGCTCGTACAAATCATGCCGGTCAGACACCACGTCGCCGAGCGTCACGCCAAACGCGAAACCCGGCGCACCCGCGAGCGGGTCCACCAGCGTGCGCTCCAGGTAGCCGACTTCCTTGGCTGACGCCGGTTGCGGATCGGTAAAGACCAGCGCGCGGAACTGATCCGGCTCTTCGCTGGCCGTCAGCGGGAAATCCAGCGCTGCGCCCTCCGCCCTGGGCCGCCGGTAAAACTGCGGGAGCTGCTGCGCGTTGACGGCTGGCCGCCAGTCCCGTGGCTTGATGACAAAAATCGTGGCGTCGTCGGCGGCCGTGAATCCGTAGCTTCCGTCCAACTTGGTCAGGCTAACGACTATTCCATCTGAAACCGCCACGCCCGCGATTCCGGGTTCACCCGCGTCGCGTACGCCATTGGCATTGCGGTCATCGAAAACCACCCCGTGGACCGATGCCGCCGAAGCCGGGGCCAATGCCGCCAGCACAAGACACAGACCGGCGGCAGAAAAACGCAGCGATGTCATGATGGGAGCCAAAACTTTGAGAACCATCGGGTCGAGTCTGGATCATACCTTGGGAGCAGCCCAACGGGTTACCACCATGAAGCGGACGCTGAGGGGCGCGCCGAGCGCGGCGCATGTCGCGCGCGGAGCGCACGACCACCCCACAGCAACCCCGTGGGCTACTCTGCGACCGAACACGAGATACAGAATCGAACCGAGCAACGGGATCCGGTAGATGAAAGTGAGCCACAGGACCTTGTTGGGATTGTTGCTTTCGCGCTGTCCACGAGCGCCCAGATCGAGTGCACCGGTCAGACGATGGAGAGGTAGCAAACCAAGCTGGTATTCACCCCGTAACGTAGTTTTACGCCGCCGGTGATTTCCAGAAACCACCGCGCCGCTCGGTGCACGCGAAGCCTTGCGGCTTGTCCTCTCCCCGCTTGTTCGTGTCTGCTCGCGCCCAACATGCGTCTGACCTCCATCAATAGCGCCGAGGCGATCTTTGAGCCGTTTTTCGACGAGCACCTGAGCGAGCTCAATGCCTGGCGCTGCGAGGCCCCCGGCGCCACCGGCGTAAGCCAGGTTCGCGGCTGGGCCTTCGTCATCTTCCAGTGGACGAAGCCCGCGCCCGATGGCCTCGTGCTGAGGATGTCGCGGACGTACGAGCCGCCCGTGTCCTGCGCGGACTACGACCGGCTCCTCGTTTGCTTCAATCTCGCGGAGGAAACCGTGATGACCATCACCGCCGAAACCGACGTCGGTCCGCGGCACCGCACGACCGCCCCCGCCGGGGCCACGCGGCGCGAGGAAGGCGTGGATCTCGAAGGGGCTACGCTGATCAAGTCACTCACGATCGAGGTGCGCACGCCGCATCCGCTCGCCGGCACCGGCTGGATGCTGTGGGTCGGCCTGCAATCCACCACGCGGTTGCCATCCCACCTGGGCCAGTGGGCCGGGTACGACGAGCGTTGGGACAAATATCTCCAGCCGCCGGAATTCGAGCCCAGCTTCAAACCCGCCTTCGGCATCCTGATCAACGCCGAGGAACTCGACGGAGTCCGCCGCGAATTTGCCGACTCGCCCGTGACGCGCGAATTGCGTGAGGTGGCCGAGCGCGCCCGCGGCCAGCGGCCCGAGTCCATGATTGGCGAGAACCTGAATTTCTGGAGCACCAATGTCTTCCGCCGCGAACGCGACATCGGCAAGATGCTGTCGCTCCATGGCTCAAACGCCGCCCAGGCCGGTATGCTGTGGCGCGACAAGTCGCTCTGCCGACTCGCCGCGCGTTTCGCGATGAGTCTAGTGCACTGCGACCACTGGGAGGACATTTTCTTCGCCCACATGCGCGGGAGCACCTGGGACCAGCGCGGTTTCGTGCAGTCCATCGGCACGTGGGATTGCGCCGTGATCCTCGACCTGTGCGGCGAGTGGTTCACGCCCCTCGGGCGGCAGCTCATCCTGCGCCGCCTCGCCACCGAGGCACACGGTGCGATGTGTCACGCCTCATGGTGGTGGGAGTACATGTATCACACCAACCAGATGGCGTGGATCTCCCCGGCCCGAATCTACGGCCTGCTCGTGCTGGAGCGGACCATGCCGGCCCGGCACGAAAACTACCCTCCACCCGCCGCTTCGCGCGTGGCCCCACACACCGATCTCGCCTGGGCCAATCTCGCGGAAAACATTTCTCACGCCCTCCTGCCTGATGGCGGCTATCTCGAGGGCCCGACGTATTTCACGTGGACCGCGCGGCAGGCCATCCTCGGGGCGCAGCTCTACGCCCGGTCCCGCGGCCGTGATCCGCGCGAGTTTGTTTCTCCCTCGCTCCAGCGCACGGGCCGGCTCGCCGAGATGCTCTATTCCACCGATGAGGGTCAGGAAATGATCCTCGTCGGCGACGGCGTCATCACCATCGGAGAAGGCGTCGCCATGCTCGCGTGGCTTCTGCCGCAATCGCACTGGGTGACGATCCTGCACAAACAGCTGAAGCGTGCCGGCGCCGCTCCGTTCCTCCTCGGCCTGCAGCTGGCCCGGGAAGTTCCCGCCACGGGGCCCGGATTCCTGCCGTTTCTGGAAATGACCGACACCGGCATGATGTGCTCGGTGCGCCGGCTCGGGCCCGAACTCGTGAAGCTTTTCGTGATGGGCAACAAGGCCGGCGGCGATCACCAGCACGAGGACAAAGGCAGTTTCGTCCTCGAATGCGCCGGCGATAGTTTCGCTTTCGACTTCGGCGTGGTGGATTACGCCAATCCGATCACCGACCAACTCAAGCAGGCCCAGCGCCACAACATGCTCACGCCCTGGAGCGACGACGCGCGGCCCAAACCGCAGAATCCGCTCCGCGTGGATGTTAAGCCGGTCGGCCGCGGCGACGAAACCTGTTTCCACGCCACGATGGACGTCACCGGCGGCTGGGAGGGCTGGTTTTCCCAATGGCAGCGCTCGTGGGACTCGCCCACGCCCGATACGTTTGTCATCACCGATAAATGGGCGGTGGCACAGGGCAACGGGATCATTTTCCATTGGACGACCCGCCTGCCCATGCGGCTCGAGGGCGACCGGGTGATCATCACCGGCCGCCGCGCCCGGGCCGAGCTGCGTTTCCCCGCCGGGATCGAGGCGCAAATCGACCAACTGCCGTTGCAGGATCCCCGGCGCACCGCCGTCGAACAGGACCGGCGCGACCTCGTCCAGTTCGGCTGGGCCCACGCCGAAACCCAACCGCGCCTCACCCTGCGCCAGCGCGGCCAATCCGGCACTCTGCGCGTCGAGGTGAAGCTGATCCTCAACCAGCCCGCATGAACACCGCAGTTCCAGTTGGACGGAGCACGTGGTTGCGGCCTCCAGCCGCGGATAACGGCATCTTGAAACCTGCGACTGGAAACCGCAGCCACCGCAGATGACATTCACCGCGCGCGGTCCCTGGTCATGCCTCGCGGCCAGTTTGCTGGCGGCCACCGGCGCCGGGGCGGCGGATGTCGTGGCCTCACCCATGGTGGCCGAGGCGTGGCAGACGCTCTCGATCGGTTATTATTCCGATGCGAGCGACCAGTTCTCCGCCTCGGGCAACTCGCGGGAGGCTCAGCTCGGTCTCGCCATCGCCCAACTCAATCGGCCGCCCGTCACGCCTTCATCATTGGCCGAGGCCCAGCGCCGGTTCACTGCGCTAACGGGCACCGACGATACCCTCGGTCATGCGGCGCGTTATTTCCTGGGACGTTCGCAACAAATCAGTCCCTTCACGCCCGATCGCGCCGCCGCCGCGCGCGAGTATGAGCACCTCGTGGCCAGCGGTGCCGACGACGCGTGGTGCCGGCTGGCGTTGATCAAGCTCGCGATCTTGCGGCTGTCTGTCCTGCCGGCTCCCGGCCCGCTCGCCACGCAACTGGCCGCCGTCGAGCCGCTGCTCGCACGTACCGCCGACCCCGCCACGCAACGCGAGCTGCACCTCGTGATCGCAGAGACGCGGCTGACTCATAAAATTTACGACGTCACCACGCTGCATCACCTGCAAGCCGCGTTGGCGACCACGCGTGAGGCAGATACGATGCGCTCCGACCTGCTGGTGCAAATCGCGCGGCTCGCCAGCAAACTCGGCGACTGGCCAACCGCGCGAACCCATTACGAAAAATTCCTGCACGATTATCCCCAGGACCGACGCTACTACACTGTGAATGAGGCCCTGACGCACCTCGGCGAGCCCTTTCCCCCATGAGCCGCCGCCCTGCTCTCATTGCGGCCCTGGGCCTGCTGGGCGCGACGTACGCCGCGTCGCTCTTCCACGTCTTTCATCGCGGCCAGTCCGCCACGGGTCATGAACCCAAGGTCGTGATTCGTTTCGCCCACTGGCAGCTGGAATCGGGCATGCGCGAGGCTTTCGATCTGATGGCGCGTCGCTACATGGCGCTGCACCCGGAGGTCCGCGTGGAGCAATTTGCCGTGCCCGGCAATGTCTACCGGCAATGGCTGAGCACCCAGCTCGCGGCCGGGACGATTCCGGACCTGGTGTGTTTCAATTCCACCGACCAGTCCGATATCGCGACGCTGCCGCGGAATTTTCAGCCGATCACCCACTGGGTGGACGAGCCCAATCCCTACAACGCCGGCACCGCGTTGGCCGGCGTGCCGTGGCGGGCGACCTTCATCGACGGCGGACGCAATCGGGCGACCTATATCGATCAGTATCGGAATTACTATGCGGTGGGGCTAAGCTCGCACAGCATGCGGATTTTCTACAACCGCGACCTGCTCCGGGCCATCACCGGGCGCGATGAGCCGCCCCATGATTTTCGCTCCTGGCTGGAACTGGGGAAGAAAGTTCGCGCCTATCGCACGGGCCTGAACTACGTCGCGGGAGCGCACGACAACACGATCTGGTTGATGCCCTTGCTCGTGAACCAGGCTCTCTCGGGCTGGCTGCTGCAAAACGATCACGAGCTGCGTTTTGCCACGACCTGTTTCGACCTGTTTGGCGACTCGCTCGAGGGGCAATGGGATCTTCGCAGCCCGCCGATGCAGACCGCGCTGCGCCTCATGCGGGCGTTTGGCGGTGAGATGACGCCGGGGTTTCTGCAGCTCGACCGGGATAGCGCGATGCGGGCCTTTCTGCGGGGCGAGGCCTTTTCACTGCCGAATGGTACGTGGGACTACCCCACCATGCGAACGCAGGCCAAGTTCAACATCGGCGCCTTTCGCCTGCCGTTGCCCGCGCCCGACGATCCCGACTATGGCGGTTACACCTTGCACCCCATGTCTGACGGCGGGATTTCGACGGCGATGCCGTTTTATCTCACCCGGCAAAGCCAGCATCCCGAGGTGGCGATCGATTTCCTACGCTACCTCACGAGCATGAAGGGCAACCGGGAATTCTCGCAGGCCAGCCACTGGATGCCGTCAGTGGAGGGCGTCGAGATCGAACCGGAGTTGCAGCCGTTCCGACAAAACAACCGCGGCTACATGGTCACGGATGGGCAGAACGCGCCCATGTTGATGAACGGCCCGGGCGCGAGTTACACGCAGCTGTTCGAGACCAACCTGCACGTCCTTTACGCGCCCAATGGCGGCGTCGAGGCTTACACGCGGGCTGTTGAAGGACAATTTCGCCACGCGATCGAGACCGACCTCCGCCGGCAGATCCACGTCCAGCATGAAAATCTGCGCCGGCGTGACAGCGCGCTCGCCGCGCTGCAATTTCTTGGGCCGGCCGAGCAGGCCGAAAGCGCGCATCAGCAATCCAGCCAGAACCTGAACGAGATCCAAATCTATCTCATTGAAGGCAAGCTGGCCGCGGCCAAGCCTTGAGCTCTTATGCGGTCACGCGGCCCGAAGTGAAAAATCCGCGGATATAGCATCGAAAGCCGGCGAGAACTCTCACTGGATTACTCCCTGCGCTCAGCCTGACAAACTCGCCCTCCCCTTTCAACACCCCTTATCCAGCAATCGAAAATTGGACTCCGCTATTTAAAAACCTCTCCCATGAAACTCACTCCCGTCAACAGTGCCGAGGCCGTCTTCGAAGCCTTTCACGACCCCCAGATCAGCGAACTCAACCAATGGACCGTCACCGGCGACGGAGTCGCCGGATTCAAGTTTTGGCAGAACTGGCTCTGGGTGCAGTGGGCCTGGGAAAAACCTGCGACCGACGGCCGCGTGGTGCGCTTCACGCGCAGGCTCGACCTCGATTGCTCGGCTTACGACCGCGTGGTCATCTGCGCCGCCCTCCCAGACCACGGGTATTTCACTCTTCACGCTGAAACCGACGCCGGCCCGCGCACCCGCCGCGGTGAACCGATGGGGCCGACCAAACGCGACGAATGGCTACCCCTCGACGGGGCCAAACGCGTGACCTCGCTCACCATCGAGGCCTTCATGCCGGCGGGAGTCTCGGGCAACGGCTGGATCTACTGGATGATGCTGCAGAGCACCACCCGCCTTCCCGCCCACCTCGCCCAATGGACGGGCTATGACGAGCGCTGGGAGAAATACCTGCAGCCGGCGGACTTCGAGCCAACATTCCAGCCCGCCTATGGTCTCCTGCTCAATACGGGCGAGCTCGACGCCGTACGCCGCGAGTTTGCGGATTCACCCACCGCCGACGCCCTGCGCGAAGCAGCCGCCGACGCCCGTCTTGTCCCACCAGAAAAGCTGATTGGGCAGTACGTCAATTTCTGGAACTCCAATTCGGTCCGCCGCGAACGCGACCACGGGAAGGTCATCACCATTCACGGTGCCAACGCCGCCCAGGCCGGCCTGTTGCTGCAGGACAAAGCGCTCTGCCGGCTGGCCGCACGCTTCGCGCTCAGCATCGCGCACTGCGAGCGCTGGGACGACTGCTTCATGTGTTTCATGCCGGGCAGCACGTGGGAGCAGCGCTGCTTCATCCAGAGCATCTGCGCCTTCGAATGCTCACTCATCCTCGATCTTTGCGGCGAGTGGTTCACCGAGGTCGGAAAACAGCTGGTCCTCCGCCGCATTGCCGAGGACGGCCTCGGCAACCTCAACTACAACACGTGGTGGTGGGAGTACATTTTCCACAACAACCAGCTCGCGTGGTTCGCCCCCGGCCGGATCCTCGGCTATCTGCTGCTCGAGCGCACGATGCCGGCGCGCTGCGAGAATTTGCCCCGACCCGTGCCGTCGCGGGTCGTGCCCTACACCGATCTCGCGGTCAAGGACCTGCTCGAGAACCTCGACCGGATTCTGCTCCCTGACGGGGGTTACGTCGAAGGCATCACCTATTTCACCTGGGTCGCGCGGCAGGCGTTCGTAGCACTCCATCTCTATGCCCGCGCGCGAGGCAAAACCTTGCAGGAGCTCATGCCCGAGCGGATCAAGAAAACCGCGCTCATGGCCGAGGTGCTCTACTCCACCGACGACGGGCAGGATTCAATCCTCATCTGCGATGCGATGTACGTCTTCCCCGAGGCACTCGCCTACCTCGCCGCCTACCAGCCCGACAGCCACTGGGTAACGATGTACCGCAAGCAACTCCGCCGCGCCGGAGCCGCGCCGTCGCTGCTCGCAATGAGTATGGCGCGCAACGTGCCCGCCGAGGGGCCGCCGCTGCAGCCGTTCGTGGACATGCCCGTCACCGGCATGATGAGTTCCGTACGCCGTCATCAGGGCGAGCTCGTGAAGCTCTTCCTCATGGGCAATCAGGCGGGCGCCAGCCACACGCACGAGGATAAGGGCAACTTCGTGCTCGAGTTCGCCGGCGACAGTTTCGCGATGGACTTCGGCGTGGTGGATTACAGCAACCCGCTCGTTGAGGTGCTCAAGACCGCGCAGCGCCACAACCTCCTCACCCCTTGGTCAGACGGGCTGCGCCCGAAGCCCACGAATCCCATCAACGCCGATATCCGCGCGAAGGGCCATGGCGACGCCACCGCGTTCCACGCCACCATGAACGCCACCGCTGGCTGGGAAGGTTGGTTTAAAAAGTGGCAGCGCACATGGGATTCGCCCACGCCAGACACGTTCGTGATCACCGACGAGTGGGCCGTGGAAAAAGGCGAAGGCGTCATCTTCCACTGGACCACCCCGCTGCCCATGCGTCGGGAGGGCGACAAGATCATCATCGAGGGCCGCCACGGCGTCGCCGAGATCACGATCCCTGCGGGGACCGAGGCGATCCTCGACCAACTGCCGCTGATGAACCCCGCGCGCCGCGCGATTGACGAACTCCGTCGCGAGCTGGTCCGCTTCGGGCTGCGTCACGCTGAGACCCAGCCCCGCCTCACGATCCGCCAGCGCGGCGCGAGCGGGACGCTGCGGGTGGCGGTGAAACTGAGTCTGCGTAAATGACCCAAACAGCGAGCCGCCTGCCATCGGTCCTGCTCACCAAGCAGGCGGTGCTCTTCGATCTCTTTCACACTCTGACGCCACTGGAATCGAGCTGGGGCGACCGCCGGCCGATGACCCATGAGCTGCTTCGCGTCAGCAAGCAGGCGTGGCATGAGCAGTTGCTGGTGCACTCGCGCGATCGTCTGGCCGGGGAAAAGACCGATGCGTTCGCGATCATTGCGGGCATGGCGCGCGCCATCGATCCGACGATTCCCGACGCCGTGATCCGCACCGCCACCGAGAACCGCACCGCCCGGTTTGCGGCCGCACTCGCCAACATCACCCCGGAAACGCGGCACGTCATCCAGACGCTGCGCCAGTGCGGGCTGCGGATCGGGCTCATCAGCAATGCCGACGTCATGGAAGTCGCCGGCTGGGCCCAATGCCCCATCGCCGACCTGTTTGATGCCACGGTATTCTCGTGCCATGTCGGCTGGGTAAAACCGGAAGCAGAAATTTACCAGCTCTGCCTGAAACAGCTGAACGTAAGTCCGGCCGCATCAATCTTCGTCGGCGATGGCGGCTCGAATGAACTGGCTGGTGCCAAGACCCTCGGTCTCACGACCGTCATGATCGCGGGCATCATCCGGGAACTCTGGCCCGAAAAGATTGCCGAGCGGGCGACCCACGCTGATTTCCAAATCGAGCACCTCCCGGAGCTACTTCATCAATAACCTATTCAACTGAATCATGAATGTGGAACGCGACGGTTTCCTTATCAGCACCGAGCCCGAGCTGCTTGACTTGGACTTCATCTGTCATGGTTTAAACACCACCTACTGGGCGAAAAACCGGTCGCAGGCCATCATGGAGAAAGCCATCCAACATTCGGTTTGTTTTGGGGTTTATGATCAAGCCACCGGGAAACAAGTGGGCTTCGCGCGCGTGGTCACCGATCAGGCAACTTTCTCCTGGGTCTGCGATGTATTCATCACCGAGCCGCAGCGCGCGCAGGGATTGGGCAAATGGCTGATGTCCTGCGTGACGGATCATCCGATGGTTAAAAGCACTGTTAGTCTGCTCGGGACGCTCGATGCTCACGGACTCTACCAGCAATTTGGCTATGTAAAGTCAGAGCAAATGAAGCGTCTGCCTAATCCATGATACCTGGCGATCCTGTCTCCTGTCTGCTTTGAAGAAACGATGCCCGTTGTTCTAAAAATCAGCCCAACTGTCAGTAGCGCTGAATTGAACGCGCTCTTTGCCAGCACGTGGCCCAAGCACCGCCGCGTCCCAGCGCAACCCCTGCTCCAGCGCGCGTTAGTTTATGTCTGCGCGTACGAGGGCAAGCAACTGGTCGGCTTCGCCAAGGTCATCGGCGATGGTGGCGTACACGGCTTTCTGCTGGATCCCACCGTCGCTCCCGAGCACCAGCGCCAAGGTCTCGGTCGGCGGCTGGTCGTGAGATGTGCGCAGGAAGCGCGCCGCCGCGGCGTCGAATGGCTCCACGTCGACTTCGAGCCGAGGTTGGCGAAATTTTACCGCGCCTGCGGATTTTCCCCCACCACCGCCGGGCTGTGGAATTTGAAAGCCTCGAAAACGCGCGCCGCCCGCCGCGTTGTTGAATAACTCGCTGCACTCCGCGGAGTTCGGATGGTAAGGCAATTTGCCGCTTGCCGAACCATCCCACGTGTTCAATTGAACACGTCATGCCCGATCCTTCACTGACGGAAAAACAATCGGCCATCCTGGCGTTCATCCAAGCGGAGCAGGCCGAGCACGGGATTCCCCCCAGCACCCGCGACATCCAGCGCAAGTTTCGCTACGCCAGCCAGAATGCCGTGATGAACCACCTGCGCGCGCTCGCCAAACGGCAGCGCATTGAGCGCATCAATGGCCGCACCTGGGGCCTGAAGGCGGGCCACACCGCCGGTCCGCGCTTTTCCCTGCCGGTTTATGGCACCATTCCCGCCGGCCGGCCCGCCATGCAGGAACAGGTGCCGGATGAAAGTATCGAGATTGATCCCGCCCTCTTCGGCCTGCGTCGCGCCCGGCGGGACCGCGCGTGGGCGTTGCGCGTGAGCGGCGACTCGATGATCAACGCCCACATCGTGGCCGGCGATCTTGTGGTGCTGGAGCGCCGGCCGCCCCGCGCAGGCGACATCATTGCCGCGCTCGTCGATGAGACCACCACGACTCTTAAACGCCTGCGCTATGACAAGGGCGTCGCCGTGCTGCGCGCCGAAAATCCCCGCTATCCGGACATCATTCCCGAGCACGGTCTCGAATGCCAGGGCGTCGTCGTTGGCGTCATCCGCCAGGTGCGCGCCTGAGAGCGTCGCACCCTGCATGCCTCTGCCATGTCAGCCTCCGCCGTTAATCTTTCCGCCCTGCGGCAGCTTTTGTCTGAACGCTTTCCCGTCGCAAAC
>JBDTJA010000079.1:0-18433 GCA_039936075.1 Opitutaceae bacterium | reverse complement strand
CAGCGGAAATGTTTTGCATTTACTCTGGGCGCACAAGGCGGGGTTCGGCGACCCCGCCCTACATTTCTATCCGCGCCTAAGCGTTTTCCACGGTTTGACGTGGGCGGAGGGCTGCGACACCTTTCGGCTCGTGAGTGATTTCATCCAGACCCCGCAGGTCACCGAAGCGAAGCTGGCGCTGGATCGTCTGCGGACGAGCATGCGGAGCTCCATCAAAGGCAAGGATGATGTCATTGAGCAGGTGATCATCTGCCTCGTGGCGGGCGGTCACCTTCTGATCGAGGATCTGCCGGGCGTCGGTAAAACCACGCTGGCTTACGCGCTGGCGCGGTCGATGGATTGCACATTTTCTCGCATCCAGTTTACCAGCGACTTGCTGCCGGGCGATGTCACGGGCGTCGCGATCTACGACGAGACCGCCAGGGAGTTCGTGTTCAAGCCGGGTCCGATTTTTGCGAGCGTCGTGCTGGCGGATGAAATCAACCGCGCCACGCCCAAGACCCAGTCGGCGTTGCTGGAGGTGATGGACCGGGCACGGGTGACAGTGGACGGCGTTTCACATGGAGTGGGCACGCCGTTCATGGTGTTCGCGACGCAGAATCCAGTGGACTACGAAGGGACATTTTCGCTGCCCGAGAGCCAGATGGACCGGTTCTTGATGCGCCTGCAGATGGGTTATCCGCAACCGGCGGATGAACTCGAGATTCTCCGGGTGACGCGCACGGGTTACGATGCGATTGCGGCCAATGCCGTCATCACGCGTGCGGAAGTGTTGGGGCTGCAGGCCCTCGTCGCCCAGGTGTTCGTCGAGGACAGCGTGCTTGATTACATTTTGAGGATCGTGACGGCGACGCGCAGTGAAGCAGAATTTAAATCCGGCGTCAGCGTGCGCGGCGGACTGGCGCTGCGCACGGCGGCCCAGGCGAGGGCGCTGGTGCACGGCCGGGATTTTGTGCTGCCGGATGATGTCATGGAACTGGTCACGCCGATCCTGGCGCACCGGCTGTCACTGGCGCGCCAGACGAGTGATGCGCTCGAGGAACGCCGGGCGGTCGTCACCGTGCTCCGTCGCATCCTCGCAACCTTGCCGCTGCCGGCGTGAGTCACCGGTGTCGTTCCAAGCTGTTTTTAACCACCAAGGGCACAAAGCGCACCAAGGTTCCGAGTTCAATCTACGTGAGCTTCGTGCCCTCCGTGGTTAAATAGGCCGCGGGATCGCGCCATAGTCATTGTTCCGCCTGTGTCCCCCGAATTGGAAACGCCCCTTCAACTCCCGCCTTCAACCTCTCGTCCAGCCGCGGGGTGGCAGGGTCCCGGCATGCGGACGGCGAGACGCCGCTTTACCTGGAACACCGTGTTGTGGGCGATGGTTTTTCCGCAGCGCGGCCAGCGCATCCTGCCGACAATTTCGGGCATGCTGTTGATCCTGCTATCCCTCGGCGTTGGGATGGCGGCCTACAACTCGGCGAACAACATCCTGTTCATCACGCTTTCGCTGTTGCTGGCGTGCCTGATCCTGAGCGGGGTATTGTCTTGGCTCAATTTCCGCGGCTTGGCTTGGCGTCTGGAAATCGCGCCGCCGCTGCGGGTGGGGCACGAAATCGCGGTCGGACTGGGATTGCGCAACCGCAAGGTCTTCCTGCCGACTTACGGACTGTGGTTTGAAGTGGTGGCGCGTCACGTCGCGAATGGTCCACCGCCGCCGCCGGAATCCACGATCACCGGCAAGGACCTCAAGGATCTCGATGTGCGGGCAGCGTGGGCGCAGGCGACTTCCGCCGACGGGCGCGGCCAGCTGTTCCTGCGCGAGCGGCTGGATCCGCGAAGCGAAACCCGGCTTGAGTGGCTGTTCAAGCCCGCGCGGCGCGGCCGGCTGCGCATGGAGCTGGCGAGTGTGGGCTCGCAGTTTCCCTTTGGTTTTTTGCGCAAGCTCCTGACGACGGAATTGCGTGAGGAGGTTGTGGTCTGGCCGGCTCCCGTGGAGTACCGGCGGCTGGCGGAGGCCGGGGCGCGGCGTACCGCGGGCGGGGAACGCACGTCGCGCACCGGGAGTGGCGGGGATTTGCTGGCGCTGCGGCGTTATGCACCGGGCGACTCGCACCGGTTGATTCACTGGAAGGCGAGTGCGCGATCGCGGTCGCTGCTCGTGCGGCAGTTCGCGGCCGAGAGCACCGAGGGATTTTCGCTCTGGCTGCGCACGGATGCGACGATCTGGCCGCGACCGGAGCAGTTTGAGCTGCTGGTGAGTTTTTGCGCGACGCTGGCGGAGGATTTGTTCCGCGCGGGTCAGCTGATCAGCGCGGCGCTCGACGACGAAGCCCCTGTGCCGGTGCGCCGCGTGGCGGACCTCGAATTGTTGCTGGACCGCCTGGCAGTGGTGCAGCCGGGAAAGAAAACCCCCGCGAGCGACGGGGTGGGAGTGACCAAGGCAAAACGCAACGTGCTGACCTTCGCGCCCGACGGCGCGCGGGGAGTGGCCGCCTACGTGGATGGAGAAAAAACGGCCACAGTTTAACCTCGATGAGCTGCACCGGCTCAAATGGCTGCTCGGTGGCATGCTTGTGCTGCTGTCGGTGTGGACGGTGTTCTACCTCGATTTCCAAGCGTGGACCCTCATGGGCCTCACGACGGTGGCGGTGATAACGACACTCATCTGGCCGGGACTGCCGGCGCGCGTGCCTCCTTGGTGGCACCGGCTGGCGTTTCCCGCCGTGGTGCTGTTTTTTGTCGGCGACCTGTGGATCACGGGCCAGGTGCTTCCGGCAATTGTGCGACTGGATATCCTGCTGCTGCTCTATCGCGGCACGACGTACCGCCAGAAACGCGATGACCTGCAGATCATCATTCTCGGCCTGTTCCTGATTGTGGTGGCGGGAGTGCTGACAGTCTCGCTGGTGTTCGCGGCGCAAATCCTTTTGTTTACGGCCTGTGCGCTGGCCTTTCTGCTGGTAATCAACCTCGTGGAATCGGCCGAAGTCAGTCCGGTCAAGCCGAACGCCGTGGACCGGCCGACGTGGGTGAATATGGGTTGGCGGCGGCTGTGGGCTCGAGGGCGCGAGGTGGCCGACTGGCGCGTGATCACCCTCGGCGGCGTCCTGTTTGTCGGTGTGGTGGGGTTGTCGGCGCTGCTGTTTCTCGCGATCCCACGCTTCCAGCTGGAGAACAGCCTCTTTCTCGAACGCTTCGTCACCAAGAAGGCGCGGACGGGTTTTAACGACACGATCAAGTTTGGCGATGTGACCGAGATCCAGCAGGACAACAGCCTGGCGCTGAGCGTCGACGTGACGGACCGCGCACAGATCCCGGCCGCGCCCTACTGGCGGATGCTGGTGCTGGACGAATAC
Organism: Opitutaceae bacterium; assembly: GCA_039936075.1. Taxonomy (GTDB): domain Bacteria; phylum Verrucomicrobiota; class Verrucomicrobiia; order Opitutales; family Opitutaceae; genus Opi-474. The sequence continues at coordinate 15,089 of JBDTJA010000079.1, read as the reverse complement.
CGGGACGGGACTTTCCGGCTCTCCGCGCCGCTGCGCCGCGCCAATTTCACGGGGGAAATCACCTCCTCGATTGCTCGCGGTACGGCGCGGGCGCCAAAGGGTGAGCCGGTTTTCTGGACGTTTTACTTCGAGTCAGGTGTGAGCCGTTACCTGCCGCTGCTCGGCCCGTTCGAGCAATTGCGTTTCGGTGAGACGCAGAATTTTCGACTGGCGGCCAAGCTCGGGGTCCTGGCACTGCGCGAGGAACCGGCGGCCATGATCGCGTATCGCGTGGCTGGCATGAACGTCGCGGACACGCTGGAAGATGCCAGTTTTGCCCTGCGTCTGAAGGATCACAAGGCGCCCGACCGGCTGACGAGCACGCTGCAGATGCTGCGGGTCGGGTTGAAGGATCCTGACCAGGCCGTGCTGACCGGAATTGTGACGCAGATCACGGGTGGAGCGGTCCTGTCCGCAGGCGAATTCACCCGCCGCGCGACCGCTTGGCTGGACAAGCAGCACCAATATTCGCTCAGCCCGGTGGTGCCGCCGGGGGTGGGCGATCCGCTGGTGCGCTGGCTGGTGTCGCACGAGGCGGGGCACTGCGAATTGTTTGCCGGTTGCTTCGTACTGCTGGCGCGAACGGCGGGGTTTCCGGCGCGCATTGTCACCGGGTTCCGCGGCGGAACGTGGAACGCTTATTCGAATAATTTCACGATTCGGAACTCGGATGCCCACGCTTGGTGTGAGGTATTCGATCTCCCGACCGCCAGCTGGCTAAGAGCTGATCCGACCCCGGGAGCGGTAACGGGCGCGGACGAAAAGGTTCAGGGCGAGGCGACGCTTGCGCGCCGGATGGACCGGGGTTGGTCGGCGCGGTGGGACAGCCTGCGCGTGTTCTGGTACCGGCGGATCGTGAACTTCGACCAGCGCACGCAGGCTGAGACCCTGAAGGCGGTGAAAACGGCGACAGAAAAATCTGGCAAGCAATTACGCGTCACGCTGAGCGAGCTGGTGGAGCGGCTGAAAACCTGGTTGGCCTCGCCTTGGACGGTGCGACGCGTCGCCAAGCTGTTCAGTGCGCTGGCGTTGCTGGTGCTTGCGGGTTGGGCGTGGCGCGAATTTGGCCGCGGTTGGTGGCGGCAATTCCGGCGCAAGGATGCCCGTGCCGATCCCGTGAGGGCGAAGGCCGGCCGGTGGCTGAGAGAATTTTCCTCGGTCGCTCAGGGTTCGGTGGGTAAGGCGGAGGCGGAGTCAGCCCGGTCGGCAGGCGCAGGGCAGGCGACGCCGCCCTCCAACGAAGCGCGCGAAGTCCAGCAAGTGCGGGCGGAGCTGGAGCGGTTGCGCTTTGGGGCGCGGGCGACGTGGCCGGAACCGGAGCCAGTGTTCCGCCGGGCGCAGAGGGCTTTGCGCGCGGCGCGGCGCCGGGGCCGCGTTACGGGGTCTTGAGCGGCTGGACGAAAGCGGACGGGTGGTCCCGCTTTTCGAAATATTTCTTGAGGATGAGGTTCGCGACGGGGGCGGCCTCGCGGCCTCCGCCGTACGTTTCACCAATTGTATCGCCTTCCAGCATCACCACGACGGCGATTTCGGGGTTTTCCGCGGGCGCGAAGCAGGCGAACCAGGCGAAGTTAATCGTACCGACTTGGCCGTCCTTCAGTACGCGCTTTTGGGCGGTCCCGGTCTTGCCGGCGATACTTACCGGTACATGGTAGAGCGGCAGATTATTGATCTCCTTAGCCGTGCCAAAAACGGTGGTGCCGATCATGCCTTTGATGATGGCGTCTCTTTGCGCGGGGGTGAGTCCAATCGCTTCGGAATGCTGCGCGGGTGCGTTGGGATGATGCAGCAAGGTTGGTTTGGTGTAGACTTCATCGCGGGCCACCGACGCATAGAAGCAGGCCATGTCGAGGGGAGTGACAAGGACGTAGCCCTGGCCGATGGACATGTTGGCGGTGTCGCCGGGAAACCAACGCTCACCCGTTTGCTTCTCCTTCCACTCCATCGTCGGGATCAGCATGCGGGTCGTCTCGTTGGGTAATTCGATGCCCGTGCGCTGGTCGACGTGGAACCGCCGGCCCTCGGCAGCCAGGACATCGGGCGTGACCAGACGGCCGACCTCATAGAAGTAGATATCGCAGCTTTCGCTGATGGCGTCGGACAGGTGAATGTCATGATGATGGCCATTGCCGTTTTCACAGTAGAAGAGCCGGTTGCCGATCTTGATCACCCCGTCGCAATCCACGATGGATTGATCTGGCGTGATTTTCCCGCTGCGGAGGCCGGCGATGGCCGTGAGAATCTTGAAGGTGGAGCCGGGCGGATAAGCGCCGCCGATGGCCTGGTTGAGGAGGGCATTGCGATCGAGGATGCTCTGCCACGTTTCGGGGCTGATGTGGGGGGAGGTTTCGCTGAGGTTGTAGTCGGGTTTGTTGGCGAGGACGAGGACCTCACCCGTGCGGATATCCAGCGCGACCGCGGTGCCGACGCGATCGCCGATGGCTTCCTCAGCGACGCGTTGCAGATCAATGTCGAGGGAGGTGATCAGATTCTTGCCCTGCACGGGCAGGCGCTTCTCGAGTGGCGGGTTGATTTTGTAGCCGGTCGGATCGACGCGGAAAATCGTGCCGCCCGCCTCGCCCTGGAGCTGCGTGTCGAAGACTTTCTCGAGCCCGTCGCGCCCAACCGTGCCCTTCATCTTGAACGTTCTGAGATCCTCACCGGGGAAATCCTCGGCATCGATGTCGGAGTCGACGCCAACATAACCCAGCGTGTGGGCCGCGGCGGAGCCGTAGGGATAGTAACGCGTGCTGGAGGCCAGGACCTGGAGCGGGGAGCGGACCGGCAGATTCTCCACGAGACGCGCGTAGTCCGCGGGCTCGAGATCGTCGAACAGGGTGTAAGGCAGCAGCAGCTGGCGTTGAAAATGCTTCATCAGGTCCGAGCGGTCGACCCGGGCGGCGCGGTGGAGAATGTCGTTCACCTGGTCGAGGTAGCGCTGCACGACGCTGGTACGCGCGATCTGCTCGAGCTGGGCGGAGTTGGGCAGATCCTTGTCCCCGGTCTCGCGGTAATTCTTGCGCACGCGAATGAACTCGCGCCGGAACTCGCTGCGCAACTCGTCGAGATAAAGCACGACGGCAAAACGTGCGCGGTTGCCGACGAGCAGGCGGCCCTCGCGGTCGTAAATGTTGCCGCGCGGACCCGGGACGAGAATGCGCCGCTGGTTCTGCATCCGCTCGGTGTCGCGATGGCGATCGCGGTTGAACAGCTGCTGATAGGCCAGGCCGCCGGCCAGCGTCAGCAGCAGCAGCAAAATCACGAAATAGAAGAAGATGACGCGTGGCTGGTAGTTCTTATGCGACTGCACGAGGCTGCCGGAACGGTCGGCGAGATTGGTGTTGTGCCTAGCCATGGGCGGGACCTCAGACGAGGTGGTCGCGCTCGACGCGAGCGAGCACCAAGACGCGCGCCTGCAGAGCGAAGAACCAGGGCGCGATGAGCGCGAGCAGGACCTGCGAGCAAAGCAGGTCCACGATCAACCGCGGCCAGACCGCGCCCGGCGATGGGCTGCGGCCGATGAGCACGAAGGAAAACACGAGAAACAGCCCGAGATTGGTGAGCAGCGCCACGATGACCTGCGCGACGGTCTCTTCCCGGGGAACGTGGTCGCGGATATTGGCGATGATGGCAAACGCGGTGGCAAAAAGCAGCGTGTGCAGTCCGAAGGGCACGGGCGCCGTGGCATCGCAGAGCAGGCCCGCGAGCAGCACGGCGGCGAGGCCGTCACGCAGCGGCAACTGCAGCGCGACGTATGTGACGTAGAGCCCGGCGACAAAGAGGTACACGTGGGCCCCGGACAGGGCGTGGTTGACCTGCGCGACAATCACCCAAAGCACGAACAGGGTGAGAAAAGTGACGAGGGTGCGGCGCATTTCTAGTTTTAAGGTTTAAGTCGCAAGTTTTAAGGTAAGACGCCCTCAGTGGAATGGATGGATTGGCTTACGACTTACGCCTCAAACCTTACAACTTATTCCGGATTCAGCGGTACGAGCACGGTGACCTCGGTGAGGGAGCTCAGCAATGGGTCGAGCTGAACTTCGCCGGATTTAAACAGACCGTCGGCGCTCGGCTCGACCTTGGTGACCGTGCCGATGTTCAGGCCGGGAGGAAAAACGCCGCCGAGGCCGGACGTCACGAGACGTTTCGGAATCGCGGCGCTGGCGAACACGTTGAGCGGCACAAACTCGATCACGCCCTTCGGCGGATCGAAGGTGGGGTTGATGCCGCCCTGGTAACTGATCGGCTGGGTCTCGCCCTCGATGACGGTGGCGAGGCGGACACCGGGATTGCTGATGAGCTCGACGACGGACGTATAGGCATGAACCTCGCTCACGCGACCGACGACGCCGCCGCTGAAAATAACGGGGGCGCCGACCGGGATGCCGTAGTTCCGGCCTTTGCGGATGACGAGTCGCTGCCACCAGCCCGAGAAATCCCGCCGAACAACGCGGGCGTATTCCGGGCGGTAGTTGGCGTAGGGCGGCATCTTCAGCAGCTGTTCCAGCCGGAGGACCTGAGCTTGCAGTTCGGAATTGGTCTGAGCGGCAACCGCGTAGGCGCTGGCGACGTTGGAGAGATCCTTGCCGGCCGAAACCAGAGCGTCGTTGGAATGGAGCCGCAGCGCCCAGTATTCCTGCAGGTCGCGGAAATAAGAGGCGGCGACGCTGACCGGCGCCTGAAACTCAAAAAAGCTGGCGCGGGCGAAGGTCTTCACGACGACCGGCACAATCAGCCACGCGACGACGACGACAATGAGCGTCAGGAACGGGCGGGCTTGATCGAAGCGTTTGGGAGGCACGGGCGGAAAGAAGTGACGAGTGACAAGGGACGAGTGACGAGACAAGCCCGGCGTGCGCCGCCTTGGACCGATCACCCATCGCCTCTCACCCCTTACCCGGCGCGAACGCGTCTCAGACGTGCTGCATCAGCCAAGCGAGGTCGTTGAGGACCGCGCCGGTCCCATTGGCCACGGCGGACAGCGGGTCGTCGGCCACGAGAACCGGCAGGCCGGTCTTCTCGCTGAGCAGGCGGTCGATGCCGCGGATCAGCGCGCCACCACCGGCCATGACGAAACCACGGTCCACGAGGTCGGCGGAAAGTTCGGGCGGGCAGCGCTCGAGCGTGACGCGCACAGCGTCCACGATCGCCGCGATGGTGTCGGCGAGCGCCTCGCGGATTTCCTGTGAGGTAATGTGGATGGTCTTGGGCAGGCCGGCGACGGAATCGCGGCCCTTGACCTCCATCGTGAGCTCCTCGTCGAGGGGATAGGCGGAGCCGACGCGGCACTTGATCTCTTCCGCGGTGCGCTCACCGATGAGGAGATTGTAGGCCCGCTTCATGTAATTGATGATGGCGGCGTCGAGCTCGTCGCCGGCGACCCGGATGGACTTCGAGAAGACGATGCCGTTAAGCGAAATGATCGCGATCTCCGTGGTCCCACCGCCGATGTCGACGATCATGTTGGCGGCCGGTTCGTCGATCGGGAGGCCGACTCCGATGGCCGCGGCCATGGGCTCGGGAATGGTGATGACATCGCGGGCGCCGGCATGGAGGGCGGAATCCTTCACGGCGCGTTTTTCCACCTCGGTGATGCCGGAGGGGATGGCGATGACGACGCGGGGCGGGGCGCGGAAGGAGCCGCTGCTGACCTTGCGAATGAAATAGCGCAGCATCGCCTCGGTGACGTCGAAGTCCGCGATGACGCCATCCTTCATCGGGCGAATCGCGGTGATGTTGCCGGGAGTGCGGCCCAGCATGCGTTTGGCCTCATCGCCGACGGCGCGGACCTTGCGCGTGACGGTATCCAGTGCGACCACCGACGGCTCGCGCAAGACGATGCCTTTGTCCTTCACGTAAACGAGGGTGTTGGCGGTGCCAAGGTCGATGCCGATATCGTTGGAGAAGTAACCGAGGAAGTTAGCCATGTTTGCGGGAGTAGGAGACGGCGTTGCCGCCGACGGAAACGAATCGGCGGGCGCGCGGAGTGTCAACGCGGGAAACTCGGTCCTGCTTCGTAGGTCGGGCTTTACGCCCGATATCGGCGATAAACTCCGACCCACAAATGATCGCTGCCTCACGGCTTGACGAAGCGGCTGGTTCGCCGCGTCCTGAGGGCGGACCGCCTCCAACCATGCACGGAATTCAATTTATCCAGGACCTCGCGGTGATTCTCGTGGTCGCCGGCGTGGTCGGCTGGATCTGTCAGCGGGTGGGATTGTCGGTGATCGTGGGTTTTCTCGCGGCGGGCATGGTCGTCGGCCCGTACACGCCGCCCTTCACCCTCGTCTCCGATGTGGAACGGATCGAGACGCTCGCGCAGGTCGGCCTCGTCTTCCTGATGTTTTCCATCGGCCTGCGCCTGAGTGTCCGCAAGCTGCGGCGGCTCGGCCTACCGTTGATGGCCGCGACGTGCGGGGGGGCGCTGGTGGTGTACTGTTTGACGCGCCTGCTCGGGGCGGCGATGGGCTGGACGAGCACCCAGAGCCTGTTTCTGGCGGCCATGCTGATGGTGTCGTCGTCGGCGATCATCAGCAAAATTCTGCAGGAAACCGGAGAGAACCACGAGCATTCCGGGCAGCTGGCGATGGGGATCACCGTGCTGGAGGACGTGGTCGCGATCGTGATGCTGACCTTGCTCAACTCGCTGGTGCAGCTGGGCGGGGTGGGTGGCTCGGAGGGATCGTCGCTGAGCCATACGCTGGGCATGCTCGGGGCGTTTGTCGTGTTGATTGGCGCCGGGGGCTTGTTGCTGGTGCCCTGGCTGTTGCGGCGCATGAGCATCTCGGCGGACGAGGAATTACAGACCTTGGGGATTGCGGCGCTGCTGTTTGGCTTGGCGGCGGTGGCGCATTACGCGGGGTATTCGCCGGCGCTAGGTGCATTTTTACTTGGCACGATCGTCGCGGAAACGCCTCACCGGCACCAGGTGGAGCGGACTTTTGAAGGGATGCGCGATATCTTTAGCGCCGTGTTTTTCGTGGCGATTGGCATGCAGATCAACCCGCGCGAGATCGTGGGGTCGGCGGGGCTGATTGTTGGCGTGGCGATCTTCACGCTGCTGGCGCGAAGCATCGCGAGCACGACGGCGCTGACGCTTACGGGCGTATCGCCGAAGGATGCGCTGCGCACGGGGCTGGCGGTGACGCCGATTGGCGAATTTTCCTTCATTATCGCGCAACTCGGCGTGGGGGCGGCGGTCCTCCCGGAAAAATTTTACCCGCTGGCGGTCGGCGTATCTCTGCTCACGACGCTGGTCTCACCGTTCCTGATGCGGCGGTCGGCGGTGATTGCGGACGGCCTGCTGGCGCGTCAGCCCCACTGGCTGGTCACGGCGCTGCAGCACTACCGCGAACGGCTCGATCTCCTGCAGGGTCACGCGCGCCGCAACAAACTATGGCAACTGAGCCGAAAGCGGTTTTTCCAGATTGGCATTGAGGTGCTGCTGGTCAGCGGCCTGCTGGTGTTTTCGCGGCAGATGCTGAGCTCAGCCGAGAGCTGGCTGGGCCACGACTGGCTGTTTTCCAACGGGCTGCAGATCATTTTCTGGATCGTGCTTTCACTGGTGTTGCTCCCACCCCTGGTCGCAATCTGGCGGAACTGCTCGGCGCTTGCACTGCTGTATTCCCAGGTTTCCGCGGCGGGCCAGCCGCGGATTGCACGGTGGGTGGAGACCGTCATCAAGTCGCTCGCGGGTGCGGCGATGTTCTTCTGGATCTTCGCGTTGATGCCGGCGGAGGGCGGCGCGCGGTGGTTGCTGTTCTCGAGTGCGCTGATCGCCGTGTTGACGCTGGTTTTGCTCTGGCGCAAGATGGTGCTTTGGCACAGTCAGCTCGAGATTGAGCTGCAGGCCGTGGTCACCTCGACCGAGGGCAAGATGACCGCGACCTCGGCCCCATGGTTGCAGGCCCATGGGGATTGGAACCTGCACATGATTGACTGCGTCCTGCCCGATCTGGCGGACGCGCAGGGTCGCCGGATTGCCGAATTGGATTTGCGCGCAAAATTTGGCTGCTCGGTGGTCGGCATCGAGCGGCAGGGCTACATGATTCCGCTGCCGTCGCCGGATGCGGTGCTCTATCCCCGGGATCGCGTGCTGCTGATGGGCACGACGGAGCAGGTGAAGGCGGGTAAACAGTTTCTTGGCGCGGTATCCGGCACCTCGGACTCACTGTTTGAGGAAGTGCTGATGGAGTCGCTGAAGATTCCGCCGGGCAGCCCGGCCGCGGGGCGCTCGCTCGCTGAGCTTTCGCTGGCCCGCACGCACGGCATTCAGGTCGCGGGGGTGAACCATCGCGGCATGCGGGTACTGAATCCATCGGCGGACGAACGCTTGCAGGTGGGCGATGAGATCCTGGCCCTGGGCACGCCCGCGCAAATCTCGGCTTTTCGGATCTGGTTGGTCGAGGTCGACTGCGAAACGCCGGTGGCCAAACACTAAAAAAGCGCGCCGGGGCCGGCGCGCTTGGGAGAACGAGGACGAGAGCTCGAGGCTCAGTTCGAACCGTTGGTCTTGGCGGGCTCGACCTTCTTGGTGGAATCGGACTTGTCGTCCTCGGAATCATCTTTGCTGGCTTTCTTGAATTCCTTGATGGACTGACCGAGGCCGCGGGCGAGCGAGGGCAGTTTCGTGCCACCAAACAGCAGGAGGACAATCAGAAGGACGACCAGCAGCTCGGTGCCACCAATACCAAACATTGCGAAGCAAGTGGGAAGGTTAGCCATGATGCGCAAGCTATGCCGGGTATCTAGGCTGTAAAGCGGGAAAGGAGGGTTTTGGTGGGGACCCCAGTTGACGGCCCCCGTCAGCCGTAGGCGAAAACCGTGAGAAAGTCAGCCCGACGGAAAGGGCGCCGCAAGGCGGCGCCCCTCCGCTCAGAGCTTGGTCGGCATCGGGAAACCGGCGGGAATAGGCGACATGCCGGGAAGCAGCGGACGCGGCATGCCGCTGGTGGCGGCGACCTTCATCAGGTTCTGGGCGTTGTCGATCTGCTCGGCGTCGAAGAAGCCGTGGAGCTGGCGGATGCGCGTCGGGTGACGCATCTTGCGCAGCGCCTTCGCCTCGATCTGGCGGATGCGCTCGCGGGTGACCTTGAACTGCTTGCCGACTTCCTCAAGCGTGCGACTGTAGCCGTCGACGAGGCCGAAGCGCAGCGAGAGCACGCGGCGCTCGCGCTCGGTGAGCGAGTCGAGCACGTCGATGATCTTTTCACGGAGAAGCGAGAAAGCCGTCATGTCGTACGGATTCTCGGCGGATTTGTCCTCGATGAAGTCGCCAAAGCTGGTGTCGTCGCCGTCGCCGACGGGCGACTGGAGCGAGATGGGCTGCTGCGCCATCTTCATGATCTGTTGCACCCGCTCGACGGGTAGATTCATCTCGTCGGCCACCTCGTCCGGCGTGGGCTCGTGGCCAAATTCCTGGAGGAGCTGCTTCTGCACCTGCATGACCTTGTTGAGGGTCTCGATCATGTGCACCGGGATGCGGATGGTGCGCGCCTGGTCCGCAATCGAGCGGGTGATGGCCTGGCGAATCCACCACGTGGCGTAGGTGGAGAACTTGTAGCCGCGGCGGTATTCGAATTTTTCGACGGCCTTCATCAGGCCCATGTTGCCCTCCTGGATCAGGTCAAGGAACGAGAGACCGCGGTTCGTGTACTTCTTTGCGATCGAGATCACGAGGCGGAGATTGGCCTCGACCATCTCGGTCTTGGCCTGATGGGCCTCGCGGACGTGGACGCGGGTCTGCGCGACGACCGCGAGCAGAGCGTGCGGCGCGATGCGCTGGGCGGCCTCGATCTGCTTGAGGCGGTGGTTCAGGGCGCGCGTGTCGAGCGCGGCGTCCTTCTTGGTCTTGGGGTGCTTGGCGCGGTCAAGCTGCGAGTGCAACGTCTCGACTTCCTCGAGGGTGGGGCGCATCTGCTCGAGGTATTCCTCGTAAACCTTCAGCTTGAAGAAAAATTTGCCGAAGAAGCTGCGCAAGACGTTCTCGCGCTTCTTGTGCTTGGTGAGGACCTTCTTCTTTTCGGCCTCGGTGCGGGCCTTGAGCGCCTCGGCCCAGGACTCGGCGACGGCCTTTTCAGATTTTTGCGTATTCTCGACCAGCTTGGGCAAGCCCTTGAAGTAGGCTTCACGACTGTCGATCTTCTTGTCGATGACGATACGGTCGAACCGTTCCTCCCGGTTGAGGAGCTTGGCGCCGAGCGTGCCGATGTAGGCCCCGACTGCGGCGGCTTCGAAAAGGGCGGTCTGGGCCTTGAGCTCGGCGTTCTCGATGCGTTTCGAAATTTCCACTTCCTGTTCGCGGGTCAGCAGCGGGACTTGGCCCATCTGCTTGAGGTACATGCGCACCGGGTCGTCGAGGATGTCGTGCTGCGAGGAGCGGCTTTCCTCTTCCTCAGCCTCCTCCATGCGCTGCTTGTAATCGTCAACCTGGTCGGGCTCGAGGATCTCGATCTCGAGGTTCTGCAGGATGGAGAGAACGTTATCGATCTCCTCCTGGTTCTCAACCGACTCGGGCAGCGCCTCGTTGATGTCGTCGAATGTCAGGTAACCCTGTTCCTTCGAAAGGCGGATGAGGTGGCGGATCTTGTCGTTGATCCCCCCGGCAGGAATGTCGGCACCGGGGGCACCTTCGGCTCCGGGCGCGCCCGGATTTTTAGCTATGACGGCCTCAACGGCTTCGGAATGGGTATCGGCGGAGGAGGACTTGGCTTTGCGCGGCATATGGGAAGGTCTCGACTATAAGGGCTAAACCGTAACAGGCAAACAGAGCGGCTGGCGGAGCTGGCGCTGTATTTCTGAACGTTCTTTTAAGAGTGAAATTGGGTCAGAATTACTGTCCGCACCGTGGTTGGCTAAAGCAAGTTCTATTTGGCGAAGTCGGGGTTCGAGCGCTCGAGTACGCAACTGGCGCAGGCCCTCGTTGGCCACCTTGACTGGATCATCAATGGCCGGCGTATCGAAGAGCAGGGAAGCAGCAAGCGTCTTTTCCTCAGGGGTTTCAAGCAATCCGTCGAGGTGATCCCGACCCGGCCAGGTGTCGTTCTCAAACTCGCCAAGAAAGCGATTCAGCAGCACTCCGGCGGGATGTGTCGTATCGATCCAGTCGTGAGGCAGCGCTAGGCTGAGGGATTTGCCGAGAGCCTCAAAGTGAAGGCATATTATAAGTAAGTGATGCTCAGTAGTTTGACCAGTGTTATTCGCGGGCCTTACCGGAGCGCCACCACCGTTGAGATTGGCGGCGGGGCGACTGGCGGCCTGGCGGCTTTGGCGAGCGATGAAGGTCTGGAAGTCACGTTGGAGTGCGGCGGGGGAAAGCCGAAGGTGCGACGCGGCTTCGGCGAGGAATTCTGACCGCGACACTTCACTTTCAGCGGCAGCGATCATCTCGAGGAGGGTCTGGGCGGCGCGAGATTTCACTTCGGACGATGCCGTGGCGGGATCGGGGAGGACGGTGCGGCAGGCAAAGGCCATGGCGGAACTTGCGCTCTTGCGCACCTCCTCGTACGCGGCGAGACCGCGTTCACGGAACAGTGAGTCCGGGTCGTCGCCCTTCGCGAGCACGAGGAATTTCACCTCGAGGCCGGCCTTCAGCGCCATGGGGAGGAAACGCATTGCTGCCTTCTGGCCCGCGCTGTCGCCGTCGAGAAAACACTCCACCTGCGATTGATAACGGCGCAGCAACACGAGCTGCGGCTCGGTGATCGAGGTGCCTTGCGGTGCGATGGCGGATTTGAGGCCGACACTCCAGCAACGGAGCGCGTCGAGCTGGCCTTCGACCATCACGAACGGTTTGCCCTCGCCGACGTTGGTGCGGGCGCGGTCGAGATTGAAGAGCAGATTGCCTTTCGTGAAGATGGGCGTCTCGGGTGAGTTGACGTATTTCGCCTCGCGGGCCGGGTCATCCTCGGGCGTCAGATCCGTCTGGCGCGCGGTGAACGCCACGACGCGGCCTTGGTGATCACGGATTGGAATCATCAACCGGCCGCGGAAGCGCGGCTTGAGTGAACCGAGAGCCAGCATCGCGCCATCGCGCACGAAAAACAGGCCGCACTGCCGGATCGCATCCTCGGAAAACTTCCGTTTTAGCAACGCGGCGGCCAAGCCGTCGTCGACGGGCGCGGCGACGCCGATTTTGAACTCGTCGGCGAGATCGAGCCCGAAACGTCGCTGCTCAACCCAGTACGTCCGCATGAAATCACCGGCGGGGGTGGCGGCCTTAAACGCCTGATGGTAGTGTTCGGCGGCAAGTTCGTGGATCTCGAAAATTTCCTGGCGCAGCGAGCGTTCCTCGCGGCTGGGACCGCCCGAACCGGGCTCGTATTCGATGACGATGTTGAAACGCTGCCCGAGCGCCTCGACGGCTTCGGTGAAGCCGAGCTGCTCGGTCTCGCGCACAAAGGAGATGAGATCGCCGGCCTTGCCGCAGCCGAAGCACTTGAAAAAACCCTTGTCGCCATCCACGTTGAAGGATGGCGTCTTCTCGTTGTGGAACGGACAGAGGCCTTTCAACCGGCCGGCGCCGGCCTTTTTCAGCGTGACGACGCGGGAGACCACATCCGCAATGTTCACGCGCAACTTCAGGTCGCGGACGCAGGTGGGCTTGATGACAGGCATGGGACGGAGGCGTCCGCGCGGAGACGCGCGAAGAATGCACTTTCAACCCGTCAGGGGGACTGTCAAGTTTCGCGGCTCTTTCAGGAAACATTGCCCGGTTTTGGGCGACTCAATCACTGCCATGCGTTTTTACCTGCCCGCGTTCCTGTTCGCCGTCGTCCTTGCCACGCCTGTCCTCCCAGCGGCTGAAACGGCCATGTCGCGGATGCCCTCCACGCCTTCGTTTGACCCGATCTGGCAGGCCCAATTAGCCAAGTTTGACCAACCGACTTATGATCGGGAAGTGGAGGCGCTGATCAAGGCGTTTGAGGCCGCCACGGGAAAAAAGCTCGTGCCCGGCCCGAAAAAAAAGGTCGGCCTGAAGATCTATACCGACTCCGGTCCCGGCATGGCGACGCCCATCCCGCTGGTGAAGGCAGTGATCCACGCGCTCGAACGCCGCGGTTTTGAGGATCATAATATTTTCCTGGTGGGACTGAACCAGCTCCGCCTGCGCATGACTGGTTACCTGCCCTCGCTGGTCACCGGCCAGAGTCCCTTCAAGGGCCATCCGATCTACGTGCTCGAATCCGGCAAGTTCTACGACCCGGTCTGGTTCTATGACAGCCCGCTACCGCAGCGCTTCGACCCGATCTTTGCCGAGCAGCAGACGAAGGATTATCCCAACAGCTCGACGAAGGATGAGGACCGCAAAAGCTTCCTCGCCACCCCCCTGTTCCTGGACGCCGATTTCTGGATCAACCTGCCGGTCTACACGGACCACCCCATGCTCGGGGTTAACGGCGCGCTGGTGAACGCCACGCTGTGGAACGCCTCCAACACCGGTCGTTTCTTCCGCTCGCCCGCGAATGCGCCGGCCGCCGTCGCCGAGATGAGCGCCATTCCCGAACTGCGCCAGACGTGGATGTTCACGCTCGTGAGTCTTGAACACTATCAGTTCATCGGCGGCCCGTACTTCAATTCGCTCTACACGGCCTCGGAGCCGCTCCTATGGTTGAGCAGCGACCCGGTCATGCTGGATTCCCTGATGCGCAGTCGCATCAACGGCCTGCGCAAACAGTCGGGCTTCGAGCCGATTTCGGAGGAGATCCGGACGCTGGAGTTTGCCGAGACGCTCGGGGTGGGTTCCACTCACATCGCGTCGGCAAAATTTATTCCGGTCGGTCAATAAACCGCTTGTCAGCGCGGCGGCGCTGCGCCCAGTTTCTCGTCTGTCATGATCTCCGCCGACTACCTCCCGTTCCTGATCCAGGCCGTGCTCGCGGCGGGCATCACAGCGTTGATCATCGGCGCCAGCACTTTTCTCGGCCAGCGCGCCAAGGGCGGCAAGATCAAGGACTCGGCCTACGAGTGCGGCGTCCCCGGCGAGGGTCTCATCCACACGCGCTTTTCGGTGAAGTTCTTCCTCACTGCGCTGCTCTTCATGCTGTTTGACCTTGAGATCGTGATCCTGGTGCCCTGGACGTTTATCTACCGCGAGTTCCTTGCGAACCACATCGCGATCCTCGGCCCGATCATGTTTTTCATCGGCGTGCTCGTGCTCGGACTGATCTACGAGATCAAGAAGGGCGCGCTCGAGTGGGAGAAGTGAACCGGGCCAGCTTCGGAACGAAGAGGCTTCCGAAATAAAGAAACGGCTGGAGATGACGCGGGCTCAAATTGGTTTCTACTTTCTAACGTTTCATCTCTGCTGATTTTCCGCTCATGCGTCTCGACAAAATCATCGCCCGGAGCCGCATCATTGATCTGCGGAGCTTGGACCTGAAAGGGGCGCTGGAGGAACTGCTGGCCGTTTGCGTGGAGCGTTTCCCGGATCTGAAGCCCGAGTCGCTCCTCAAGGGCCTGCTCGCCCGTGAGAGCACGATGACGACTTACCTCGGTCTCGGCGTCGCCCTCCCGCACGTTCGCGTGAAGATGGACCGCCGCTACGTGCTCGCGATCGGTCGAAGCCGCGTGGGCATCAGGCATGATGGCGCGGTGGGGGATGAGCGCGTGCATTTGATCTTCATGCTCATTGCCGGCGAACGCGCCCGCGATTACTTGCAGGTGCTGGCTTCCATCGCGAGCCAGGTAAAGGAGCAGGAACTGATTGATAATCTAGTCCGGGCCCCGGATCTCGACGCGGTGCACGAACGTCTGATCGGCGGCTTCGGGGCGGTCCGGCCGGTGCAGACCCAGCAGAACCGCGTCAATCGTCTCATGTTTAGCGAGGCGCAGCGGGTGGCGACCGGCGCGGATTGCCGCGCAATCATGATCTTTGGCGACACCTTTGTCGGCGGCGTCGAGTCCGGAGCGGTGCCGACGAAGATGAAAACCATCCTCGTTACGCGCAATTCGATCGAGCCCAGCGAGGATCAGAGGCAGTTTGGCGAGACGATCCAAGTGCGCTCGTTTTCCAACCAGCGGTTGGCGCAGTTGCGCAGCGCGATCCTCGT
>JBDTJA010000078.1:0-25041 GCA_039936075.1 Opitutaceae bacterium | reverse complement strand
GACCCGCGCACCGTGATGATCAGCGGTCGGTGGGTCGACGGCCCGACGCTCCGGGTTCCGTCTCCGCCGGCCTGAAATCGTCGCCGGGCCTGCGCTGCCCCTACCCCTTCACCCCGCCGAGCTGGATGCCGCGGATGAGCTGCTTCTGCAGCACGACAAAAACCAGAATAAGCGGAAGTACCGACATCGTGACGCCCGCCATCAGCAGGTGAGTCGCCTGGCCGTGTTCGGTATCGAATAGCAACAGTCCGACCGGCAACGTGTATTTCTCCACGGTCTTCGTCATGACGAAAGGCCAGAAAAAGCTCTGGAAATTTCCGATGAAGGTGAAGATCGCGAGCGTCACCAGACCCGGCCGGCTCAGCGGCAGGATCACGTCCCAGAAAATCTGCCACTTGCTCGCGCCGTCCATCTCCGCGGCCTCATCGAGCGAGCGCGGGATCCCGAGCATGAACTGCCGGAGTAAGAACGTGCCAAACGCACTGAACGACGACGGCAGGATCAGTCCGAGATACGTGTCCACCAGACCGGCTTTCACCATGTTCTCGAAATTCGGGATGAGCATCACCAGCCCCGGCAGCATCATGGTGCCGAGATAGAGGAAGAAAATCCGGTCGCGCCCGGGCCAGTCCAGTCGCGCGAAGCTGAACGCCGCCATCGCGCTCGTGATGACCTGGAGCAGCGTCACCCACCCCGCCACCACGATGCTGTTGCTCATGAAGCGCAGGAAGGGGATGACGTGGAACACCTCGAGATAATTGCCCCACTGGAATTTCGCCGGCATCCAGCCGGTGGTGCCGATCTCCGGCAGGGTCTTGAGGCTGGTCAGCACCATCCATGCAAACGGCAGGATCATGCCGAAGCTGAGCAGCGTCAGGAATACGTGGAGGCCGAGGCTGCGGCCGGGGGTGACCGGGGATTTAGTCTTCGGCGTTGCGGTTGCCATAGCGGAAATTGCAAACGGAGAGCACGAACACGAGGAGGAAGAGCACCCACGCGATCGCCGAGGCGTAGCCGATGCGACCCGTCTCGAAGCCCTCGTTGAAAATAAAATAGCTCAGCGTCGTGGTGGACCCCGCCGGGCCGCCGGTGGTCATCGCGCGCGCCATCTCGAAGCCGCCCTGCAGGCCGTAGATCACGCTCATGATGCTGATGAAGAACGTCACCGGCGCGAGCTGCGGCCACGTGATGTACCAGAAGCGTTGCATCGGCGTCGCGCCATCCATATCCGCCGCCTCATACAACTCCGGCGAGATATTGCTCAGGCCCGCGAGGTAGAGGATCATGTTGTTGGAGCCAATTGCCGCCCAGAGCATCATCATGATGAACGCCGGCTTCGCCCAGTAGTAGTTGCCGAGCCAGTCCGGCGGCTCGATCCCCGCTACCGCGGCCGCCGGGAGCGCGGGTCCCACCACGATGCCACCCGCGAACATGAGCAGCACCGGAATGATCGCCAGCGCGAGGGCGAGCTCGGTGCCGACGCCCTTGTCTGCCGTCTTGGGGCGACCCCACACCCGCTTCCGCCGGAAGGTATAGGCCGCAAAAATCGCGGCGGCGCCCATCGTCGCGCCCAAGGCCCAGCCCCACCCCGCCCCGCGCCAAACGATCAGCAGCATCAGCGGGATCACCAGCGTGAGGAGACCCGCGATCACCGCCAGTGCCCCGGCGTCGCTTTGGTCCCAGGCGCGCCGCAGCCGGCGCAAGTGCCAGGCCGTGACGACGGCGGTCAATCCACCACAAACGAGCGGCAGCCCCTGGCTGAAGGCCGTCGGCATGCTCCGCACCCAGGCGGAAAACTGGTCAAGCACCGGGGCCAGTGCGGCGTTGATCGGACCGGTGTACGGGTTGTAGAGCTTTTTCCACAACACGAAGGTCGCCACGCCCGCGGTGAAGTTCGGCAAATAGAAAAGCGTCCGGTACAGCATGCCGCCGGTGAGCACGCCGGCGATCAGCGTCGTCGCGGTCAGCACGCCGAAAAGCAGCCAGACACCCGACTCCGCCACGCCGGCCCGCAACAGCAGCACTCCGCATCCCGCCAGCAGCAACGCCGCCAGAATCAGTACGGCCTTGAGCTGACTGCGCGTATGACCCGCGCGGGTGAGCAGCAGGGCCGCTCCGAGACTGCCGGCGATGGCGAACGGCAGGCCGAGCATGAGGAAGAAGGTGTTGCCAAGATACTGCCAGAAGAGCGGGTGATGAAACAGTCGCGTGAAATTTTCGAAGGCCACGAAGTGCAGCGGAGCGTGGCGAAACATGTTATTCCGCAAAAAATCCCAGTCGGTGAACGCCATGCCAAAGCTCATCACCAGCGGGATCAGGATGAACGCGAGGAAGCCGAGGATGTTCGGCAGCAGAAAGAGCAGCCCCACGAAAGTCCGGCGCGCGCGCGGCAGGCGGCTCATGGCTTCGGCGCCTCCTGCAACATCCCCTTCGCCCGGTAGTAGGCGATGTGGAACGGGTTCGTGATCCACGACGCCGGGATCGGTTTTCCCTCCGCTTTCAGGGCGTCAATTTTCGCCTGCACCGCCGTCAGCCGGTCATACAGCTGCTTCAACTTCGGCTCCGCGTTCACGTTGAGCGCGATCTCGGCGTCGATGCGCCGGGCTTCGATGCGCCCCGCATTCTCCGGCGAAATCCGGCCCGCCATCACCGCATCGATGACCTGGTTGTCGATGCCCGTGACCGGCCGGTAAAGTGCGCCCGTCTGCACAAAGGGCGAACGAGGATAACCGATGCCGATGGCCGGCGCGGCCGTCGCGAAAACTTCCTGGAGTGGCCACTCCTCCGGATGATCCGGCGGATGAAGAAATGCCTCGGAGTGAACAAATTTTGGGACGGGCGGCAGGCCATCTCCAGCCCGCGCGATGAGGAGGCTAAAACGGTCGCTGGCCAGAAACTGCATGAATTGCAGCGCTTCCTTCGGGTGCTTGGTGCCCGAGTACACCGAGATGACTCCGCAGCCAAATTCCATGTTGGGAAATCCCCCGTTGAACGGCTCCACGATCCGCGAATGCACCGGAGGATAATCGCGCAGCCGGATCAACGCCCACCGGCCCACATACAGCATCGCGTAACGGCCCTTCGCGTAGAGATAGAACACCGCATCGCTGGAGCGCCCGGCGTCCGCCACCATCGCCAGCTGTTCCGACAGCGTGGGCAGCAGGTGCAGCTCGGTCGTCCAACGGTACAGCCGCCGCATCACCTCGGCGTTTCGCGGGTCGTCCAGCGTGCAACGCGTCATGGTTTCGTTGAAAATCTCCAGCCCGAGGCCGCGTCGTAAGACCATCGGGGAAAGCGCCTGAATCATGTAGGTGCGCTGCCGCGTACCGGGCGGATTGGCGGCGGTGACGAGCTTCGTGCCCAATCTCTCGAAGTCGTCGAACGTCCAGCGATACGACGGCTCCGGTACACCGTAGCGCGCAAAGGCGTCCTCGTTAACCCAGCACAGGGCACCGCCAGCGTTGCGCGGAAATCCATACTGGCGGCCATTGACCATCAGGTCGTTGTAAAGCGCCGGATAGGTCGCATCGGGGCCGAAACCCATCTTCTGGGCCGCGTCGGTGAGATCCATCAGCATGCCAGACCCAGCGAACAGCTCCGTTTCGAAGACGTAGATGTCGAACAGGTCCGCGCCCACGCCGGAGAGCCCCTGCGCGAGTTTCTTCGTCGGGTCCTGATTGATGTTATCAATCTTCACGTCGACCGGGGGCAGCCCTTGGTCTTTCAGCCACAGTTTAAACTGGGCAATCGTCTCCAGCTTCACGGAGTCCACCTGCGTGATCCAAGTGAGCACCGGCACGGCGCTGCGTTGGTCCGGCAGCGTCCAATAAAGCGCCGCGCTCGCGGCGGTCAGAGCGCAAAAACTGAGAAGAAAGACTCGTTTCACAAGGGGCGATACGTTCGGAACTAAAGGGGGATGCTCAAACTGACAGAGCCCAACGCCGCGGCGCCACCAAAAATCGCCCGTTATGCGTTCAGCCTTGGGAAGAAAATTTGGTTCACAGAATACATTGAACCCACGGAATGAGAACTAATCCGACCGATCCTTGCGTGTCGTTCGTCTGTTCCGTCAGCAAAAAATCCGAAATTCAGCTTGGCGTTTTTCGCCCATCTCCGCGTCTTTGCGACCAGCCGATGCAACTTACCAAACACTGGGCCGCCACCCTGGACGACTACGCGATCGATCTCGCCTGGTCGCCGGACGGCGCACTGCTCGCCACCGCCTCCGCGGCCGGACCCGTCTCGCTTTTTGCCGCAACCGACGGCGCCCGCCGCCATCTGCTGCCCGGCCATGAGAACGGCACCAACTGCCTCGCTTGGAGGCCAAGCGAGCCGCCGTCAGTGGACAGAAATAAGAAGTCAGAAATCAGTTCCGACCTGCCCGCTTCCGGTCCTCTGACCTCTCCCCTCCCGCCCCTCATCTCTGGCCCGGGCCTGCTCCTCGCCACCGGCGGGCAGGACGGCGCGGTGAAGTTCTGGGACGCCACCGCCGGCCAACACACCGCCACGACCAGCCTCGGCTCCGCGTGGGTGGAACATCTCGGCTGGCGTCCCGCGCAAAAGGACGCGCCGGTTTCCAACCTTCTACTCGCGGCCGCCGGTAAAAACCTCAGCGCGTTGCGTGCGGATGGGTCGGTGGTGCATACTTTCAAGCCGGCGCCGAAAACCCTCTCGGCCCTCGCCTGGCAACCGGCCGGAGGTTGCGCCGCGGTGGCGTATTTCGGCGGCGTCACGCTGTGGGACGCGGATGATTTTTTGCCGCAGAAAGAATTTCCCTACGCCAACGGCATCCACGCCCTCGTCTGGTCACCCGACAGCCGCTGGCTGGTCTCCGGCAATCAGGACCCGTCCGTCCACCTCTGGATTCCCGCTGAGGACGTCGAGCTCCAGATGAGCGGCTACGAGGGCAAGGTGAAGGAACTTTCCTACGATTACACCAGCCGCTGGCTCGCCACGGGGGGCGGACGCGATTGCTGTCTGTGGGATTGCGCGGGAGCCGGCCCGGAAGGCCGCGAACCCACCATGCTGCCCCACGAGACCAAGGTCTGCGCCGTCGCGTTTCAGCATGCCCACGGTCTGCTCGCTACTGCCTCCCAAGATGGCGTGGTGCAACTCTGGAGTCCCGAGCGAAAGCAACCCTTGCGCGCCACCGTGCGTTTGCCCGCCGCCGCGACCAAGCTGGCTTGGTCGCCTGATGACGCCTTGCTCGCCATCGGCTCGGCTCAGGGCGCGGTCTACGTCCTCAAGTGCGAGGGCTGAGGTTCGGGAGGCCGGCAGGGCTCCCTGATCCGCCTTCAATGGGATTTTCCCGCGGGTTTCGCCGGGCGACACGGATCAAGACTTCCTGATTCCGGACCTGCGCACGTTGGTAGGTGGAAGGAATCCGTGTCCATCCGTGAAATTCGCGGAAGGTTTTGGGTAAATGACCCGCGTAACCGAGGCAGGTGGGAGACGTTGCCCTATCGCCTGGCGCTACCTAAAAATCGACGCCCATCAGCAGCTTCAGCAGCGAGTAATCCTGCACGCGCACGTCCGGGTTGTTGTGACGCGTCTCATGACGGATGCCGATGGAGAAGGTCTCGGTGAGCTTCTTATCGAGCTCGATCTTGTTTTCCCATCCGTCCTTGCCGTTCGCGATCGAGTAATACCAGGCGCCGCGTTCCGCCAACTTCATGCGCCAAGGGAGGGTCCAGTCCGCTTCGACAAACAGCGATTCCACCAAGCTTTGCTCGTGCGACCGCGGTTCCACGGTCTGCCAGACGTCAAACACGTTCTCAGCGAGACCCACGCGCAGATTGCGCTTGGGCTTGGCGAACAGATTCACGCCCATGCCGATTTCCTCCTGCAGTAACACGTAATCACTCGGCACGCTGTTGATGTAGTAGGCGCGGTTCCACTCGAGGGAGGGGCTGTAGATCGAGAAGAGCTTGCCCGGGAAATCGTGGCGCCAGGAAGCGTCCGCCTTGATGATATCGTTGGTCGTGACGTGGTTGGTGTCGGCGAAGTCATACCGCGCATTGAGCTGCACATCGTCCCTTGACCATTTGCGCTGCAGATGGGCTTCGGCCGTGTCGTTGGTTGTCTCGGACGTGTTCGAGAGCGTCTGCGTCGAAAAGGCGAATCGGCCATGCCAGGGACCGAAGAACGTCCGCAGTTGGTGGGCGAGGGCGAGGGGCGAGAGCGTGGACCAGCGAAGGAATGAGGCGTTCTCTGCCTCATCCGACTTGAGGCGAGCCTCCTCCTCCTTCGCCTTCGCCACCGCGGCGACGGCTTCAGGCGTGGCGAGGATGACCTTGGCGTCGGCCAGTGGCACGCGGAGGATTCCAAACCGGTCCGACAAGAAGAGCCAGGAATCAACCGACTGGTCGATCAAGCGGCCCTTCACGCGGTCGCCGTCGTTGTACACCAGGACGTCCACCTTGGCCGCCACCACCGCCACCGCGGGTTTGGTCGTGCCGGTCGTCACCGTCGTATTCGTCGCCGTCGCGACTTCTTCCGCCCGCGCCGAACTCACCACCAGAAGCAGTCCCACCATGCCTATAAGCACAGCTGTCGCCCTCCCTTTCATGATAAAATGTAAAATCACACTCGTTCGACGCATACGCCACCAAAGGGTTTCAAAATTCTTTCGGCCACAACAAATATTCGAATTATATCGGACAGTCGCTCCCGTCCGCTTGACGCGGCAGACATAATCGCGACGGTCTGGGCCGCCATGTCCACCCTGTGCCGCCGCCTGCTGCGATCCGAGTTGCCCCGGCGGTTGCTGGCGTCGGTCAGCATCGGGTTGGTGCTGCTGCTTTCAGTCCTGGCTTCTAGCCCCGACCTGCACCGGGCGTTTCACCACGATGGTGACTCCGGCCATGAGGATGGCTGCGCCGTCGTGCTCTTTGCTCACGGCGTCTCCACCACGATCAATACGGCCATCCTCGCCGCCACGCCCACCGAGTGGTTGACCCTCAGCCGGCCGGCGAGCATCGAGATTTTTCTGACGTCGTCCCGCTACCTGCATCCGCCCGAGCGGGGGCCGCCAGTGAGCTGAGTCCCACGTTGTTGTCGCGCGGCGCCCTGCGTGGGCCGCGTTTTTTCGCGCACGTCCCCGTGCGCGGCCTCACGTCCGTCAACTCAGTCTCATCATGCATCCTTTTCGTTTCATTCCGTTACTCCTCCTTTCCTCTGCAGCGCTACTGCGCGCCCAGACCCCACCGGCTCCCGACGCTCCACCGGAAGGCACCAACAAGAATCCCGTCGAACTTCAGAAATTCATTGTTTCCGGCCAGCTCGATCTCGCTCGGGAAAATATCGCACCCAGTCTGGGCGCAACGTCCTTCCTCATTGATACGCAGCAAATCCTGAATCTGCCTCAAGGCGCCAATGCGCCCTTCAGCCAGGTTCTCCTGCGCGCGCCCGGCATCGCCAGTGATTCCTCCGCCAACGGCGACCTGCATGTGCGCGGCGAACACGCGAACCTGCAGTACCGGATCAACGACGTGCTGTTGCCCGAGGGCATCTCTGGTTTCGGCATCGAGCTCGATCCACGCTTCGTGAACAGCCTGCAGCTCATCACCGGCTCGTTGCCCGCCCAGTATGGCTTTCGCACCGCGGGCGTGGTGGACATCCAGACCAAGAGCGGCGCTTTCGACCCGGGTGGCGGTTTTTCACTGTACGGCGGCAGTTTCGGCACCGTTCGCCCAGGTTTTGAGGTCGGCGGTTCGGCGGGCAGTCTGAGCTACTTCGTGGATGGCAGCTTCGAGCACAACGAGCTCGGCATTGAAAACCCGACGTCCAGCTCCACCGCGATTCACGACGCCACCAACCAGAGCCGGTTGTTTTCTTATTTCTCCAACGTCTTGAGCGATAAAAGCCGGCTCAACGTGATGGTAAGCGCATCCGACAGCACCTTCCAGGTGCCCAACACGCCCGATCTGGCTGCCGGCACCTCGCCGAATGGCACGCCATGGGCGCCGGGAACCTTCGATTCCGCGAAGCTGGATGAAAACCAACACGAGGAAAATTACTACGGCGTCGTCACCTACCAGAAATCGATCGGCAGTTTCGACGGCCAGTTCTCGGTCTTCGGCCGTCAAAGCCAGGTGCATTTCATGCCCGATCCGGTCGGCGATCTGTATTTCAATGGCGTCGCGAGCGATGTCGCGCGGAAGCTCTCATCCGTCGGCCTGCAGGGTGACGCGAGTTATGCGCTCAACGACCAGCATACCTTGCGCACCGGTGTGATGCTGCTCAACGAATCCGTCTCGACGGACGCAGCTACGACGGTGTTTCCCGTGGATGACGAAGGCAATGCGACCGGCCCGGCGTTTCGCATCGCCAATCAGAGCAGGTTGCACGGGCTCTTCGCCGGCGTATACGTGCAGGACGAGTGGAAACTCAGCTCCCGGCTGACGCTCAATTACGGGACGCGCTTTGACCTCTTCAGCGCGTCCTTCGATCACGAGAACCAGGTGAGCCCGCGCCTCAACTTCCTCTTCAAGTTGACCGACTCCACCACGCTTCACGCTGGTTACGCGCGCTACTTCACGCCGCCACCCGTCGAGGACGTGCCCGGGAGCACCGTCGCGCGGTTCAACGGCACGTCGAATGCCTCCCGTTCAAACCAGGACGATCCCGTCAAAGCCGAGCGAGCAGATTATTTTGACACCGGCATCACGCAAAAATTTACGCCCGAGTTCAGCGTGGGTGTGGATACGTACTACAAACGCGCGAAAAACCAGCTCGATGACGGCCTGTTCGGCCAGACGTTGATCTTGTCCGCTTTCAACTATGCGCGAGGCGAGATCTACGGCGTGGAACTGACCAGCTCGTTCACCCGCGGTGGATTCTCCACCTACCTCAACCTCGCGCATTCGGTCGCCCGCGGGCAGGACTGGAGTTCGTCACAATTTCTCTTCGACCCGGCGGATCTGGCCTATGTCAATAACCACTGGATCTTCCTCGATCATGACCAAGCGCTGACGGGATCGATGGGCGGGTCGTATCACTGGGATCACATGCACGGAAGCACGCGGATCTACGCCGACATGCTCTATGGCAGCGGCCTCCGCAATGACTCCACCGCGGCGGATGGCTCCAACATCCCGAATGGCGGAACCGTACCCGCCTATCAGACGCTCAACGTGGGTGGGGAGGAGGGTTTCAAAGCCGGCAAGAACCGCCTCTGGAAGATCCGCTTCGATATCGTGAACCTTACGAATGAATCGTACGAACTCCGCGACGGCTCCGGCGTCGGCGTCAACGCCGCCCAATATGGCAAGCCCCGCGGCTACTTCGGCTCGGTCGGCTACACGTTCTGACGGAGGGCGGGGTCTCCTCCCCCCCTTTTCTGCGCTATCATTTCAAGGAGTGCGGCGACGCGGCAATCCATCCTGAGTTTCAGATGGATTGCTTCGTCCGCCCATGGGCCTCCTCGCAATGACAAACAAAGCGGGTCTGAGACCTCGCCCTATCACAGGAGTCGGCGCGTCAGGACCTGCCTCACTCTCCCAACCCAAAAACCGCCTTCGCGTAATTCTCCACGCTGAACGGTTGGAGGTCTTCCGCTTTCTCGCCCAAACCCACGAAATAAATCGGAATCTTCAGCTGCCGCCAGATGCCCACCAGCGCGCCACCGCGACTGGTCCCATCGAGTTTGGTGACGACAAGTCCCGTCAGTCCAAAGCTCTCGTGAAACACCTTCGCCTGCTCGATTGAGTTGGTGCCCAGGGAACCGTCCACGACGAGCCACCGGTGCTGCGGCGCGCTGGGATCATGCTTCTGCAGCACGCGACGAATCTTCGCGAGCTCCTCCATCAAGTGCCCCTTCGTGTGCAACCGGCCCGCCGTGTCCACGATCAGATAGTCTCGCCCGCGCGCTTTCGCCGCCTGCCACGCGTCATAGGCCACCGCGGCCGCGTCGGCGCCGGGATGACTTGAGATAACCTCGATGTCCAACTTCGTCGCCCAGCTTTTCAATTGCTCGACCGCCGCCGCGCGGAAGGTGTCGCACGCCGCCAGCGTGACCACCTTCCCATCCTCTTTGAGCCGCCAGCCCAATTTTGCGGCGGTCGTGGTCTTACCGGAGCCGTTGACGCCGATCATCGCGATCACAACCGGCTTGTCCGTGGGTTCCGGGAGCACGCCTTCCGCACCGGCCAGCACGCGCTGCAAAACCGCCGCGCCGATCTCCGCCGCCTGGCGGCCCTGCAATTCCTTGTCTGCTACGTAAGCCTTCTTGATCTCAGTTAGGATCTCCGTCGTCGTCTCGACGCCAAAGTCCGCCGTGTAGAGCGCTTCCTCGAGCTCCGAGAGTGAGTCCTGATCAATTCGTTTGCCGCGAAAGATCCCCGCCGTCTGCTCCGAGATGGCCGCGACGGTCTTGGCGAAGCCGTCTTTGAATTTTTTGAATAAGCCAAACATCGGATTTTTTCCCACGAATCACGCGAATGGACGCGAATAAATCGAACTCATGATTCGGATTGATTCGCGCTATTCGCGGGCCGGCCTTACTCCGCCTTGCGCG
Organism: Opitutaceae bacterium; assembly: GCA_039936075.1. GTDB lineage: Bacteria > Verrucomicrobiota > Verrucomicrobiia > Opitutales > Opitutaceae > Opi-474. Next base: position 14,525 of record JBDTJA010000078.1, on the reverse strand, counting down.
CGTCGCGGCCGAGCTGATCTTTGACGCGGTCGAGGATGCCGTTGATGAAGCGCTTGGCGTCGGCGTTGGAAAATTGCTTCGAGAGGTCGATCGCCTCGTTGATCGAGACGACGGGCGGGATGTCCTTGCGATGGATCATCTCGAACATCGCGATCCGCATGATCGCCAGATCAATCTTGGCGATGCGCTCGAACTCCCAGTTCTGCGCCAGCACCTTGATGCGCGCGTCAATGTCCGCCTGGTGCTCGATCACGCCATGGATCAGCTCCTCGCCAAATGCGTAGTGCTCCCGCGGCTGCTCGAGATCAGCGAAGAACGTGGTCAGATCCTGCGGAAGATTGCTGGGCGTGTTCAGGCTCCAGGCAAAGAGATATTGCAGCGCGGCCACCCGGCCGTCGCGGCGTTGCGCAAATTGGGCTTTGCTCACGAGTTTACGCCTCCGTTTGCCGCCCATGAGACGGTTTTCAGGGAGGGCGCGGTCGCCTCAAGGGCAAAAGCGGCGGCCAAGGCAACCAAGGGCAGGAGGACAGCAAGACTCATGTGGGAAAGAAGTCGGACACAGGAAGCGGGATGAAATCCGTCCGCAACCATGAAATGACAGGCCGAGGCGCCCCACCCGGTGGACCGTGCGCTCGGCGCGCGATAGGGTCCTTTTCAAATTACCGTGCGCGGAGCGCACGGTCCACCTTGGTCCCGCCATTCGGCGCAGAAGAAACGTCGCATTCAACGGACAAACCGACACTTTCGTATCTCCATTTCTCATGAAGCTGGTCGCTGTTTCCATCGTCAAGAATGAGGCCGATATTATCGAGGCCTTCGTGCGCCACACGCATGCGTGGGTGGATTATCACCTCATCTTTGACCACGACAGCACCGACGGCACCCGGGAAATCCTCGCCGAGCTCGTGCGCGAAGGCCTGCCGCTGGCGTTGTTCACCGACGATGTCCTGGCCAACCTCCAGCACACCCGCAGCAACCATCTCGCCCGTCTCGCGTTCACCGACCATGAGGCGGACTGGGTCATCCCGCTCGATGCTGACGAAGTACTGTGTGCGCCCAGCCGCGCCGCGCTCGAACAGGAACTCATGGCCGGACCCTTCGATCAAGGGGCGGCGCTGCGGATGCACAATTACGTAACTACGCCCGAAGATGATCCCAGCGAGTCCAATCCCATCCGACGTTTGCGTTACCGGCGGCCCGAAGCGAGCACGACGGTCAAGATCACGATTCCGCGTCGTCTCGGCGTGGATTCCGGGGTCGTGGCTGGCAAGGGCAACCATGCACTCTACCGTGGCCCGGCGCAGCTCCCGGCGCGCCTCCTCACCGAAGCTTGGCTCGCCCACTTTTCCCTGCGCTCGCCCCACCAGCAGATGTTGCGCGTCCTCACGGCCGAGCTGCAAAAACTCGCCCGCGGCCGCGCGCACGAAGGGCTGGACGTGCATTACCGGCCCGGATTTCAATTGCTCGCTGAGGATCCCGAACGATTCCTCTCCACCGTACTCGAGCCGGCCGCGGGGCTCACCCTTGACCCGGCGCCCTATCGCGGCGGTCCGTTGCGCCACAGCCTCGCGCTCTCGGCCCTCGCTCGCACCGCGCGCGCTTTGGTGCCGTTTCTGGAAAAACTCGCCGTGAGTCATGGCCGACTGGTTGACCAGCTGCCGACCACCGCCGCAGACGCCGTCGAATCCCCTGCGTCGGTCATCCGACCGCTGGACGCGATGAAGATTTCACCGCTGCCCCAATCCCACCCGGCGGAATTCAGCGGCTTTGTGCCCGGGAAGGGCTGGGAGGCCTTGGGCGGCCCCGTCGCCGAGGCTTTCCTGCCGCTGTTTCATTGGACGCTGGGACCGGAGACGCACCTCACAGTGAACGCCGATCGCAGCAAGATCTGCCAACTGGAAGCTGAGGCGATGACTTACGTCGAACCGCAGGTCCTGACCATCCTGCTCAACGGCATCGCAGTGCATCGTTTCGCCTTCCCCCGCATCTATCAGAAAGAACGTCTCTCGGTCGCGCTGCCGCTTCGTCCCGGCGAAAACCAGCTGCTTTTTCGCACCACCGCCTGGCTCGAAGCCGCCCACGATCCCCGGCACCTCGCATTGATTTTTCTCAGCCTGCGAGTGAGCGATCCCGCTTAACTACCCTAGTAGCCTGTAACTGCAATAATTTCGGATTCTTTGCGACTGCCAGAAAGCAGTTTTGTCACAGAGAACACCGGGCGCATCCATCGAGGGCACGGCGCTAAGTTTCCCGCGCGAAAAACCCGACTGGTCTTTGCTCAGAGACCTTCTTCGCCGGGCTCCGGTTTGGCTCTGTGACCAATCCGAAAAATAACGTGGATCAGGCTGCTAGCGCAGTTGCAACAATGTCATGGCCGAAGGGCAGGAAGTAGCTACGAGCGTGAGCGAGTGCCGGCTCCATCCCTCCACTCGCTCACGCTCGTGGCTACACTCTTTCTCAATGCGCTCTAACCGGTGGGCCGCGCTCAACGCCGTTTTTTCCTGGAATACTGCTCCAGCTTGGCGCGCTCCGCGGCACTCAGGCTTTGGAAACCCCGCTGCGAGATTTTTTCCAGAATCGCATCGATCTCGGTCCGGGCTTCGCCCGCAGCCTCGAAGAAATCGTAATCCCGATGTCGCCCCAGGGGCGCTGCTTTCGATCGCGCCTCGCGGCGGCCGAAGAGTTGGCTCGCGTCGAGCTTGGGATTTCGGACGAGCAACCAAAGCAACGTTCCGGCCAGAGCCAGGAAGCTCACCAGCAGGTAGCGCTGCTGCAGCACATTCGCGGGAAACATCGCGACGGCCAGCAACACGCCGCAGACCGCGCCGCCCAAATGGGCTTCGTGGCCAACGCCATCGCCCTTTTTTTTGACGCCGACATACGTAGCACCCAAAAAAATGAGGGCATAGAGCCAGGTCGGGATGCCGACCGGCAGGGGAAACAGCTGGATCTCCATCCCCGGGAGCAGAAAGAGCGTGGCAAAAATGACACCGCAGACGCCAGCCGACGCCCCAATCAAAGTGTAGTCGTGGTTCCGATGAAAATAGAGGGCCAGCAGATCGCCGCCCACGATCGAGCCGAGGTAAATGACCAGCAGCGCAGTGCCGCCAAAAAAAATCTCAAGGTTCCGGCCAAAGAAGTAGAAACTAAACATGTTGAAGCCGAAATGCATCCAGTCCGCGTGCAGGAAACCCGCGGTGAGCAACCGTTCCCACTGCTTGTCAGCCAGGATCCGCTTGGGCGAAAAAAGATAGCGCTCAAACACGGCCACCCGCTGAAACCCCAGAAATGTTACCAGCGCGGTCGTGCCTATCAGGATCTCGGTCCAAATCGTCGTCAGCGGCATGCTCAACCTCTTCGCTTAGATTTTCGGTCCCCTCAGCTGCGCCTTCAGGTCCCTCCATCGCGCCAACCGATCCGCGATCTTCGCTTCCCAACCGGCAGTCTTCGGTGTGTAGAGCGTGAGCGGTTTTTCGAGGTAATTCTGGCCGGAGATGTTTTCGGGGAAATCGTGTGAGTAATTGTAGCCCTTGCCCTGACCGAGGCGCTTGTTCGCCTCACCGCTCTTGCTGCGCAGCGCGGACGGGATCGTCTGCACCGGCAATTCCTTCAAAACGCGATGCGCCTCGCCGAGCGCAAGCGTGGCGGAATTACTTTTTGGGGCCGTGGCAATGTAGAGGGTCGCGTGGGCGAGGGTCAGCTCTGCCTCGGGCAGTCCGATGAAATCACAGGCATGATGGGCCGCCACCGTCAGCGGCAGCGCCTGCGGGTCGGCGAGACCGACGTCCTCGCTCGCCAGGATAACGAGCCGCCGGGCGATGAAGCGGGGGTCTTCCCCACCCGCGAGCATCTTGGCCAGCCAGTACATCGCGGCGTCGGGATCGCTGCCCCGGCAGCTTTTGATGAACGCCGAAATCGTGTCGTAGTGCTCGTCTTCGTCAGCGTCGTAGCGGATCCGCCGCTCGCGGGCGAAAATTTCCAGCTCAGCTGGCGTGAGCTTCGCGCCTTCGGGCAAGCCGAGGACGAGCACCTCCAGCGCATTCAGGGCGCGTCGCAGATCGCCGTCGCAGAGTGTCGCAAGGTCAGCGAGGATCTCGTCGTCCGCCGTGACGCCCCGCGAGCCGAGTCCGCGCTCCCGGTCGGTCAACGCCAGCCGCAGGACGCTCGCCACCGCCTGAGGCGCCAGCGGCTCCAGGCGAAAAAGATGACTGCGCGAGAGCAGCGGCGGGTTGACGTAAAATCCGGGGTTGTGCGTCGTCGCCCCGATCAAACGCACGGTCCCCTCCTCGACATCCGGCAGCAGCAGGTCCTGCTGCGACTTGTTGAAGCGATGGAGCTCATCGATGAAGAGAATGGTGCCGGCCTCGGGCCGCTTGCGGGCGGCGGCGAGGATTTCGCGCAGCTCGGCGACGTTGGACATGACGGCATTCACGCGGACAAACCGGCTCTTGGTCTCATGCGCGATGGCCTCCGCAATACTGGTTTTACCACAGCCGGGCGGACCGTAGAAAATCAGCGAGCCGAAGCGGTTCTGCGCCACCAGACGGGGCAACAGGCTGCCCGCGGTGAAGAGGTGACCCTGCCCCACGACCTCGCTGAGCGCGCGCGGACGCATCCGGGCCGCGAGCGGCTGGTGCGCGGACTTCGATGGGACAGGATCGCGCAATGGCGGCACATCCTCGGCAAATAGCAACGGCTCCTCGTCTGAGTCTTTCATGAGCAGCATCCAACGTGTGCAGCTCCTGTGCGGAAACAAGTTTGAAGCCGAGTCGTCGGTCGGTTCGCCGCGGGTCGGGCCTTTCGCGACCGCAACCGGATCGACGACGTGGCTGCGCCATCTTTGCCGCAGTTTTCAGAATTGCGGCGGAAAGCCGCAGCCACGTTCGGAGCCCGGACCGAAAGTCCGGGGCCCCAACTTACACAAAACAAACTGACAATGGCCCGACTCTGCCTTCGCGACGAACTACATCCGGCGCATGACCAGTCGCAGTCTTGGGCATCGGGCACCGTTGCTCTGGCTGGTTCTGCCTCTGATTGCGGGCATCGCCGTCGGCCGCTACGGCCCCGCCGGCCAGGTCGAGTGGCTGCTCGCGGGGGCAGGCTTTTCCACGTTGCTGGCTCTGGTCGCTGCGTGGATTCACCCGCGATTCTGGGCGTGGCCGCTCTGCGGCGCCCTCTTCCTCGCCGGCGACGCGAGTTACACGCTGCGTCGCGCGCGATTGGCCGCGTGGGAACACCTGCCGCCCCGCGAAGTCCGGCTGGGGTTGCGGGTGGACCGCGTGTTCCCGCAAACCGAGGCCGGGAAATGCGCCGGGCTCGCGACCGTGAAGCGCTCTGAGACGCATCTGCCGGATCTCGTCGGTCAGCGGATCTATTTCTCTGCATCGCTGGCAAGGGGGAACCCGACCCTCATCCGCTCCGAGATGATCACGGCGACGGGCGTGCTCACGCCATTGCCGGAGAATCCCTCCGGCACAAGTTTCGACGGCTATCTGGCAGATGCGGGCATGAATTTCCGACTGGCCCGGGGCCGCGTGCTGGGGGTCGACCAGCCACCCACGCCGTATCGGGAGTTCTGTGAGCACCTGTCCAGGAAGCTCAATGCGATCCTCAGCGCCGGAGTCACCGCCAAACGACCGGCGCTGGCCGCCATCTATCGGGCGATGATGCTGGGCCAGAAATCAGAGCTGAGCATCGATCAGGACCAGCTCTTCGTGCACAGCGGCACGATGCATCTCTTTGCAATCAGTGGACTGCACATCGGCGTCGTAGCGGCCGCGCTGCACGCCCTGTTGTTACTCGCCCGTTGCCCCCGGCCGGTGGTGGCAGGGATGACGCTCCTGGTGCTTTGGATCAACGTGGATGTGACCGGCGCGAGCCCATCGGCGATCCGCGCATGGCTCCTGGTCGCTGCCGCCGAGATCGCCTTTGCCTTGCGACTACGAGGTAACGGCGTGGCCGCGCTGACCACGGCGGCGCTGTTGATGCTCCTGGCGGAACCGATGACGCTGTTCAGCGCGAGCTTCCAAATGAGCTACGGCGTCGTGCTGGCGCTCCTCTGCTTCGGACTGCCGCTCGCCGAGAGACTCGCGGAACGCTGGCCACCCTGGCCCCATCTGCCGGAGGTAACTTGGACGTGGTGGCAGAGGTGGGTGGCCAGCGCGACGCGGTGGTTCTGGCCCGTATTCGGCATTGGCGTTGCGGCGTGGTTGGTGGGAACCGTGGCTGGCGCTGCATTTTACGGTGTAATCACTCCCGGGTCTCTGCTGGCCAACCTCGTCCTCGTGCCGATGGCCATGGTGGTGATCGTCGCAGGTTTTACCTCCAGCATGCTGGGACTCGCCGGTTGGGTCTCGGCCAGTGCCTTTCTCAACCATGCTGCGGTGCTGGTCCTGATGGGGATTGATGCGCTGATTCGGCTGGGCGAGCGGGTGCCGGGAGCTTGGTGGCCAGCGCAGTGGCGCGCGCCGTGGCTGGGCACCGCGACGCTGGTCGCGCTGCTCGCCGTGGTGTTGGCTGGCTATGCCAACGGCTGGCGCGGATGGAGCCGCTTTTTCTGGCCGCCGTTTGCGGTCGTAGCGCTAGCGCTCATCTTCGGCGTAAAGTTTGGATGAGGATTGCCCACGGAATACACGGAAGAAGATCATTCCCAATTCATCATTCTCAGGACTGGGCCATTTCAGTGTGTTCCGCGTGTTCCGTGGGCAATCCGCCTATTTCCGTTTCCAGAAATTCCTGAGTTCCACCTTTCATAAATCTCCCCATTCTCCTGCCCATGAAAAGCGCCTACGAACTCGCGATGGAACGCCTGGCCAAGTCCGACCCGAACAAGGGCAAGCCGCTCACGCCTGCCCAAAAAGCCCGGTTAGCCGAGGTGGACCGCGTCTACCAAGGCAAATGGGCCGAGCGGGAGATTTTCCTGAAGAAGCAGCTCAACGAGGCCTACGCCGCGCAAAACGCCGAGGACGTCACGAAGATCCAAAAGGAGCTCGCCCACGAGCGCGCGCGGCTCGACGAAGAGCGCGATGAGGAAAAGGAACGCGTGCGGCGGGAGAAGTAAGTTGGCGCGCTATTTCTTTGTTCACGGTTGTTTTTCGAACATCAAGGCACGGTCGGGATTCATGGAGAGCGCAAGTGGCCCATAGCGGATTACATTGAGACCCCACACGGCTCGCAGAACTGGTCTATTCGGCTCCCCCAATCCGGTGTCGAAGAGCAGAGCGGCGTCCAGAGTTACAATGTTGCTCAGAGCGTCTAGGTCCCACTTCCCTTGGTTGACGGTTTCCCGCTCGTAGGGCGTGTCACGTCGTCTCCTCTCTCACTTCACAAACTCAAAATCCGCCACGAGGGCGTGATGATCGGAGGCGGGCGTGGGGATCACTTTGTGCGATACACAGCGCAGGGGCGCGTTGTAGAAAATGTGGTCGAGCACGAAGGGCCGGCGGCGCCAGGTCACCTCAGTGTCCTGCACCGTCATGTAACCGTGCTCGGCAAACTGATTCACAAGCGTCTCGTGTTTGCTGACGTTGAAGTCACCGCCGAGGATCGTCGCCACCTTCGACTGCGAGAGCTGGTTGGCCACGAGATTGCGCTGGAACGGATTCGCCGTGCTGCCGGAGCCGAGCATGAAAAACGCCAGGAGGTGCGTGTTGAAAAGCCGCAGGTCGTGGCCGAACAGCGTGGTCTCCGCGCCGATCAGGAGCCGGTCCGTCGGCGTGGTCTTCTTGCCAAAAAATTCAAATTCCAGCGGCGGTGACGGCAGGTTGCGGCGCATCGTCTCGCGCAGCGGTGTCCGCGAAAAAATCGCCAGGCCCACGCCGAACGGCAACTCGCGCGGGTCCGGATTCGGATAGGAAAACCAGCTGTGATAGCCAGTGAGCGCCGCCTTCAGGCGCGCGTAATTCGGCGGCGGCTCGGCCTGATGACCACCCGGTGGGGTCTGCTCAACCTCCTGCAGCATGATGATGTCGGCGTTGTGCCGGCGGATTTCCTGGAGGGTGCTCTCCAGCCTGACGGGCGCGCGGTCGGGATAGGTGTCATCCCAGATCTGCCCAAACTGCATGTTGAACTGGAGAACGCGAAAGGTGCTCATCAGCGCGGAAGGGAGGGTCTCAGGGGTAACGCGCCGGCAAAAACGATCTCCGATGGCCGGATCCCGCCGGGGCGGCAGCTGAACAACACAAGGCTCGATACCTCAACGGTAGCGCCGGTTAGAATCATCGGGGTTGACCAAGTATTTGCAGGAGGGAAAAGGGGTCGGCAAACCTATTATTCCGGCTCGGCCGTCCCTTCCACCACCCACGAACGGGCCGCGGGCATCTGGTGGAAAAATTCGCGCAACGCCGCGCTCAGATGTTCGGCATAACGGAAATGCGCACCCATCCCCGTGCGGAGCTCGGCTTCGTAGATGAACTTGTCCGCGTGCGTCGAATGCTCGAACGGCGTCTGCGCCCCGAGCAGCAACGAATAAACGTACGACGGCGATCCGCGCTTGAGCAGCTCACGCGTCAACTCCAGTTGCTGCGTGAGCAATTCGGCGTGGTCGGAGTGCTTGATCTCGGGCGGCAGATAAAAGCCGCCTTGCACAAGCGGCGTGAAACGGTGGCCCGTTCGATGACGGTTGAGGTCGCGCAGCTCGGCGAGCGCCAGATTGTTCCAGGCAAACGTCACCCGCGTGCGACGCGTCGCGAGTCCCTGATAGCCGTAACGGTTGGCGCGGTGGCGGAGCGATTCGGAGACGGGCTGCGTTTCCGTCAGCCACGGGGGCGCGTCGCGATCCACCTTCACCCACACCTCGTCGTCGAGCGGCTCGGCGGACAGCCGTTCGAGGCCAAGCTTGAGGCTCGCGGCGAGCTCCTGCTTCGCCTGCTCCTCGTAGGACTTCTCGGCGGAGCTATGACGCATGAGCCGCGGGGACTGTTTGATCAACTCCTCGCGGATCAACGCGGCCGCGGCGCGCGCCTCGGGATTCGGCAGCGAATCGAGGTGCTTCACGGTCGTCGCCCACATGCGCGAGGACTGCACAAGGCCGAGATTGGTATGCGTCGCGAACGGAATGAAATAACGCGCGCGATCGAGCGCATAATTTTTGCGGAGCCGCGTGACGACCGCGGCGCTGGCGTTGGGCGGCAGGCGCACGAGCGAGGGTTTGGCGGTCGCGAGCAAATCGAGCCGCAGGTACTCGGCGTGGTACGCGGCGAACGCCGCCGCCATCACGTCCTGCCAGCGCGTGGCGAGGTCGGCGGGGATGCCGATTTCCTCAGGCGCAGGGAGGTTGGCGGCGTCCATCGTGATGTACCGCGTGCTCGACTCCTGGCCGTCGGCCATCGTGGCAATTTCAAAAATCTTCCACGCCAGCCACATCGAGACGCCATCGAGCGCGATCGCGAGCCCGCCCGTGAGACCGCCGATCGAAGCGTGGCCATAGTCCACAAATTTCAAAATCCGGTCGATCGAGGCGTCGGGATTCGCGATGTCCACCTTCGAAAGGATCGTCGCGAGGCCCTCATTGCTCCGCGAGTAGCGCGCGAGCACGGAGGCGAGCAGCTCGGGGGTGACCTTGGGGAGATCGGCGGCGGTGGGAGGCGGAACGAGGGCGAGTCCGGTGACTTTCATGCGGCGGCGCCACTGAGGCAGCATTCCCCGTGGGAAACAAATGTCTTTTCGATTGCCCTGTCCCGTTGCGAGTCTTTTTTGCCCAGTAACCCCGATGATTGCCGCGCGTCATTCTGCTTAATCCACTAACCCTTCCACCGAACCAATGAAAACGACCCACTTCACGCTGCCAGCCGCCCTGCTCCTCGCGGGCTTGGCCCTCCCCGCCCGGGCGGAAACGCACGTCAGCCTTAACCTCCAGCTCGGAGCCCCGGCGCCCATCGTGGTGCGGCAGGCGCCCCCGCCGGTCATCATCGAGCGTCAATACAACGCTCCCGGTCCGGGCTATGTCTGGATCGCCGGCCACAATGTCTGGCGTCACAACCGCTGGGTGTGGGTCGGCGGCACATGGATGCGCCCGCCACAACCGGGCGTCATCTACGTCGAGGGCCGCTGGGATGGACGTTCGCACAACTGGATAGACTCCCACTGGGAGCTCCCCCCGCCGCCGCCCGTGCTGCTGCCCGCGCCGCCTGATTACAACGTGGAGTACGTCGTCGGGGCGCCGCCGCCGCCTCCGCGCCAGGAGATTATCGTGGTTCGCCCGGGACCGAGCTACGTCTGGATCGGTGGCTATTGGGCACGTCATGGCCGTCGTCAGGAGTGGGTCGCGGGTCGCTGGGAAAAGCCGCCGCATGGCCGTCGCGAATGGGTCGCGCCGCGCTATGAACACCGCGGCAAGGACTACGTGTTCATCCAAGGCAGCTGGCGCTGAGGTCGGCGCCAAGAGAGACTTTCAAGCCCGGGATAAATTCCCCGGGCTTTTTTGTGGCTTTCTGTAGGGCGGGACCGCTGATCCCACCTCACCGATAGCCTCCGAGCTGCGATGCAAACTGGTTCACGTTAAGGCGGGTTCAGCGAACCCGCCTTACAATGCCGCGTCAATTCAGCCACTGGCCGAGCCCACCCTGGTAGAAACCCAAGACCACCGTCGCCAAGGCGAGGAGGATCAGCGCCAGCCCTGCCGAGGCGCTCACGGGCACGTGGGCCGGACGCGGCGCGACCGTGCCATCCGCCGGCGTCCAACTGGTGAAGAACACCGCGCGGATCCAGCTGAAGTAATAAAAGATCGAAACCACGACGCCGATCACGGCGATCGCGAGCAGGCCGTAGAGGCCCGCCTTGAAAGCGGCGATGAAGATGAAGAGCTTGCCCATGAAACCCGCCAGCGGGGGAATTCCCGCCAGTGAGCCGAGACCGATGGCGAGCATGAGCGCGAGGAACGGGTTGTTCTTTGCCAAGCCGGCGTAATGGCTGATGTCCTGGTTTGCATCATCCGGACCTGCCACCTGCGCCATGACGCCAAACACGGTGAACGACGCCAACATGTAGGCGAAGAGATAGAAATACACCGCCCCCATGCCCATGGACTGCGTGGCTCCGGCAATGACCCCGATGAGGAGGAACCCCGCGTGCGAGACGCCCGAGAGACCCATCATGCGCTTGACGTTCGTCTGCATCAGCGCGGCAAAGCTGCCGAACAGGAGGGTGGCCCCGGCCATTACAGTGAGGATCGGGGTGACGAGCCAGACGTAGGCGGGAGAAAAAGTCCGCGCCACGAGCAGCAAAACCACGAAACCGGCACCTTTGGAAGCCACCGCGAGAAACGCCGTCACGGGCGTCGGTGCGCCCTGATAAACGTCCGGCACCCAGATCTGAAACGGAAACGCGGCGATCTTGAAAGCGACCCCGGAAAGGACGAGCACAATGCCCACACTGGCGAGAAAGTTATGCGGGTTATGCCGCAGGAAGGTCTGCAGCGCATCGAAATTCATCGCGGAATCCGTGTGGCCGGGCAGCGTCGGATTGCCCGCCACGCCATAAAGCAGCACGATGCCAAAAAGCAGGATCGAGGAGCTCAGCGCGCCCATGATGAGGTATTTCAGGCCGGCCTCCAGGGAGAGCGCGCTGGTGCGGAAATAACTCACGAGGATGTACAGGCCGATCGTCACCGTCTCAAGCGTGACAAAGAGCATCAGGAAGTGATTGCTCTGTACGAGGAGCATCATCGCCGCCGTGACGACGAGCAGGATGTGGTAAAACTCCGTATGCGGCATCTTCTGCTTGGCCAGGCTCACCGTGCCCAGGACGCCCGCGAACAGGGCGCACAGCAGGAAAAAGATCCGCATCAACTGACCCTCGCTCGACTGGACCAGCAGGCCGTTGAACGTCGAGTGCTCGGTGACGCCCGCGTGAAACAGCGCCAGCTGACCCGGCAGAATCGCCAGCACGCCGAGCAGCGCCACGGCCGGCAGACTCCGGTGCAGGCGCGCCGGGAGGACGATCTCGAGCGCCAGCAGGAGCAGGGCGAGGCAGCCGAGCAGCAGCTCGGGGAAGATCGCCATCCATTCGTTGTTCCTGGCGAGTTCTTGAAGGGTCGTGATATCCATGGCGTTATTGGCCCGAAACGGCGGCGGCCCTCTCCGCCAGAGGGCCGGCGGAGGAGGACACGGGATAAACCGCGGTCAGCGTGTCGTTGAGCGGCGTGGACAGGGATTTAGGCCAGAAGCCGATGAAGAGCAGCGCGGCCAGCAGGATGAGCGCGGGGAGTTTCTCGCGCCAGTTCAGGTCGGACGGCGGATGCTGGGCCGCGACGCGGGCGAAGGCCTCGGTCGGCGGACCAAAAAAGATGCGGGCCGCTGCGCGCAGCCCGTAGATGGCGGAGATGACCACGCCCGCCACGGCGATAACCGTGAAAGCGTGCGAGAACTGCCATAGCGCGATAAAGATCGTGAGTTCACCCCAGAAGTTCGCGAAGCCCGGCAGGCCGATGCTGGCGAAGGTGGCGGCGACGAAAAACGCGGCCAGGATCGGTGCCTTTTGCGCGAGGCCGCCCATTTCCGTGAGCTCGAAGGTGTGGGTGCGGTGAAAAATGCTCGTCGAAAGCAGAAAGAGCAGCGCGACCGAAAGGCCGTGCGCCACCATCAGCAGCACCACGCCGCCGGCGCCGAGCACGGAGTAGCAGGCGACGCCGAGAAACGCGTAACCCATGTGCATGACCGAGCTGTAACCGACCAGCTGCTTGAGGTCGCGCTGGGCCATCGTGATCAGGCCGATCACGAGGACGTTGCCGATCGCCGCGAGGACGGCGAGCGTGTGACCCCAGTGCGCCACGCCGAGCGGCAGCAGCGGCAGCGCGATCTGGATGAGGCCGTAAAGGCCGAATTTCTTAAGCACGCCCGCGTGGAGCATCGCGGCTGAGCTCGGCGCGGCGCCATAACCGAGCGGCGCCCAAGTGTGGAACGGCCAGAGTGAAACCAGAATACCGAAGCCGAACATCAGCAGCGCGAAGATGTTTTGTTGCGCCGTCTCGGCGAGCGGACGCGCCGCGATGTACTGGCGGAGCGCAATCAGATCGAAGGAATTCGCCCCGCTCTTCACATAGAGCGCGATCAGGCCGACGAGGGAGAGCATCGCTCCAAGCGTGAGGTAGATCGTCACCTTCATCGCGGCGTAGCTGCGGTCGCGTCCGCCCCAGATACCGATCATGATGAAGGTCGGGATGAGCGCGAGTTCGTGAAAGAAGTAGAAGAAAAACACGTCCACGCTCGAGAACACGCCCATCAGGCCGGCCTGCATCACGAGCAGCAGCATCAGGTAAATCTTGAGTCGCTCCGCGGAGGACTGGATCGCGTACAATCCGGCGGCAAGGCCGACGAGGCCGGCGAGGACAAAGAGCGGGAGCGAAATGCCGTTGAGGCCCAACTCAAGACTGATGCCGATGCCCTGGAGCCCGGTGGAGTAATGGGTGAGGAAAGCGTAGCCATCCTGCATCGGTTGCGTCGAGTAGTGCCACCAGACATGCAGCGCGAGGAGCGCGGGGACGGTGAAGCCGACGTAGGCCAAGCGGACGGACCAGCGCTTCGGCAGGCCGAGCGCGATCGCGAGGGCCACCACGAGCGGCGTGGCGATGGACAAAAGCAGAGGATCGAATGGCAGGTTCATCGCAGATTTTTAGAACACCCCGGTGGCGAACAGCCAGAGGACGACCACGCCGCCCAAGAACCAGTAGAGATAGACGTTAAGCTTGCCGACGTGCAGTGCGCGGGCGCCCTGACCGACCAAGCCCACCATCCCGGCCAGACCGCGAACGATGAAGCCCGCCAGGACAATCTGCTCGAGGAAGTTGAGCAGCAGGGCGAACCGCTGCTGCACCTTGTCGATGTACCACTGGTAGATCTCATCGAACCAGAGCTTCGACGCCAGCAACCGGAAGAGCCCGGGCGAACGTTCTTCGAGCGCATCGGTGGCCGCCGAGCGATAAAACATCAACGCCGTGCCGGCTCCGAGCAGCAGCACCACGAGACTGGTGATCAGAATCGTCAGGTGGTCAGCGGGCCCGGCTTCGGGAATGAGGTCGAAGATGCCCGTGAAAACCTTCGGGTAGAAAGCCGTGTAACCCGCAAACACCGCGAAAATTGCGAGGAGGACCATCGGCAGCGCCAGCGTGGGTCCACTCTCGTGGGCGTGCACCGCGGACTCGCTGCGCGGCGCGCCGAGGAAGGTGATCTTCCAGAGCCGCACCATGTAGAGCGCCGTCAGAATCGCGGTGAAGGCGAGGACGACGAAGACGGCTTTGTTGTTCGCGAAGGCGAGATAGAGAATCGCGTCCTTCGAGAAGAAGCCCGCCAGACCGGGCAAGCCAATGATGGCCGCGACGCCGATCGTGAACGTCCAAAACGTCAGCGGCATCCGCGTGCGCAGGCCGCCCATTTTGAAAATATTCTGCTCGTGGTGGCAGCCGTGAATGACCGAGCCGGAACCGAGAAAGAGCAACCCCTTGAAGAAGGCGTGCGTGGTCAGGTGGAACATCGCGGCGCCGACGCCAGCCGCGATCACGATCTTGGTGCCATTCTCATTGGTTGCGAGCG
>JBDTJA010000077.1:0-4044 GCA_039936075.1 Opitutaceae bacterium | reverse complement strand
CGCGGTTCAAGACCGCCGCCCAAGTAGCGCGGTTCAAGCGCGCCCAGCGGGAATTTGACCAGGTGGTCCTCGATTTGCAGCTGGCCACCCCGGCGACCATCCAGGAACGCAATGCGCTCGCTCCTTCGCGGTCCGCAGTTCGCCTGCTTGATTTCGACCAAGCTCATGCCGTCGCTGCCCGCTGATTCCACGCCCCGCTCACCCGGGGACTTTGCCGATATTTTGGCCACGAAGGAACCGGTCGTGCTGGTGGGCGGCCAGGCCGTGAATTTGTGGGCGATTTACTATTGGGAGCAGACGGCGGAGCTTGCGCCCTTTACTTCCCGCGATGCGGACGTCCTGGGTGACCGCGAGACCTTGCGGGAGTTGGCCAGGATCGCCGGGGCCAAGCCGCAGATCTTTCCGATCCGCCCACCGACCAATGAAGTGGGAGTGGTGATTGCCCGGGGTCCGACCGGAGCCCCCATGCTGATCGAAGTTCTGCGTTACGTGCGGGGAGTGACCAATGAGGAACTACGCGACCCGGCTTATAAAATGGCCCTGGGTGAGCACGAAGTGGAGGTGCAGGTGCCGGGACCGATTGCGCTTTTTCAAGCCAAGCTGGCCAACGTGGCGGGGATCAACCAAACCCATCGGCAGGATGTCCGCCACGCCGTGATTCTGGCCCGGCTCATGCCCGCCTATCTGGCGGATCTGCAAAAAGCGGCAGTGGAGGGAAAGTTGGAGGAGAGAAAGTTCATCACCTTCCTCGAGCGATTGCTGGCCGTGGTGACGACCAAGGTGAATCAGAGAGTCTTGCGGGAGGCGGAGATCGACCCTCGCAAGTTATTCGCCGGCCTCGACGGCCGACACCTGCCCAAACTCGCCGCTTTTCTGGAGAAGCGACTGCGCCGGGCATGGCCAGCGAAGAACTGATGGTTAAAGTGAGGGGGATGATTCTTTGAGGAGGGGTTTGAGTCCCAGGCGACCCGCCACATTCAAAGCGTATCCCAGTCGATGTCAGGAGCGGGCTTTGGTGACCGAGGCGGATGGGCGGGCACGGAGAAATTCTCGGTGAGCGCGGATTGGTCGCTCAGTGAACTCGGTGCCGAAGATCCCGAACGGATTGAAACACGGAGGTCACGGACGCGACTTGGAGGTCAAGGAGCAAGAATCGGTGAATTCGGGTTGAAGGGGTGCATCCCCTGAACCACGGGTGCCTCGCTATTTGGCAGGGAGACTGTTCCGTCAAAAGAGGAGTCGCTGACACGATGCCAGTTGCGCGAGGCAATCCGCGTGAATTGGATAGATTTTTCCACTCCGCTTACGTCTCATGAAACCCCAAAACCCCTCCGCGCTCACGATCTCCAATCGCCAGGTGGCCTGGCATTTTGACTGGAGCGGGGGAGCGCTTCGCACCACGGGGTTTGCGAACCGGCTGTCGGGACAAAACTATCCGCTGTCGGATGGGCGCGAACTGGCATTGGTGTTTTCTGCTGCGGCTGATCGCGTGGCCGAACCCTTGGTGCGGGTGGATGACTTTGTGGTGCATCACGCGCGACAGACCGGGCCCGATCGGGTTGCATTCGCGCTGCAGAGTCCGACCCGCAGCATCGGGGTGAGGCTGCATGTGCAGCTCGATGGGCCCACGCGCCGCAAATGGGTGGAAGTGACCAACACCTCGCGCGAGGAATGCTTGCTGCTCGATGTGGAGCTGGACGATTTCACGGTGACGGCGCCCGTGACGGGTGGCGGTCACGGCAAGCCGGTGTTTATCGCCGATGAAATCTTTGCGGCGATCGAACATCCGGTCGGGGACAACAAAGTCACCGCCCAGCGCTTGCAGCTGGCGCATTATCCCGGCCGGCGGTTGCCGCCGAAGGGCAAGTTCCGCAGTTATGTCGCGCTCGTCAGCGTCGCGGCTCCCGGACGCGCCATCGCGGAGTTCGTCGATTACGTCCAGGCGCGGACCAAACCGCGTCCGAAAATGATTTCGGTCTACACGCCGTTTGGGATCAACAACCAGTGGGGCGCGCATCCCACGCTGAGCGACGAGGAAACGCTGGATGTGCTCGCGCTTACTAAAAAACTGCAGAAAAAGGGCGTGCATTTCGACTACTTCACCCTCGACACGGGCTGGGTGGATTTCAGCTCGGATCTCACGAAATTCAAGCCGACCAGTTATCCGCACGGTCCGGGCGAAATGATCAAACGGACCAAGGCGCTGGGGATGAAACTCGGACTCTGGTTTGGCACGACGTGGGGCTTGCAAGCCTGCTGGGATTATCCGCCGGCCTTCGCCGACGGGAAACCGCCGACCCAGTTATACCGCGAAGGCTATCACCTTGGCGCCGACGGCGTGTTTTTCTGCTTCGGCGAAGACAACTATTATTCGATTTTCAAGAAGGCGGTCCTTCACCACATCCGGAAAAACGGCGTCAAGTTCCTCAAGTTCGATGGGGGGTACTATCACTGCGACAAGACGGAGCACGGTCACTTGCCGGGGAAGTATGCCACCGAGGCGATGTTTGAGAAGTTGATCGACCTGGCCAACAGTGCCCGCGTGGCGGATCCGGACGTGTTCATTATGTGGTATTGGGGTCTCGGCTCGCCGTTTTGGGCGATGCATGGCGACGCGATCTTCGAGTCAGGACTGATGATGGAAGGGTCGGGCGCGAGCCCGATCCCAACGCTTTACTACCGCGATTCGGTCACGCTCGCGCAGGACCAGAACGCCTATCACGCCAAGACCATTCCGCCGCTGGTGAAGGACAGCCTCGGCGTGTGGCTGTCCGACTCGCGGTGGGGCAACTTCATGGGCATGGAACGCTGGCGGGAGTCCATCGTCATGGACCTCGGCCGCGGCAGCCGGCTGTTTCCGAATATCTGGGGCAATCTCTACACGCTCAGCGACGAGGATGTGACGTTCCTCGCCTGGATCCAGGCGTTCGCCAACAAGCACGCGGCCTACTTCCAACACCGGCGCACGATCCCCGGTGACCCGTTCCGCAACGAGGTCTATGGTTACGCTCACGGCCGCGGCGCGCGGAGTTTCATTTTCCTTTCCAACGCCCATTTTGCCGCGCGCTCCGCCGCGCTGACGCTCGACGCGAGCTTGGGCTTGGAGGCGAAGACGGGAACCAAGCTGGAGATCGCCACGCACTTTCCCGAGCGGCTACAGTTGCCGAGCCCTGACCGAGCGGGCTGGAAAGCCGGCGACAAGGTTGAGCTGTGGCTGCGTCCGTTCGAAACCGTGATGCTTGAGGTCGCACCCGCCTCCGCCAAACCTATGGCGGGCAGGCCCGCTAGGAACGCCGTTACCAAATCCGCTGATGGATCCACTGACCAAGCCGCCAATAAAACCGTCGGAAGGACGACGCGTGGCGCGCGACGGGACATTTCTGCGACGCAAGCGGCCAAGCTCGGCATCGCGCTGACGCTGCGTTCGATCGCACCGCAGGAACGTCTCGACGCGCGCTTTGCGCTCGCCGAGCAGTTCGTGGCGAAGAAATTCACCAAGAAATCCTACTATTTCGAAACGACCTTGCCGTCGCTCGAGGGCGATCAACCCATCCTCGGGGTCGTAATCAGGCTCCGCAAAGGCGAGGAGGAGTGGCGTTACGCTCCGACGGTGGTGCAGATCGTGCAGGTGATCGCACGCGTGGGTGAAACGCATGTGCAACTGACGCCGGTGCCCGATGGCCGCCAGCATGGCAACACGCAGTCCTATGGTTGTTCCTGGCTGGTCTGCAAAGCCCGCCTCGCGCCCGATTGGTCACGTCAGCGGATCAAGTTCGCCGTGCACGCCAATGTGCCGGACGACGTTGAAGCGCGAGTGGAAGCGTGGGTCGTGAAGCGCTGGTGGCAGGAGCGCACGCAGCCATCGGGCGATGGATATTACACCTATGCGCCGTCTTGAGGGTGTGGAATGTAGGGCGGGGTCGCCGAACCCCGCCGAATCTCCGCAAACCTTTCCCGCGGATTTCGCAGATCGACGCGGATAAATTCTGTCATCCGCGTTCATCTGCGCAATCTGCGGAAATGTATTCTCGCGATCAAGGCGGG
>JBDTJA010000076.1:0-4983 GCA_039936075.1 Opitutaceae bacterium | reverse complement strand
TTTTTGCAATTTGCGCGCAAGCAATGCGACATCGGGGTGATCGAGACCGGCCTCGGAGGGCGGTTGGATGCCACGAACATCGTGATGCCGGAAGTGAGCGCGATCACCTCCATCGGCGTGGATCATGCAGAATTTTTGGGCCACGAAATCAGCCAGATCGCCCGCGAGAAGGCGGGGATCATCAAGACGGGTCGGCCGGTGGTGATCGGGCGGATGCCGGCTGAGGCGGAACAGGTGATTCGCGCCGTGGCCCGGGAGCGCTCGGCGCCGTTGATTTCCGTGGCTGACGTTTTCGGCGAGGACTTTGCGCGCTATCCCGCGACGAATCTCGAAGGTGATTACCAGCGTTGGAACGCTGCGACTGCCACGCTGGTGGCCCGGACGCTGCCAGCGAAGTGGCGGATCACTGAGGACATGATTGCGCGCGGTCTTAAGCAGGTGGATTGGCCCGGACGTTGGCAGCGGGTGAGCGTCGGTGGTCGGCTCACGATTCTCGACGCGTCGCACAATCCCGAGGGCGCGCAGGTCCTCGAAACGAGTCTCGCGAACCTCGTGGCTGAAACCGGGCAAAAGCCGGTCGTGATGACGGGAGCGCTCGGCGCGGACCGCGCACGACCGTTGCTTGAAACGATCTGTCGGCATGCGAAGGAGATTCATCTCGTGGTGCCGAACCAATCCCGCGCGTGTTCGCATGCGGAACTGGAGTCGCTGATTCCGCCCACGTTCCAAGGTCGTGTCGTGCGTGCGACGGTGGCCGGATTATTTCCGACCCCGCAGGTCTGCACGGCCGGCGGTCCGGAGGACACGCTGGTCGTGACCGGCTCGATTTACCTGCTCGGCGAAGTCCTCGAGCGCATCGCCCCGGAACTCGGCGCAGGCGAAGGGCGCCTGCAGGATTTTTGAGCCTGGCGGCGTTGGGGACAAAACCTTGATGACGCCGATCCGTTCCCATCGTTGGCCAAGGTCATGAGCCAGAAAACCATTCTCTTCCTCAGCGCTGCGGCCGTGATCGTTTTTCTGATGACGATTGGCTGCTCATCGTTAGAGCGAAAGCTGCTGTTTTTCCCCACGCATCGGGATGCGGATGGGCAATTGAGCCCGTGGCTCAAGGATGGCCATGTCATCGGTTACACGCACCGAGTCGCCTCGCCCAAAAACGTCTGGCTGATGCTGCACGGCAACGGGGGCCAGGCCGCGGATCGGGTCTATGCACTGCCCTGCTTTTCGCCGGACGACTCGGTTTATATCCTGGAATATCCGGGATACGGCAGTCGCGAGGGCACGCCGTCATCGCGTTCGCTCAACCAAGCCGCCATGGAGGCCTACCAGCTCTTGCGGGCGACCTATCCCCAGACTCCGATCTGTGTCGTGTCGGAATCACTGGGCTGCGGTCCGGCCTCCGTGCTGGCCAGCGGGGAGCGTCCGCCGGATAAGGTCGTGCTGATCCTCCCCTTTGATCAGCTCTCGCTGGTGGCGCAGGATCATTATCCGGCGGTTGTCGTGTCGATGCTGTTGCACGACAACTGGGACAACGTGGCCACGCTTTCGAAATACCACGGTCCGGTGGAAATCTTCGGGGCCCGAGACGACGAGATCATCCCGGTGGCTCACGCCAAGGCGCTGGCGGCGGCGGTGCCGACGGCAAAATTCATTCTTATCGACGGCGGCCACAACGAGTGGGCGACGCCGGGCAGAGTGACGATCAGGAATCCGTGAAAACCGATGGCACGATGAGACCGCGCTGCGCATGGGGGAGGAGAGGATCTTCCACCAGCCGCTAGAAGTTCGGAAGGCGGGCCGAAGACCCCGCCCTACCTCAGACTATCTTCACCAACTCCAGCGTCGCCGGCACGTCCTTGATAATCTGCGCGGGTTCCGGGCCGACACCGAGATAGCGAAGATTGGGAATCTTTTCTGCGGCAGGCCATGATTCACCCGCGTACGCGGCATTGAGCGTGGATTTCATCATTGCAGCGACGTAGCGGCGGGCATTGAGCGGGAGATCCGCGAAACGGCGGACCGATGAAATGTCCTCGGTCCACCCGGGGTGCTGGCTGTAAACGGGACGCAGGGTTTTGCGCACGGCTTCATTGCGCGGGACGTGGACGTGGCGTTGGCCGGCGGCGTCCTCGTAGGCGGTGCAGATGAGCAGGTCGCCCTTCCAGTCACCGGAGTAGGTGAGCGCATCGGCCTTGTTGATCATCAGGTCCTGGTAGCCGCCGTAGCGAAGGACGTCGCCCTTTTCGACCGCGTCGAACCAGCCGACCATCCGCTGACGGCCGGTGCTGGTGCCGAACTCGAGCTGCTTCAGTTTCGTGGCGAGCGGGTGGGCATCGTCCATCTGCGTGAGGAACGTGTGCGTGCCGACCTTGGTGTCGTAGGCCTTGGCGACGCCGAACGTATGGATGCGTTGCACGGGAATGCCTGCGCTCTCAAAAAATTCTGGCGTGAACGTGTGCGACGCGGTGACGTTGGGCGAGTAGCCGTGGCGCTTGTCGAGCCAGTAAGCCTGGCCAAATTCGCCGATGATGGTGTGGCCGGCGCGCAGCTCGCGCAGGATGAGTTCGCGGACCTCGCCGATGTTTTTTGCGAGGGCCGTGCCGGCTTGCCACGTGATCTCGGTGAACAACTCGAGGTTGAGCGAGAACGGCCTCGGACCGCGGAAGCGCGTGAAGTCGAACTCCGCTTTGTCGAACAGCCCAAGCTCGATACCCTCCGCGTTGGCGCGCAACTCCGCAGTGGTCAGTTTGTCGAAAAAGCCCGCAAAAGTCTCCGGGCTTACCCGGCAGACGTGCTCGATGGTGCGAAGCGCGCGATCGGCGCGTTGGGCGAGTTTGCGGGCGAAATAATTCGGGCCGGCGAGAAAGTCAGCGAAGGTGATCTGCCACTGGCCGACCTCGTCGAGGTAGGCGGGCGTGATGCCGCGGCCCGTGGAACCGCGGGGTTCCTCGGCGAGGATGTTGACGCGGTAATCCTCCCACGCGAGGTCGAGCAGGCGGTGCGTGAGATCCGTGACCATGGTGCGCTCGTCAATGACGAGGCGGGAGAGAATGGCGTAACCCTTTTTCTCGAGGGGCCGGGTTTCCCACCAGATCTTGCGCGGGTCGGCGACGACGCCGCTGCCGATGCACAGGTGCTTGGCGTCCTGGACCACGACCCCGGCGGGGAGGAGGTTGAGCTTGATCCCGCCGGCGGTGTGGCCGGAGTTGGCGCCCCCGTTGACCTTGAGCACGACCGACACGGGAGCGGAGGTGCCACGGAGTTCGTTGGCGATCTCGGGGATGAGGCGACCTTTGCCCTCGTCACCAAGGGAAATGCCCACATCGGCGATGAGCTGGCTGCGGAAGGGTGTGAGCGACATGCTGGGGAAGGCAGCCAGAGGAGAGTCCCCAGTTGCCGGAAAGTGAAAACCCGAGGACCCGTCACGCGGCAAGACTAATTCGCCTCAATGACGCGGCAACGAATGTCACGCCGCGTCTCATCGCCCGCAGTGCGAATCGCACCGGAGTCGTCAGGCTGCATTGGTTTAGGCGGAGCCGTTGGACGATACTGATCCAGTCATTGCGACGCTTCGCGCGAGGACCGACCATCTGCGCCGCCGCAGGCTTGCGCTCAAACTCGGAAATCGTTCGCTCCTTTGGGGGGCACGACGCCCGGCCATGGCTGAAGATATTCCCCATTTTAAAGTCCCGCTGAACCTGCCCCATGCCGGCCGGATCGCCGGGCGCATCCTCGTCCTCCTTGATCGGGAGGGATTACCGGGGCCGGAGGCTGAGCGGACCGCGGCGAAGCTGGCGGCGTTGCTCGAACCCTACTTCGATAGCGACGAGAACCCGCGGCCCGATCGGGCCGTCCGGGTGCGCAACGAAGCGGCGACCTTGGCTCGTCAGCTCGTGGATCACATCGAACGCAACGCGCTCGGTCATGACCGCCTCGGGCAATGTATTCGCAATTTATTCGAATGCCTCGAGCTCGGACCCGAGGGCACGATGATTTCGCTGCGCGCGGGCGAACACCCGGATTCGTTCCAGCGGCCGAACTGAACAGGTCGACGTGGCAAAACAACTTTCAGCTGGAGACGGACTGGTCGAAAGTTGCGACGGGAAGCCGCCGTCACGTCCAAATTTGCGCTGAAGAACCTTCTCCTCCCCATCGCCCGTAGCTATTTCTCCGTCATTTCGAGGAGCCCCGCTCGACGGGACGACGAAGCAATCCAGCTGGATCGCCACGGCGCGCTTCGCGGACCTCGCGCTGACAAGGGTAAAAGTTCAAGGCGATTGGTATCAGCACCCGCGAAGCTTTGCGGGTGACCGCATGATGGCCCAGGCGACCACGCCGCTGCAGGCGCCGCTGATGTGAGCGAGCGGGACGACGCGGAATCCGGCGAAATCCTGCACGAGCAGCGACTCACCTGTAACGGTTTCGAGCGCGATCTTGACCACGACGAGACCGAAAATCCCGACCCACATCCAGGTGGGTTCGGCGTTGTTCTGGCTCAGCTGTACTAACGCGAGAAAAACCAGGACGCCGCTCGCGAGGCCCGAGAGGCCGGCATAAAGTTGCAAGGTGGGTTCGCCGATCAGCAGCGACGCGGAAATCACCGCCGGGCAGACGAGGTAAAAGCATCGGGCCGAGCGGGGCCGGATGTGTTCGAGCCAGGCTCCGGCGGCCAGAAAGATAATCAAGTTCCAGAGAAAATGGCTCGAGCTGTAGTGCACGAGATGGCCCGTCCAGACCCGCCAGATCTGCCCGTGCAAGATCAGGTCGCGGTTGTAAAGCAGTGGGGCGTAGACGAACGGAAAACAAAAAATCACGCCCGCGCACAACGCGATGGCAAGCGTGACATACGGCGTGGCCGTCGCCGTCGGCGCCGCGGGCAGGGAAGGAGTTAGGTCTTCTTCGTTCGCCACTGGATGAAGCACAGTAAGCCGAGGGCGTCCGAAAACCAGCCTTCAAATGACCCGCATCCACCACTTCCGCCAG
>JBDTJA010000075.1:0-2461 GCA_039936075.1 Opitutaceae bacterium | reverse complement strand
CCCCATTTCGCCTCCCCACTCACGCGCGGCAGCAAATCCACCCCCAGCGCGCCCGGTCAGTCTGGAAATCAAACCACCAACCACCTACTGAACCGCCACGAAACAGTCCGTCGCAGTCAGGCATGCGAGTAAGGCTATTGCCGGTTTTCCAGAGACCGGCAAAAGCCTTACCCATTCCCGCCCGAGCTTGCCCTTCAAAGGTTTACGCCGTTACGCTTCCGTCATGATCCGCGCCCGAGTAAAGTTTTCCACTAAGGATGAGTAAGGCTGTTCGGCAAAAAAATTTATGCGACTACTTGTATGCGCTGTGTTTCTCCTACTGGCGAGCGGGTGCAATTCCGTTGATCAGCAGGCTGTAAATTCGTTTGTCCAAGCCGGCAACGCCTCGATCCAAGGTTCAACAAGCTTGAGGGAAGTGGTCTTTTCCCGAGGAAGCAGATGTATTGGGTCGCGAAGATCGACGGTGAAGTCGCGAAGGAACCCGGCTATTTTCGGGCTTACTCGTTGTCACCCGGCCTGCGTTCCATTGTGGTTGGCGGCGCATTGTTTCAGGGACACTTGGGCTCTCATGATACGCTCGGTGGTGAAGCCGAGTTCAACTTCGAAGCGAAGTCGGGGCACAAATATGAAGTTCGAGGCGATGTGATCGACCAGCAGCTATCGATCTATATCTTCGACCTAACAGCGAATCTGGCGGCCACTCCGTCGGTGCAGCCAGCCGTGCATGCCGAGAAGCACAAGGATCCGATTCTTATCCCGATACCGGTGCCTTGAAAAGTCCAAGCGAAGTGCTCAGGTTATGGGCCTTGGGGATTTGAGATATTAAATGTTTCTGAATGGCCGTCCGTCCCTTCCGTACTCACGGCAAACTGATCTCACAATCACTCCTGGCGTCCGATCTGATGGCAAATCCCCAAACCCCAAAACCTGAGCTCTTTTCGGCCTCAACCTCTTCGGGCTCTCCTATCTTAGACAACAGAAGAAGGGTAACGTGGAACAGCATGGCCCCTTCTTTGAGCCTGATCGATGTAGGGCGGGATCGCCGAATCCCGCCTTCCGACGGATCGCGGCAGGACGAATTCTCTGGATGAGCCGCTGCTCGCCGAAGCGTCGGAAAAGGGGTCGGGGCCCCCTTTTGGCCTCCCCGAAACCGGGCCCAAGGGGCCCCTCTTCGGGCTCTCGTGTCTGAGATGACAGGAGCATGGGTAACGTGGAACAGCATGGCCCCTTTTTAGGGCCCGACTCGTCCACGGCATCCGGCACGTAGATGCCCGTCAGTTCCCCGGCCCGGTGCAGCCGCGCCAGTTGCTCCGCGTCCCGCCGGTCCGTCTTCTGCCGCGGCCCCTTTTCCTGCGGCGTCTTCGTCGGCGCCACCACCAGACAGGCGATCTGCAACTGCTGGAGCCGCCGGTACAGTCCGTAGCCGGTCGGCCCCGCTTCATAGACCACGTGCAAGGTGACGCCCTCGCCGCCGAGTTTGCGCAGGACCTTTTCCAGCGCGCCCAAGTCGCTCGAGATCGTCCCGTAGACGCGGACTTCCCCACTGCGGCCGGCTTCCGCCACCGCGATCACTGTCGTATCTTTATGGACATCCAACCCGACATATTTATCAGTGTTTTTCATGTGCTTGTCTCCGTTTTTGGTTGTTGGTTTCGCTGCCACTCCCATGCGGCTCTGCCCTTCACCGGGTAATCCGCGCTCCGGGGACAAGCACACTTTATTTTCCGCCGCGTCTCGCACGCAGCTATGATGTCTCGGCAAAACCACATGCGACACCTTCGTGCGTTCTGGACATCACTGAGCTTGGCGATCGTATGTGTCGTCGCGTTTGCGATCAGCTACTATGCTCTTGCTGAAGGTAAGCGGAATGAAACGACGGAGCACGGGGCGCTTTGGCTGTTCGGAAGTCCCTTGCTTGTCGGGTGCGCGGCTATTGCGGCGTTTTACCTGGTGATCGACGACGCGCAAAAGAAGAAGATCTGGTATGCAATTGGCGGTGGGGTCGCGGTTTCGGGAGTTTACTTCTACTTTCTCATGTTCGTCGTCTTGAACACACTTGGCTCATGAAAAAAGAGCCGAACCAACACCTGAGGGCAACCGAGCAAGGAAAATCAGGCGGCGAGTAGAGCTTTGGCGAGCGGGGAGTTTTGGCGGTGGAGGGCGGCGACATAGAGAGCTTCGTCGTAAGCGACGCGGTCCTGCCAGCAGCGCCAAAGGATGCGGATCCATTTGAAGGCCAGGGCGCGCAGGATCGTCTGGTGGTGTTTGCCGGCACGCTTTTGCTGGAGGTAATAGGCTTTGGCCCAGGCGCATTTGGGGATCGTTTGTCCGGCCCGGTTCGATCCGGAGAGATAGGTGACACTTAGTCCGGGGAGATGGGTTACACTCAGGGCACATGCCTTGGCAAAACGTAACTCCCATGGAAGAGATCAATCGATTCGTTGTGCTGGCAAAGAGCGGG
>JBDTJA010000074.1:0-57476 GCA_039936075.1 Opitutaceae bacterium | reverse complement strand
CCAGACCCTACCCACTCTTCAGATATGGAACGGTTTCGCGGCAAAATCATCTGGCTCACCGGTGCGTCGTCCGGCATCGGCGAAGCACTGGCCTTCGCTTTCGCGCGGGAAGGCGCCGTGCTCGTGCTCTCCAGCCGCCGCGCGGATGAACTCGAGCGCGTGCGCCAAGGCTTGGCTCGGCCCGAAGACCATTTCTGCCTGCCGCTCGATCTGGCGCTGAGCGCCACGTTTCCCGCCCTGACCGCAAAGATTCTCGGGAAATTCGGCCGCGTGGACATCCTCGTGAACAACGGTGGGGTGAGCCAGCGCGCGCTCGCCGCCGACATGCTGCTCGAGGTCGAGCGGACGATGATGGAGGTAAACTATTTCGGCACCGTGGCGCTTACCAAGGCCTTGCTGCCTTCGATGCTGGCGCGCCACGCCGGACACGTGGTCGTGATCAGCAGCGTCATGGGCTACGTCGGAACGCCCGGACGCTCGACCTACTCCGCGTCGAAGCACGCCCTGCATGGCTACTTCGATTCCCTGCGAGCGGAAATCTGGCGCGACGGGTTGAAAGTGACTATCGTGTGTCCCGGCTACGTGCTGACGAAGGTCTCCGCGAACGCGCTGGGCGCGCACGGAGAAAAACACGGCGTGACCGACGCCACGCATAGGCGCGGCATCAGCCCCGGGCGCTGCGCCGAAGCGACGTTGCGGGCAATCGCCCGGGGCAAAGAGGAAATCTCCATCGGTGGATTCGAGACATGGGCGATTATGCTAAAGCGTTTCCTACCGGGCGTATTTTCCCGCATCGCCCGGAAGATGAAATTTTCGGAATCAACGTAGGGGCGCAAGCTTGGCTGCGCCTGGATGCATTCGCGGTGTCCATGGCCGGGGGCAGATGAGGGTGCAGCAAGACAGCGCTCCTACGAAACCGGTCGGCCGGCCAGTGTGCATCAACCCAGATTGCGCTGGGCGGACTTCCACGCGGCGGGAGACCCGGGTCGTTCGGGGCGGGTCAGGCCCCGCCCCACACCTGACTTACGCGAAGCTGCCACCGCGCGTGATGCCCATCGCCTTGCGGCGACGGTTGCGGTCCGCGGCGGCCTTGCGCTCGTAGCCACTGCGGCGGTGTTCGGCGAGCGGATCGGCGGGGAGCTTGTTCGCCTTGCGCCATGCGGAGAGTGCCGGGGACACGTCGGTGAAGAACGCTTTCTTCAGGAGCAACTCGGCGTCGATCACGCTATTCTTGGCCTGGGCGGCACGCAGCGCGTCGTGGTCCACCAGCGCGGCCTTGGCGTAAAGTTCCTGAGCCATGACAACGGTTTGGATCATTGCCTCGACCTTGGCCTTCTCGTTGTGGCACTGGTCGATCATGTAGGCGATCTTCGGCATCTTGCCGCGGTCTGACGCAAAGAAATGGATTTCGTGGAAGATACGGAAGATCTGGTACGGATCGATCGAGCCGAGCGTGAGATCGTCATCGGCGTACTTGCGATCGTTGAAGTGGAAGCCGCCCAGCATGTCCTCGTCGAGGAGCCAAGCGACAACCTGCTCGATGTTGACCGCGTTGTAATGGTGACCGGTGTCCACGAGCACCTTGGCGCGCGGGCCGGCCTTCTTTGAGAGCAGATAGGCCATGCCCCAGTCAGCGATGTCGGTGGCGTAGAACGCGGGCTCGAAGGGCTTGTACTCCACAAGCATTGTCTGCCCCGGCGCGAATTTCTTGTGCAGTGTCTTCAGGCTTTCCTCGAAGTAACCCTTGCGCTCGCGGATGCTGCCCTGGCCTGGGTAATTCGTGCCGTCGGCAAACCAGAGGGAAAGATATTCGCTGCCGACCGCCTTCATGATGGCGACGGAATCGAAGCAGTGCTGCAACGCCTGCTGGCGAACCTTGGGGTCGTTGTGGCCGAATGAGCCCCACTTGTAACACTGGTCCTGAAAGAGGTTCGGGTTGATCGCGCCGAGCTTGATGCCGTTCTTGCGCGCCAGCTTGACGACCTGCTTCGGATCTTCGCCGGGCGTGTAGTCCCACAGCACATGCGTCGCGACGGTCGGGCAGCAACCCGTGACGGCGTGGACTTGGCCGGCATCGGCCAGCTTGTCGTTCATGTCGATCGCGGCGGCGTCCTGGAAGAACTTGCCGAAGCGCGTGCCGGTGTCAGCGAAGCCCCAGGAGGGCGTTTCCACTTCAAAAGCGTTCAGCGCTTCAACGGCGCGGCGGGTAAGTTTCGGGGTCATGGGGAGAAAGTTTGTGCGAAACCAAACGGAGGTTGTCAGCCGCGAAATTCCGCGTTCTGGTGAAAATTCTTATGTGCGACGCCTGCCTTGCCCTCGGTACCCCTTGGCTGCCTGCCTTGCACGGCGGCCAGCCGCGGTCTCGCGCGACCCGCACCGTGCTGCGACTCCGAGTGAAGAAGGCGAAGGTCGCCGCGCGGAAGAAACCGTAGGGTGAGGTCGCTGACCCGCCGTTTCAGAAGATGGGGCGCGTTGCCCCAACGCGCTGAGGGTCCCGCCCTAATTTTGCTGATGACGGAGCCAAGCAACGCCCGAGGCGCACCGCGTTCCACCTCGCCCGGCAAGGCGGGATCAGCGATCCGCCCTCATCGATCATTCCTCCTTCGCAGGCTTCGGTTCGCCCTGTTTCAGCAGCGCGAAGGCAAATAAAGCGAGCCCCGCCGACACCGCGACGAACCAGTCGCCGTGCTCGACATAAAAACTCATCCGACCGATCCAGCGAGAATCGCGGGTGATGTTGAGCGTCCGGGTGCCGCGGTAATAAATGCTGCCGGCGTCATTCACCAGCGTGCCGCGGATGCTGCCAAATTCATCGATCCAGCCGCTCCAACCGCCGTTGCCATCCCGGAGAAGCGGCCGGCGGTTCTCCACCGCGCGCAATACGGAGTTGGCCGCATGTTGATAGGCGGCCCCGCCCTCGCCGAACCAGGCATTGTTCGTCAGCACCACCAGCACTTCAGCGCCCTCCAGCGTGCTCTCTCGCGCCAGCTGCGGATAGATATCCTCGTAGCAAATGAGCGGGCCAAACGTCATCGATCCGCTGCGAAGCGGCACCACCAGCGGCGTGGGATCACTCCCCGTGGCAAAGTCATCGCCGATCGGCACAAACTTTGAGATCCAGCCCAAGACCGGGCGCAGCGGCACGTATTCGCCGAAGGGCACGAGGTGACGCTTGGCGTAATAGGTCGTCTGCACGCCGACCTCGGGATCAACCACGAACGCGCCGTTGAACCATCGCTCATTCGCGGCGCCGGGATGTTCGAGCGCGACAGATCCGATCAACAGCGGCGTCTTCGTCTCGGCGGCCAGTGTCGCGACGAAAGCGCGCGCGTTCGCGTCGCCCTTCACCGCCCACGGCGTGGTCGCCTCGGGCCAGAGGATCAGATCCGGCCGCGTGGCGGCGGCCCGCAGCGTCGTGGTGCGCAACACGTCGAGAATGCCGGGGCCTTTCGCCGGATCCCATTTCACATCCTGCGGGATGTACGGCTGCACAAACGCCACCCGGGCAACCGGAACGGAGTACCGGTTGCGGTTGAACGCCTCCTGCACGTGCACGGAGAGGCACACCAGCAACAGGAACATCGCGAGGAAAAATTCCTGGCTGCGGCGGCGCAGGCCGGTCTCACCCTCGCGGAACAACCGGTGCGCGTAGGCGGTGAAGCCGATGTTCACCGCGACCAAAACAAATGAGACGCCGTACGCGCCCGTGTACGACGCAACTTGGAGGATGCTCGCGCGCTGCCACTGGCTGGCCGCGAGCGGCAGCCACGGAAATCCGCCAAGCAGCCATGTCCGGCTCCACTCAATGAGCACCCAAAGTCCGGCCAACCCGAGCAGCGCCATCAATCGGACCATGGTCGGCCGACCAAGCATCCGCGGCAACGCCCACCACGCCGCCAAGTACCAGGTGCCGATCCAAGCACCGACGATCGGGCCGAGCAAGAGCAACCCGAGCCAGGTGACATTATGCAGCCAGCCGAGGATGATCGTCCAAGCCACGGCCTGCGCGGCCAACATCGTCCACGCGAAAAATTTGAACCGCGGCTTGAGATAGGCCCAGAACATCCCGGGCACGAGCATCGCATACGCTGCTTCCGGGATCTTAAACGGCGGGAAGGAAATCACCGCCAGCAGGACCGTCATGCCAAACACCACTCCGGGCACGACCTGCTCCTGATGCCGGTCCCAATAAGTGGGCTGCACGGCATAAGGGTCGGTGGCGGGAATTTTGTCAGTCATCAAGGTGAAGCGCGTTGTCCCTAACGCACTGGTTCAATGGGGTTCAATGGGGGAATCGAGCAACCCGTTGAGGACCACGCGTTCCACTTCCCCGCCGTCCGGAAAAGCAGGGGCGAGCAGGCATGCCGATCCGCTCAAGCGCCGTGGCACTGCTTGTATTTTTTGCCGCTGCCGCAGGGGCACGGGTCATTGCGGCCCACCTTCGGGGCTTCGCGGCGGATCGTGATCTGCGGGAGTTTCAGCTCGGGCTCTGGCGCCGGCGTTGAACTCGTGCCGCCAGGTGAGGTCATGGACGTGATCTGAGGCGGTCCGCCGGGCGGTGAATCGCCGGGGCCGACGGCCTTCGCGGTGCGGCTGAGGAGCGCGAGCATGTTCTCGAACGACTCGAGATTCGACGCGCTGCGGAACAGGCCGGTGCAGATCTGCAGCCGCACGTTGTTCATCAATTCCTCGAAAAAGGTGTAGGCCTCCGCCTTGTATTCGACGAGCGGGTCCTTCTGGCCGTAACTGCGCAGGCCGATGCTCTTCCGCAGGTCCTCCATCTCGGTGAGATGCTCCTGCCAGTGATGATCGATGGCGTTGATCACGACGTAGCGCTCGAGCGAACCCAGCGCGTCCGGATTCTCGGCGGATTCCTTGATCGTGTAAGCCTGCTTGATCCGCTCGAGGAGCTTCGCGGCCACCGCGGTGCCGTCAGAGCCGGTGAGTTCCTCGACCCGGAGGCTGATCGGGAAATGCGAGTTCAACCAGCCGACGAGGCTCTCGATTGCGGTATGCTCCGCGCCGCCCTTGCCATTGACGCCGGCGACCTCGAGGCGCGTGGCCAGCTCTTCCTCAATCTGTTCGAAGATAATCGCCTTGGGACGCTCGGCATGGATCGCGGCGTTGCGGATGCCATAAACCACCTCCCGCTGCTGGTTGAGCACATCGTCATATTGGAGGAGGCGCTTGCGGATGGAATAATTCTGCTGCTCCACCTTCTTTTGCGCGGACTCGATCGACCGATTGAGCCACGGGTGCTCCAGTTCCTCACCCTCCTTCATCGAACCCTCCATCAGCCGCGACGCGAGATTGCCCTGCAGGAACAGCCGCATCAGGTCGTCCTCCAGCGAAAGAAAGAATTTGGTCAGGCCCGGATCGCCCTGGCGCGAGCAACGGCCGCGCAACTGGCGGTCAATGCGGCGGGACTCATGTCGCTCGGTGCCGACCACGTAGAGGCCGCCCGTCACCTTGGTTTCCGGCGTCAACCGCAGTCCCCGGGCCTCCTCGCTGTTGGCGTCGTACTGCTTGGTCTCGCCGGTTTTCGCCTCGGTGAGCGTGTAGAGCAGCGGGTGGTCCTTGCGCTTTTCCGCGTCAGGATGGGGCTCGGATGTGACTTTGAATCGCACGCCTTCGCCTAACTTGATATCGGTGCCACGGCCCGCCATGTTGGTGGCGATCGTGACGGCGCCCCGCTGGCCGGCCCGCGCGACAATCTCGGATTCCTGCTGGTGAAACTTGGCGTTGAGGACGGTGTGGATGACACCCGTGCGCTTGAGCATGCGCGAAAGCACCTCGGACGATTCGACGCTCACGGTGCCGACGAGCACGGGTTGCCCGCGCTTGTTGGCCAGCTCGATCTCGCGGACGACAGCGTTAAACTTGTCGCGACGCGTTTTGAAAATGGAATCGTTTTTGTCGATGCGAATGCAGGGCTGGTTCGTCGGGATGACCTGCACGGCGAGGCGGTAGATGTCGTTGAACTCGGTCGCCT
This sequence comes from Opitutaceae bacterium, assembly GCA_039936075.1. GTDB lineage: Bacteria > Verrucomicrobiota > Verrucomicrobiia > Opitutales > Opitutaceae > Opi-474. The sequence continues at coordinate 51,484 of JBDTJA010000074.1, read as the reverse complement.
CGGTTTCCGCGGTGCCCGTCATGCCGGCGAGCTTCTCGTACATGCGGAAGTAATTCTGGATCGTGATCGTCGCGTACGTCCGCGTCTCGCGCTCGATCATGACGTTTTCCTTCGCCTCCACGGCCTGATGCAGGCCATCGGACCAGCGGCGGCCGGGCATGACACGGCCCGTGTTTTCATCCACGATCATCACCTTGCCCTCCTGCACGACATACTCGACGTCGCGCTCGTAGAGCGAGTAGGCGCGGAGCAACTGCGAAATGGCGTGGATGTCCTCCGATACCTCGGCGTAGCGCGTCTGCGCGGCGAGTTTGCTGGCTTCGCGCTGCTCGGGGGTGAGCGACGTGTCCTTGTCCAGGTCGATGAACTCCGTGGCGAGGTCGGGCAGCACGAATGCATCGGGATTGTCGGGCCGCAGTGTCGTGCGGCCGATTTCCGTGAGGTCGGCCTGGTGCTGACGCTCGTCAATGACGTAAAACAGAACTTCTTTGAGGCGGTAGGCCTCCTCCTTGTTAAGGTCGGAGTTGATCTCCGTCTCGGTCTTGTCGAGCAGCTTGCGCCACTCCGGCGTCTCCATCATGCGCAGGAGCAGCTTGTTCTTCGGGTGGCCCATCTTCACCTGGAGCAGCTTGCGCGCGCCTGCGAGCTTGTCGTCATTGTTCGCGCCGGGCTTTTCGAGGATTTCCTTCGCCTCGGAAACGATGCGGTTGCACAGGCGGGTCTGATCGTTGACCAGGTTGTCCACCGGCGGCTTGATGCGCGTGAAGGGCTGCTCGCGCTCGATGGGTGCGGGGCCGGAAATGATCAAGGGAGTGCGCGCCTCGTCCACGAGGATCGAATCGATTTCGTCCACGATACAGTACCAGTGGTCACGCTGGACCTGGTCTTCCTTGCGCGTGGCCATGCCATTGTCGCGCAGGTAGTCGAAGCCGAACTCGCTCGCAGTGCCGTAGGTGATGTCGCGCCCGTACATCTCGCGGCGCAAATCAGGGGCCATCGATTGCTGGATGCAGCCGACCGACACGCCGAGGAAATTGTAGAGGTGACCCATCCATTCGGAGTCCCGGCGGGCGAGGTAATCGTTGACCGTAACGAGCTGGGTGTTCCGACCGTTGAGGCAGTTGAGGTAGAGCGGCAGGGTGGAAACGAGGGTCTTGCCCTCACCCGTGGCCATTTCGGAAATCTTGCCCTGATGGATGGCCATGCCACCGATCAGCTGGACGTCAAAATGCACCATGTCCCACGTCAACTCCTGCTCACAGACGATGATCTTCCGACCGACCATGCGGCGGGCGGCATTTTTGACCGTGGCGAATGCTTCGGGGAGGATCTGGTCGAGGGTTTCGCCGGCTTTCAGGCGGGCGCGGAACTCGTCCGTCTTGGCGCGGAGCTGGTCGTCGGAGAGGGTCTGATAGCCCAACTCGAGCTCCGTAATGCGCGCGACGGTGGGCCGGGCTTTCTCCAGGAACTTTTTGTAGTGCCGGCCAGCAAGGCGTTTGAACAGAAAGGAAAGCATGAAGGGTCAAGACCATAGGCGCCGAAGGGGGCTTGGCAAATGACAAATAGACGGGGCCGAAAAGGCTTGGCCGCGTTGCCTTTAGCGCCGGTTCCCAACCGCATTTCCCGACCTTGATCGCCCTTCCTGCCGGGTGCAAAGGAGACAGCTGCATCGGACCGTTCGTCCGCCCTTTCTTTGTGCTCAACCCGACTTCAGAAGAACTGACCGCCATGCTTCGCGGCAACGCCCCGCGATGCGCTTCGATGGGCTCGCGACCGTGCCCGAACGCGCTGGGGCGGGATAACGTACTTTTGCCGGCACGGTCGCTGAGCCGCCAGGGATCCGTCCGCGTTATGGAGTCGAAAGCAGGCGGAGGTTTGGCGGGTCAGCGGCGCCACCCTACATCAGACCTTGGTCCTGAAATACGCCACCGTCCGCTGGAGGCCTTCCTCGAGCTGGACCTTGGGTTCCCATTTGAGCACCTTTTTCGCGAGCGTGATGTCGGGCTGGCGCTGCTTCGGGTCGTCGGGCGGGAGCGCCCGGTGCACGATCTTCGATTTTCCACCCACCAGCTTCAGCGTGAGCTGCGCGAGCTGGAGCATCGTGAACTCGCCGGGATTGCCGATGTTCATCGGCCCGACGGTTTCTGTCTGCGCCATGAGCCGGATGAAACCCTCGATCAAATCGTCCACGTAGCAGAAGGACCGCGTCTGCGAACCGTCGCCGTAAATCGTGATGTCCTCGCCGCGCAGGGCCTGAACGATGAAGTTCGAAACCACGCGGCCGTCGGCTTCGTGCATGCGCGGCCCGTAGGTGTTGAAGATGCGGACGACGCGGATATCCACCTTGTTCTCGCGGTGGTAGTCAAAGAAGAGCGTCTCGGCGCAGCGCTTGCCCTCGTCGTAGCAGGAACGTTTGCCGATGGGATTCACATTGCCCCAATAACTTTCGGGCTGCGGATGAATCTGCGGATCGCCGTACACCTCCGAGGTCGAGGCTTGGAAAACCCGCGCCTTGAGTCGCTTCGCGAGGCCCAGGCAGTTGATCGAGCCCATCACCGACGTCTTGATCGTCTTGATCGGGTTGTACTGATAGTGCGGCGGCGAGGCGGGACAGGCGAGGTTGTAGATCTGGTCCACCTCGAACTTGAACGGATCGATTACGTCGTGCCGCACGAACTCAAAGCCCGGGTTCTTCAACAGGTGCGTGATGTTGCGCTTGCGGCCCGTGAACAGGTTATCAATGCAGATGACTTCGTTGCCGTCATTCAGAAGGCGTTCGCAAAGATGGGAGCCGAGAAAGCCGGCACCGCCGGTGACAAGTATGCGCATGGCGAATCAGGTTTGGGAAAATCACGCGGGTTCGCCAGCAAAACTTCAGTCGCGCTCAGATCTCGCCTGCATGCTGGCCACGAAACCGGCCGAAAAGTCACAAAAAACCGGGCCAAGACGGTCGCTTCGTGATTTATTCCCTCCCTCGTGGCTAGGAAACCGCCCGCCTCGCGGCCGCACCCGTTTCATAGCGGTTGATCCAAGCCAGGTGCCAGGTCGCAAAATCGCCCGACTCGATGTGCGCGCGGACCTGCGCCATCAGATCGAGGTAGAAATGCAGGTTATGCAGTGTCAGCAGCGTGCAGCTGAGAATCTCACCCGCAAGCGTGAGATGCCGCAAATAGGCCCGCGAAAAATTCCGACAGGTGTAATTGTCGAGACCCTCGACGATTGGCCGCGGATCGGAGCGATACCGCTCGTTGCGCAAATTCATCGGGCCATCCGGCGTGAACACCAGGCCGTTGCGCGCCACGCGGGACGGCAGCACGCAGTCAAACATGTCCACGCCGAGCGCGACCATCTTCAACAACTGCGGCGGCGTACCAAGGCCCATCGTGTAGCGCGGCTTGTCGGCCGGAAGGAAAGGCGTCGTCGCCCCCACCTGCTTCAACATCTCTGGCTCCGGTTCGCCCACACTCACGCCCCCAACGGCGTAACCGGGAAAATCCAGCGCCGCCAGCGACTCCGCCGCCTCGCGCCGCAAATCGTCAAACGTCGAGCCCTGCACGATCGCAAACACGTGATGCCCCGCCGCAAAAAAACCGCTATCCGTGGCGATTTTCTTGCACTGCTCCGCCCAGCGCTGGCTCCGCGCAACGGCCTTCGCGCACGCGTCGCGCTCACACGGCCAGGGCGGGCACTCGTCCAACACCATCGCGATGTCGCTACCGAGATTTTGCTGGATGCCCATCACTTCCTTCGGACCCAGAAAGAGCTTCGCCCCATCCAGGTGCGACTGGAACGCTACGCCGTCCTCCCGCACATCGCGCAACTTCGCCAGCGAGAAGACCTGGAAACCGCCGCTGTCCGTCAAAATCGGGCCATCCCAGCCCATGAATTTATGCAGACCACCCAATTCCCGGACCAATTCCGAACCCGGCCGCAGGTTGAGATGATAAGTGTTGCCCAGGATGATCTGCGAACCGATCTCCCGCAGATGAACCGGGGTGAGTGACTTGACCGTACCCTGCGTGCCCACCGGCATGAAAATGGGCGTCTCGATGACCCCATGCCGCGTCTGAAGCCGGCCGCGCCGTGCGGCCGTTGCGGTGTCCGTCGTGAGCAATTGAAAGTGGTTGGCCATCAGCGTGCTCCACCTTACCCGGATGCTTGACCCCCCTGTCAACCCATGGGATGGTGGCCCGAAGTGCTCCTCGTCATCGATAACTTCGATTCGTTTACCTTCAACCTCGTCCAATACTTCGGACAGTTGGGCGTGACGCAGCGTGTCTTCCGCAACAACGAGATCACTCCCGCTCAGGCCCTCGCGCTCAATCCCGACCGCGTGATGCTCTCCCCGGGACCCTGTTCGCCGGCGGAAGCTGGCGTGACCCTCGAGATCATCAAGGCGTTTGCCGGCGTGAAACCCATTCTCGGCGTCTGCCTCGGCCACCAAGCCATCGGTCATTACTTCGGTGGCAACGTCGTCCGCGCCTCGCGCTTGATGCATGGCAAGACGTCGCCCATCCAACATCGGAATACCGATCTGTTCCAAGGCATGCCGCAAAACTTTGCCGCGACCCGCTACCACTCGCTGCTGGTCGACCGCGCCACTTTCCCGAAGGACCTCGAAATCACGGCCGAAACCGCCGAGGGTGAGGTCATGGGATTGCGTCACAAACAGTTGCCCATCTGGGGCGTGCAGTTTCATCCCGAGTCGTACGCCACCGAAGGTGGAATGAACATCCTGAAGAACTTCCTGTCGCTGAACTGAGACCAAAGTAGCGAGCATCGAGTAGCCGGTAGCGAGCAGATCCAAACCACCAACCACAGACCCACCGACACTCGCTGCTCGCGTCCCATCTCTCCCTTCATCCCTCCCCCACCGGTCGACTCGCTCCTCACCACTCGCTACACTTACGCCCCCATGCGCTGCCCCAAATGCACTTCCATTGAGGACAAGGTCATCGACTCACGCATCAGTCGCGAAGGCTCGACCATCCGCCGCCGCCGCGAGTGCCTTGAGTGCGGACACCGCTACAGCACGACCGAGGGACTCGTGCGCGACGGGCTGGTCGTGATCAAGCGCGACGGCCGTCGCGAGGAATTTTCCCGTGAGAAGCTCGTTCACGCTGTTCGGGCCGCCTGTCACAAGCGCCCCGTGGACGTCGAGCAGATCACCATGCTGATCGAGGATGTTATAGACATGCTCGACGCGCAGTTCGAAAACGAGATTCCCTCGGGCGCCATCGGCGACGCTGTGATGCAACGCCTGCGCACCGTGGATCAGGTCGCGTACGTGCGCTTTGCCAGCGTCTACAAGGAGTTCCGCGACGTGGCGGAGTTCATGCACGAGATCAGCACGCTCGCCAAGAAGCAGAAATGACCCGCGACCGCGCCGACTTGCGCCGGCTGCATTTCATCAACGCGCTTTTCGCCCACGCCACGGGCCACGACCTGTACCTGGCGGAGCAGATCAAGGAGGCCATCACGTTCAGCCTCGCCGAGCTCGCCGCCCAGACCGCGGCGCGTCCGGAGTTGGCGTCGAAATACGACACCGAGTTCAATGCCGCCGCCGCGCTACTTCTCGGCAGACTCTACACTCATCTACCGCGTCGCGGGTTTTTCCATTGGGACGCCGCCTTGACCCCCACCGCCGCCACGCCGCTCTTCGCCCGCGCGGAATTGATGGCCGGCCTGCGCCAGCTCGCGCCTTACCGTGAATCCACGCTGCTCGTGACCAATCTGCGCCCCGCGTTGATCCCGCCCCAAAAACGCGCCTCGCCCCGCCGGCGCCGTGACTACGAGGAGGCTCTCGCCTTTATCCGCGAACTCACCGCCGCGCGCACAGCGCGCAGCGCCGACCTGCAGCTGTTGTTTTTGTAGAATTAAGCGCAGCGACGCGAAGCCGCTCAGTCCGGATGGAGCCCAATCCATCCTTTGTTTGAAACTTTGCGTCTTCACATCTTTGCGCTTCAACTCGGGTTCATGCCCAAGACGCTTTTCCAGAAAATCATCGACCGCGAGATCCCCGCGCAGATCGAGTACGAGGACGAAGATTGCATCGTGATCCACGACATCGAGCCCAAGGCCCCCCTGCACCTGCTGATCATCCCCAAGCGCCTGATCGTGCGCATCGCCGAGGCGACCGCCGCTGACCAGGCCATTCTGGGCCACCTGCTCGTGGTCGCCGGGATCCTCGCCAAGAAACTAAACCTCGCCGAGGGCTTCCGCCTCGTGGTCAACAACGGTCGGCACGCCGCCGAAGGGGTCCCGCACTTGCATGTCCATCTGCTCGCCCGGCGCCAGATGAGCTGGCCGCCGGGTTAGTCCGCCGCCCAATTCGGACAGCGGGTCAGTTTGATCTTCCACGATCCTCTGGGTCGGGCTTTTCCCCCGATAGCGCCGGATCGGATATCGGGCGTAAAGCCGACTCCCTGCAGGCTGATCCTGATCGAAAATCAGGTCAGGCCAGGATAATCGAGCGTGCCGAAATGATCGGCGAGCGTCTCAGCGCGGCGGATGAGCTTAAACTTCGTCTCACCCTGCCAGAGTACTTCGGCCGAGCGGAGCTTGCCGTTATAATTGAAACCCATCGCGTGGCCGTGCGCGCCCGTGTCGTGGATCACAACGAGATCGCCAATCGCCGGGTCGGAAATCTCCCGATCCACGGCGAATTTGTCGTTGTTCTCACAAAGCGAACCGGTCACGTCGTAAACCTTCTTCGGACCATTTTCCTTCCCGGGCACCGTGATGTGATGGTACGAGCCATACATGCCGGGCCGCATCAGGTTGGCCATGCACGAGTCGAGGCCGACGTAGTTCTTGTAGATCGCCTTTTTATGCAGCACGCGGCTGATGAGATAGCCGTAAGGACCCGTGATCATGCGTCCGCATTCCATCGCGATGCGAATCGGACCGAGGCCGTTGGCGACGATCGTCTTCTCGTAAAGCGCCTTGATGCGCTGGCCGAGCGCCACGAGATCGACCGCGTCCTGAGCCGGGCGATAGGGAATGCCGATGCCGCCGCCGAGATTGAGATATTCGAAACGGATCCCGAGCTGGCGGTTCAAATCGACCACGAGGTCGAACAGCATCTGCGCCGTCTCGACGAAGTAATCGGGATTGAGTTCGTTAGATGCCACCATCGTGTGCAGGCCGAAGCGCTTCACGCCGCGGTCGCGGGCGATGCGATAGCCTTCAAACAGCTGGTCGCGGGTGAAGCCGTACTTGGCGTCTTCCGGCTTGCCGATGATGGCGTTACCTTCCTTCAGCGGACCCGGGTTGTAGCGAAAGCACAGCATCTCGGGCAGTTTTCCACCGAGCGCTTTTTCGAGATACGCGATGTGACTGATGTCATCGAGGTTGATGATCGCGCCCAGCTCGTAGGCCTTCTGAAATTCGTAGGCCGGCGTATCGTTGGACGTAAAGATGACCTTCTCGCCCTTGAGCCCGACTGCCTCACAGAGCTTCAGCTCGGCGAAGGAGGAGCAGTCACCGCCGAGGCCCTCCTGTTTCAGTGCCTCAATCACATACGGGTTCGGCAAAGCCTTCACCGCATAGTGATTGATAAACCCGCCCGGGACCCAGGCAAACGCCTGGTAAAACGCTCGGGCATTCCGGCGCATCGCCGCCTCGTCATAGAGATGGAAAGGCGTCGGCACCTGGGCGGCGATGGCTTCGAGTTGTTCCTTGGTGAAGGGCAGCGATTTGTTGGTCACAGTGAAAAAGAGAGTCTGGCAGGCTCGCAAATGCCCCGTCCCTGTCAATGCAACGCCTCGGGCATCGGTCATCACGTGGGTCGGCCTTTGCTCCCGACATCCGACCTACCAACGCCTGACCGAAAGCCCGGCTCACGCAACCAAAGCTTGAAGGCCAGGCCTTCGCCCGCTTCGTAGTGGCCTACCCTACCCATGAAACTTTCTCCCGCTCAAGTTGAGCAATTCCGCCGCCGCGGCTTCGTGGCCGTGCCTGGCTTCTTCAACGATGCGGAGACCGCCGCGCTCCAGGCCGATATCGCCCGGCTCCAGCGCAATGGCTTTCTCCGCAACGTTGCGACCGACGGGGACGGCCAGACGCAATCCAGCACCAAGCAGAACCTGCAGCTCTGCCCCGCAAATTTCTACAGCACGCTGATCCGTTCGCTGCCCTTCGCCCCGAAAGTCATCGCCGCCGTCACCAAGCTGATTGGCCCGGAGATCACGCTGCACCTCGATCAGATTTTCCTGAAGCCCGGTCGCACCGGCATGGGCACCGCCTGGCATCAGGATAACGCGTACTTCAAAATCCCAAAGCCTCTGCGCGGCACCGCTATGTGGATCGCGATCCACGACGCCACCGTCGCCAACGGCACGCTGCACGTCGTCCCCAATGCTTGGGAAACCTTGCTGCCGCACGAGCGTGACGCCAACAGCGACCACCACATCCATTGTTCGCCCGACGAGTCCAAGGCCGAGACCGTCGAGTTGAAAGCGGGTGGCGTAATTTTCTTCTGCTACGGCACGCCTCACTCCACCGGCGACAACCAGACCGACGCCGAACGCGCCGGTCTCGCTTTTCACTTTCTTTGCGAAGATCAGACCGACGACTCGTTCTACACGAGCGGTCGAATCGGCAACCCGCGTCCGCGGCTCACCGGGTCGCGCACCACCGGCGGACTCGAGGAATACGGGGCCATCATCGCCGGCACGTGGGAAGCCGAAGTCGCCCGCGCGGTAAGCGCCAAGCATTAAGCGCGAAGACGCCAAGGCGCGAAGGTCCGAAGAAGCAACCCCCGGATTTTAGCCCACGGAACACACGGACCACACGGAAGAATTATTCTGACCTAATCTGGACTCCATTTCCGTGTGGTCCGTGTGTTCTGTGAGCTAAGTGGCTCTTCGAACTTTGCTCCGTCCTTCGCGTCTTCACGACTTCGCGCTTAAATAATCTCCCGGTAGTCCCGGTCCGGCAATGGCGCCAGTGGCGCACCGGGTAGCGTCTGGTACCAGTAAGCCACCGACGCGATGTCATCCTGCAGTGCGAGATAACGTTTATCAGGAAACGCCTGGGCCACATCGCGCCAGCCGAGCGCTTGCATCGTCACGCGCAGGTCCTGCTTGAAAAACACCGGGTCGTGGACGTGAAAGCGGTACATCGTCATCCGCGCGCCGGGCTGGCCGGATTTTCCGACCACTTGCTGAAACCCGAAGTAGGGCGAGGAGAAATTGCCGTCATCGAAACACCACGCCCCGCCGAAATAGTCCTCGGTACCCGTGCCGCAGATCGTCGGCCACTCCTGGTCGCCGTCGAGGTACATCTTGATCTCTCCCTCGCCCCACCAGCCGGCGTTGTTCTGCTGCCAGCTCATGAAGGTGCCGACGTATTGGCCATGACCACTCACGCCCTCCAGGATCGTGTAAACGTCCTTGTACGGCACGGGATTCGTCCGCCGGAACTGCGCATGGAAGGAGAGGCAATCCTCCGCCACCGCCTCCAACGTGTAGTTGATCGTGTAGAAAAACAGCGGCAGGTCGTTCGCCGCCGTGTTCTCGACGGTGATGCGCGCATGCTTCCGGAAAGGCATCGCAAAGAAACAATTCATGCCGCCCTTAGGGTTCACATTGACCGGCGAAGCGTTGATATTCTGGTCGGCGTTCCACGACTGGCACATGAAGTCCCCGATTGGACACTCAACGGACGGATGCTTTTGTCCGTCCCAATATATCCGCAGGATGACCTGCCGGCGGAACGGACGCTCAAACGTGATCCACATGTGGCGCACGACGCCCGGCCCTTCGTGATCCATGAGCGTCGTGGTCTCGCCCGCCTTGAGCGCGAGGCACGGCGAACACTTCCAGCCTCGGCCCAGATCGCGCGCCTGCTCCCACGCCGGCGGATGCAGCGTCGTTTTCTTCGTCGCCATGCCGCCGCCACCTTTCTTGCCGAGCGGATTTTCCGCCGATAGCGAGCGCGACTCGGCTTGGCGTTTCTGGAACAAGTTCGAGAGATCGATCGAGGTATTCATAGAGTAAAAGCGATCACTAGCTCCGGGCTTCAAACGCGCCGTCCGCCCGTTTGGCGATGAGGCGCTTGAGCTCGAGCAACATCAGCGTCGCGGAGAGCTGATCCGCCGGCAGGTCCGTTAGCGCCGCCAGCGCATCCGGCGTGAGTTGGCCACCCCCCCTGAAACAACCAAACACCGCCGCCTCATCCGCCGTCAGGCGTCCCGCCGGTGTCACGGGTGAGCCGGGTTTGTCCGGGATCGGCGACGGGCGAAGACCATCGAGGTAATTCAGCTCCGAGAGAATGTCGTCCACACCCGTCAGCAAAGTCGCCCCGTCGCGGATTAACTGGTGGCACCCTGCGCTGGTCGTCTGGTCAATCCGTCCCGGCACCGCGTACAGCAGCCGGCCTTGTTCGCCTGCAAAGCGCGCGGTGATCATCGCTCCGCCGTTGACATCGGTTTCAATGACAACCGTCGCCTCGCACATGCCCGCCACCACGCGGTTCCGCATCGGGAAACTTTGCCGGTCCGCCCGCCGACCAAATGGGAACTCCGACAAGATCGCCCCCTCCGCTTCGATGTGTCGGTACAGCGCGAGGTTTTCCGGCGGATAAATGATATCAATGCCGCAGCCCAGAACCGCCGCGGTCTTGCCGCCGACCGACAACGCGCCCTCGTGTGCCGCCGTGTCGATGCCTCGCGCGAGGCCGCTCACTATGCAAAACCCAAGCCGCGCCAGCTCGATGCTCAATTTCCTCGCCGTCGCCTGGCCATACAGCGTGCAGCGCCGACTACCGACGATGGCGATGCACGGTGCGCCGAATTCGTACGTCCCCTTGCGATAGAGTCCGATGGGCGGGTCGTTGATTTCCTTGAGTAGTTTGGGATAGGCCGCGTCCCGAGTGGTGATGAATGTCGTGGCCGCCTTGGCCATGCGTTCCTCCTCACGCGCGAGGTCGAAATGCTCGCGCCACTGCGCAATCGTCGAACTGATCGCGGGACCGACGCCCTTCACGCCCTCGAGTCGCCGTACTCCCGCCGTGAAAACCGCCCGGGGGTCGCCATCGAGTTCCTCCAACAAACGGTTGAGCGTGATGGGGCCAATGTTAGGCAGCGCGTTCAACACGAGAAACGCCTGCAACTCGGTCAGCTCCCCGCTCATGGATTAATTTCTTAAAACTGCGGACAAATAGCCGAGCAGCTGCGTCGTATGCACCGCCGTCTGGCCGTGCGCGCGAGCCAGCAGATCCGCCGCCCGTCCGTGCCATACAACCCCGCGGCTCGCGGCCAGCAGTGGATCCTGCGGCGTCTGCGCCAGCAGCCCGCCCGTCAAACCGGCCAACAGATCTCCGCTGCCGCCCCGCGCCAGCACCGGACCGCCGAAAAAACTGTGATACACCCGGGCGCCATCGCTCACGCGGGTGATGGGACCCTTGAGCGCGACAACGGCACCGCTCTTCCGGCAAAAAGCGCGCAATTCAGTTTTGCCCGCAATCCGCGCAAACTCGCCCGCATGCGGCGTCAGCACGAGTGACGTCTTAGCGGCCTTCACAATCCCCGGTTGCAACGCATCGGCGTCGAGCAACACCGGGATTCGGACCGTCTTCACAATATCCGTGACGAGTGCGAGCGCCTCGGGTTCACGCCCCAGTCCCGGACCGATGGCGAGCGCCGTCGCGCCTGCGAGTTTCGTCTGCAAAAGGTGCCGTCCTTCCAACGCCAGACCGCCGGTAGCGGTTTCCGGCCAGCCCATCCACATCGCCTCGGGCGCGCGCGCCGCGTAAGCGGGTGCGAGCGATTCAGGGACAAAGGCCGTCACGAGTCCCGCCCCGCTGCGCAACGCCGCCAGTACCGTCATCAGGACTGCTCCCGGGAAACTTAGCGATCCGCCCAGCACGAGCAGATGACCTTGGCTGCGTTTGTCACTATGCGGGGGTCGCAGGCCCGCGAGCGGGGTCAGCAGTGCCGGCGTAAGCACTCTCTCAGCTCCACGTTGAGCACCCGTAAAAAAACCGAGATCAATGTAGCGCAGGCGCCCGGCGTTTTTTTCGGTGAGGATCGGCGCCTTCACGCAGCCGGTGGCGTAGGTGAAATCAGCGCGGAAGAGCCCAGCGCTCGGCAGATCCACGGCGGCGCGCAGCCGGATGGGCAGGGCGTTCACCCGCTCCAGCAAAGCAATTATCGCGCGTCCGGCCGGCGGGCGAAATTGGAAACCAAATATCCCGTCGAGGCCCAGGGCGTAGTCGGGTGCCAGCTCGCCCACCGAAATGATTCGCAAACGATTCGCCGCCATCTGGACGAGCGCCCGGTACGCTCTGGCCGTCAGCGGACGCAAGTCGCGTTCACCCAAAACAAACAGCACGTCCGCCTGAGCAGCGGGAAACCGTTCGAGGAGAGCCTGCGCGGCGATCAGCGCGTCGCCGCCGTTGTGCCCCTTGCCCACCAGCACGAGCAAACGGCCCGTATCCGGGAATCCACCGATCTCCTCAAAATCTGTGAGCATCGCGGTCGCCACCCCGCTGCCCGCCTGCTGCATGGCGGGCCACTCCTTGGCCTCGTCCCCACCAAAGCGTTTCGCTTCCAAGCGCCGCGCGTCATTAAGGGTGAGAATCGGATGGCTGTCGGCAATCATGGCGGAAATCAGGGTTTGGCGATGGTGGGGACCGCCAAGAGAGTGGACGGTTCAATTTGCGCGCGCTGGAGCCATTCGCGGCGCATCGCCTCAGTTTCGGTAAAAAGCAATGGCGCGGTGCCTCGCAGTCCGTGCGTCAGCACCGGACGCGTGAGATGCGGGATGGAGCGGAAATAGTGATTACCTCCGCTGCGAAGCACCTCGTAGCAAATCGAGTAGGTTTTTTTGTCCACGTCCCACAACGCGACCTCCGTCAGGCCGTTGTCCCAGACTGCCTCCCCACTCCATTCCGCAAACACCGCCTCAATCTCGGTCAGTTTGGGCCGGTCAAGCTGATAGGTCTTCACGGGCAAAGAAGTTGCCAGAGTCCCAGTTTTTTCCACGCGCGGCCAAGCCCAGATGAAGGCGGCGCCGAGCACAAAGCCCAGCATCACCCACGACGGCGTGCGGGAGAGCCGGGAGACCGCCGGCGGGTAGGTTTTGACCGGCTCGTCCATGGCAAGACCCTCAGGCGCGAACAAGGGCCGCGACGGCCATGGCGTGGGATTCGGTGTGGGAGAGCGTGACGAGCACGTGGGTCGCACCCACCTGGGCGAGCAAGGCCTGGCCCTTTTCGTCGAGGCGCACCAGCGGTTGGTTACGCGGACCATGGTAAATCGACACCGACTTCCACCCGAGCTCGGCACCAATGCCGGTGGTGAAACATTTCGAGACCGCCTCTTTCGCGGCGAACCGCGCGGCGTAATGTTTGTGGGGATGCGCCATGCCCGCGCAGTAGGTGCGTTCCTCTTCGGTGAACACGCGCTCCAGGAACCGCGGACCCTGGCGCTCCAGTACGCCCCGCACGCGCTCGACCTCAATCAAGTCGGCCCCAAGACCGACCAACAGGCCGCCCGGCGGCAGGGAAAAATTCATGCCAGTGCTCATCCGTTCATCCGCGTCTTCATCTCGCGCACCGCTTCCTCGATCCCGGTGAACAACGCGCGGCTGATGATGCTGTGGCCGATATTGAGCTCGTGCAGGTGAGGCAGCGTGCGCACTTCCGTAATATTGACGTAATTGATGCCATGGCCCGCGTTGACCGTCAGACCCAGTTCGTGCGCCCGCACGCAGCCGAGGCGGAGCCGCTGAAATTCCTTCGCCCGCTTCGGACCGTGATAGGCATTCGCGTACGCCCCCGTGTGCAGTTCCACGATGGGCGCGCCAAGCTTGGCCGCCAGTTCGATCTGCGCCTCGTCGGGATCGATGAAGAGACTCGTCTGAATCCCCGCTTCGGTCATCGCGGCAATGCACGTGCGGACCGCCTTGCGGTTGCCCACCACGTCAAGTCCACCCTCGGTCGAGATTTCCTTCCGGTTCTCCGGCACCACACATACGGTCTCGGGCTTCAGTTTGATCGCCAAGGCCGTCATCGCCGGCGTGCAGGCCATCTCAAGATTCAAACGTGTCGCGAGGCTTTCGCGCAGCCGCCAGATGTCGCGGTCCTGAATATGCCGGCGATCTTCGCGCAAATGCGCCGTGATTCCGTCGGCACCTGCCCGCTCCCCCAGGTGGGCGAGCGTGATCGGATCCGGCTCCACCGTGCCACCCGCCGTGGTGCCTGCCTCCCGGTAGCGCGCCTGGCGCACCGTGGCGCAGTGGTCAATGTTGAGGCCGAGGAGAATCATAGGACGGAGGTTTGACGCGATTAAGCGACCTGTGATTCTCCAATGCAAAAGCGAAATGACCCCCGAACCCGTCCCCCCCGTTGTACCCCCGCTGACTGCCTCCCGGCCGCCCGCCAAGCCGGAAAACCTGCTGATCAACCTCGCGTGCAATGTCGCGATTCCGGCGATCCTGATGGCGCAGCTGAGCAAGGAAAACCGGCTCGGCCCGGTCTGGGGCCTGCTGGTCGCCCTGCTCTTTCCCCTCGGGTATGGCGTGTATGATTTTGTCGTGCGCCGGAAAACCAACGCGCTTTCGGTGCTGGGCACGGTGGGCGTGCTCATCAGCGGGGTCTTCGCTATCCTGAAACTCGACGGCTTTTGGTTTGCCGTGAAAGACGCCGCCCTCCCCTCGCTGATTGGCCTGGTCCTCCTCGCCACGATGCGCGCCCGCGACCCGCTCGTGAAAACGATCTTTTACAACGACGCCATCATGGACGTGCCGCGGATTGAGTCCTCGCTCCGCGAACGGGGTGCGGAGCGCGGGTTTACCTCGTTGCTGCAGCGCTGCAGCATCCTGATCGCCCTGGCGTTTTTCATCAGCGCCGCGCTCGGCTACGGACTCGCGCGGTATCTTCTCAAGAGCCCGGGGGGCACGCCGGAATTCAATGCCGAGCTGGCCAAGATGCACTGGCTGAGCGTGCCGGTTATCATGGTGCCCGTCATGGGCATGATGATGCTGGCACTCTGGCAACTCATCCGCGGCCTGCGTTCGCTGACCGGTCTGACCACCGACGAGATCTTCAAATCCGAGCCGGAGAAACCAAAATCGGCCTGACGTTTGATGAAGGGCGGGGTCGCCGTTCCCGCCGTGAACTCGTTTCCCCGACCGACACAAGGTGGGATCGGAATCTCCTCCCTCCAACTCAACTGCGTTTAGCGATTGGAGTGTAGTCGCGTTCGACGGGACCCGAGTAGACCTGCCGCGGGCGGTAGATGCGGCCTTTCGGATTCGCGGCGACCTCGCGCCAGTTCGCGATCCAGCCCGGCGAACGCCCGATGGCAAAAATGACGGTGAACATGTTCACCGGGATGCCGAGGGCGCGCATGATGATGCCGCTGTAGAAATCGACGTTCGGGTAGAGTTTACGTGAGATAAAGTAGTCATCCTTCAGGGCGGCCTGCTCAAGGTTGCGAGCAATCTCAAGGAGCGGATCGTTGATGCCGAGCTTGTTCAACACATCCTCGCAGGCCTTGCCGATGATCTTCGCCCGGGGGTCAAAATTGCGATAAACCGGATGGCCGAAGCCCATGAGGCGGTTGCTCTTGCCGCCGGACTTGGCGGCGGCGATGAAGCGCGTACCGTCGTCATGCTCGTCGTGGATGGACTGGAGCATGTGCATGACCGCGACATTGGCGCCGCCGTGCAGCGGTCCCGAGAGCGCGCAGATGCCGGCGGAAAGGGAGGTGAAGAGGTTTGCCGCACTCGAGCCCACCATGCGCACCGTGGACGTGCTGCAGTTCTGCTCGTGATCCGCGTGCAGCAGCAGGAGCGTGTTGATGGCCTTGGTCACCTCGGGCACCACGGTGTAGTCCTCATATAGCTCCGAGAACATCATGTGCAGCAGATTATCCGAGAACGGGATGTCCTCGGGCGCGATGTAGGCTTTGCCGCGCTGATAGCGATAGATCATCGCTCCGATCGTCCGGATCTTCGAGATGGCCATGGCGGCCGCGAGGTCGAAGTTCTGGAGGTCTTTCTCGTAATCATTGGTCGCCAGGTGCGGGTAATGCGCGGCCAGCGAGGCGACGATGGACGAGAGCATCGCCATGGGGGGCGCATCCTTCGGATAGCCTTGGAAGATCGCCTGCATTTGCGGTTCAATCGCGGCGTTGTGGCGCAGGTTGTTGCTGAAGACCTTGTATTGGGCGGCATTGGGCAGCTCGCCGTAAATCACCAGATAGGCTGTCTCGACAAAGTTGCTGTGTTGCGCGAGCTGCTCGATCGGATAACCGCGATGGCGGAGCACACCGTTGTCGCCATCGAGGTAGGTGATGCTGCTTTCGCAAGAGCCCGTGTTGCCGTAGCCCTGATCGTAGGCGATGTAGCCGGTTTCAGCGCGCAGCTTGCGGATATCGATGGCTTTGTCGCCTTCTGTGCCGACGATCACAGGCAGGGTGTACTCCTTGTCGCCGAGTTTGAGCTGTGCAGTCGTGGCCATGATCGCACTAACGAAGCGGAATCCATGCCGCTTGCAAAGCAAAGTTCCCGAGATTCATCCTCATGACAGGTTCATTAGCTAATGGAGCCGTCGGGGTTAGGAATGCTGAAGCTACATCTGCAATAGCTTTCCGCAGATGGGCGGATAACCGCGGATGATCGAAAGTAATCCGCGGCAAGGTTCGCGGAGACGCTGAATAGCACGAGGGCCTAACTTCGTGCGGCCACGACCGCGAAGTTGCGGTAGATCTGCAGGCCCTTCGCCTGGCTTTTTTCAGGGTGGAACTGGGTGGCAAAGCAGCGGCCTCGCGCAATGGCCGCGCAGAACAGACCACCATAATCACACTCGGCCAGCACCAGCTTCGGGTCATCCGGCACACAATGGTAACTATGCACGAAATAGAACGCCTCGCCCTCGTTTAGCAGGCCGACCGCCAGGGGCGAGTTCGGCTGGGTGAAGCGCACCGTATTCCAGCCCATGTGGGGAATCTTGAACTCGGACGGACGCCGGAAGCGGACGACTTTGCCCGGAAAAATGCCAAGGCCCGTAACGTTTGATTCCTCGGAGTGCTCGAACAGCGCCTGCATGCCGAGGCAAATGCCGAGAAACGGGCGATCCGCCGCGATCCAATCGCGCACGGTAGCGTCGAGCTTGGTTTCGCGCAGGGCGGCCACGCAGTCGCGCAGCGCGCCAACTCCAGGCAGCACCAGACCGGAGGCGCCACTCGCGGCCACCTCGGCAGGCGTGCGAACGACGCGCGGATCCGCGCCGACGGCCTCGAGTGCCTTCGTGACACTGCGCAAATTGCAGATGCCATTATCAATGACGGCGATCGCCGTCATCGGAAATGGGAGTTGGGCGTTGGGAGGTGGAATACCATCGGGAAACGAAGCTGGAACTAGGCAGTGGAAGCAGACCCTCAGTCAGGAACAGACGATGTCAACCGGAGACAGCCAAGGCGGCATTCCATCCGCCAGCTTCTATCTCCCAACTCCCTCTAAAACGACCTGGCCGTTTTAGATTGTCCCCTTGGTTGACGGGATCAGGTCGGCGGCACGGGACTCGATGGACGTGGCCATGTCGAGCGCGCGGGCGAGGCACTTGAAGATCGCCTCAGCCACATGGTGCGGCTCCTCGCCATAAACCAGCTGGACATGCAGATTCGCGCCGAGGGCATTGCTGAATGCCCGGCAGAATTCCTTCACGAGGATGATATTGAAATCGCGCACGAACATCGTGGGCGCATCGGCCGAGTAAACCAAGTGCGGGCGACCGCCCACATCGACGGCGATCCGCGCGAGCGATTCGTCCATGGGCAGCAGGAAAAATCCGTAGCGCTTGATGCCGATCTTGTCGCCAAGCGCTTCCTTGAACGCCTGACCGAGCACCAGACCGACGTCTTCCACCGTGTGATGATAATCCACCTCGGTGTCGCCTTTGGCCTTCACCGTGAGGTCGAACAAGCCGTGCTTCGCGAACAACGTGAGCATGTGGTCGAAGAACGGCACCCCGGTGTCGATTTTGCCGACGCCGCGGCCATCGATCGCGAGAGTGAGCGCGATATCGGTCTCGGCCGTTTTACGGGCAACGGTCGCTACGCGTGAGGAGTTTTTAGCCATGCGTCGAGGGAGTCGTGGAGGATCAGCATTTCGCCGTCCGTTCCCACCGTGATGCGAAGGAAGGACGCGGTCAAGGCATGGCTCGGAAACAGCCGCACCAATACTTTGCGGGCGCATAGGAAATCGTAAGCGGACTTGGCGACGGTCGCGCCGCTCTCGCCCCGCGCGTTCTTGGGCTCGGTGAAGATGAAATTCGCCTGAGACGGATAGGTGAACCAGCCGCGGGTCTCCGCAAAGCGAATCAGATTCGCCTCACGCGTGGTCTTCACCTTCGCGATCATGCCCTCATAATAGTCTTGGTCGCCCACGGCCGCGAGCGCCGCAACCTGCGAGAGGCGGTTGACGTTGTAGCTGTCCCGCACGCGGTCGAGCAGCCCGATTAATTCCGGCTGACCCAGCGCGTAACCCACGCGGACCCCGGCGAGCGCGTAAGCCTTCGACAACGTGCGCACGACCACCAGGTTTGGGTAGCGCGCGAGCAACGGGACAGCGTTCTCCCGTGCAAATGGCACGTAGGCTTCATCCACCACCAGTATGCCGCGAAACGTGGTCAGGATGCGCTCAAGGTCGGCGTTGGTGAAAGCGACGCCGGTGGGTGCGTTGGGTGAAGTGAGAAAAAACACCGACGCCGCCGAGGCGGCAATCTGGTCAAACGGCAGCCGCATCGTGCGGTCGAAGTTGATCACCGCACTGCGTCCATCCTGGATGCCGACGAGCACCGGATAGAGCGAATAGCTTGGAAACATGAAGCCGGCGGCAGCCTCCGGCGCGCAGAAGATCCGCACGAGGAGATTGAGGATGTCGTCGGAGCCATTGCCGATGCAGACATTCTCCTCGCGCAGGCCGTGCAAGGCCGCGACTGCGGAGCGCAGCGGACTGCTCTTGGGATTGGGATAGAGTCGCAGTGAGGCGCCATCCGCGCCGATTTCCTGGCGGAGTGCCCCGGCCACGCGAGGGCTGGGCGGATAGGGGCACTCGTTGGTATTGAGCTTCACCCAACCCGGTTCGGTGGGCTGGAGGCCCGGAGTGTAGGCATGCAGGGAGGCGACATGCGGCAGCGCGAGCTGCGTCAGCGGGATGGACGACATGGTGCGGCTATTTCTTCGCGACGCGAATCTTCACCGAGCGTCCGTGCGCATCGAGTTTCTCCATCGCGGCAAACGCCGCCACGATGGGTTCGGCCTTGCGCACACTGCCGCGGTTGTAGGCGACGATACTCGTGCGCCGCTGGAAATCCGCCACGCGCAGACCGCTGAAAAATCGCCCGGCCCTTCCGGTCGGCAGCACATGGCTCGGGCCTGCGGTAAAATCGCCGAGCGCCGTCGGCGTGAAATTACCGAGCATGATGGCACCGGCCGTCGTGACCGCGCGCGTCAGCACCTTGGCCGCGGAATCCTTCACGAGAAGCTCGAGATGTTCGGGCGCGACGTAGTTGGCGATGTCAGCAGCCTGCGCGAGGGTGGTGACCTCGACCGCGAGGAACCCCTCGGCGAGCACGCGGGCCGTCTTGTCGGAGCGGGAAAGCAGGTGCAACTGCTTCTCCATCTCGGCGATGATCGCGGCGATGATCTTCGGGGAGGTGGCCACCAGGTAGATTTTCTCCCGGCCGGAGCCGTGCTCCGCCTGCGCGAGCAGATCCGCCGCCGCGAAGTCGGCGCGAGCAGAGTCGTCGGCGATTACCATGAGTTCGCTCGGTCCCGGCAGCGAATCCACGCCCACCGTGCCGAACACCTGGCGCTTGGCCTCGCAGACGAATGCGTTGCCTGGACCGAAGACCTTGTCCACCGCAGGAATTGTCGTAGTGCCGTAAGCCATGGCGCCGATGGCGTGCACGCCCCCCAACTTGTAGACCTCGTCTACGCCGACCAATTGCAGGGCGGCCAGCAGGCCGTCGGCGATCTTGCCCGAGGAATTCGAGGGCGTAAACACGGCGATCTCCGGACACCCGGCGATCTTCGCCAGCGTGGCCGTCATCAACACCGTGGACACCAATGGCACCTGGCCGCCGGGCACGTACAGGCCGACGCGGCGGATGGGGTCGAATTTTTCGCCGACGGTGGCGCCATCCTTGTTCTTCGCGGTCCACGCCTGCGGCAGGCCGCGGCGGTTGAAGGCGACGATGTTGTCGTGCGCGGCCACGAGGGCGCGGCGCTCGGCGGCGGGCAGGCGCCGCGCGGCCGCGGCCAGTTCGGCGGGTTTCACGCGGAAGTCGCGAGCCTGCAATTTCGCGCCATCAAATTTTGCGGCGTAATAACCCACGGCCTCGTCGCCGCGTTCGTTCACGGCGCGGAGGATGGCGGCGACGCCGTCCGACAGCTCGCGGGAAACCAGGCTGCCGCGACAGAAGGCGGCGAGGTCCTCGCGGAAGGTCTTGGCAGTGATGGAGAGAGTGCGCACGGGAATGAGTTTCGAAAAAGATTGGCTGCACCAGATCGGCGGGCGGCGAGAATTACTTGGCGATCAAAGGCGGGACCTCAAAGAAACTTTCGGGGTGGGTTTCGTTCACCGTGATCCGATCGAATGTAACCGTGATCGTCTGATTCTTGCCCTGGGCGTCTTTGACCGAATTGGTGATTACCCTCGGAAACCGCACGCCGTTCACTCTGATCTCACCCTGCTCACGGATAGTGCTGCCGCTCTCGGTCTCAGTCTGGACCAGACGACCGTTGGTCACGTCGAAAGACCGATAAAAGACGATATCCTTGGCATGCACGAACGCTACTTTCCGGCAGGTGATGCCATCGATCGCGACCGTGCCTTGATCGAGGACCTGCCCACCCTCCCGCTCCAAGCCGCGGTAAAAAGCGAGGTTCTCCCACGCGATCGCGCGTTGCCGGCGGATTTGATCGGCGGTCAGCAGCTGCATTTTCCAACGGGTGGGATCCTTGGCATCCTGGATGCGATGCCAGCTGTCAAAGTCATCCAGCGCAGTCGTATCCGTCACGGTCGCCGTGGAGCGCACGGTGCGCTGACGGTAGGGCGCTTGGAAAATGATATCCACCGTCATCCGAGTTGGCTTCTTCGGATCAGCGGCATTGGGCACGAGCACGGAGCCGACATAATGCACCGATTTGATGGCATTGAGCGCCGACTCCGAACCGAGGTAGGCGCGGGCCTTGGCGATCACGGGCAGCTCGGCATGCGCCACGGCTGCGGCCGCGAAAATCAAGACCAGCATCGACGCCGCACGTTTGAAAGAAGGGATAAACATTACAAGCGACCTTGAACTAAAGTTCGTCCCGAGGAAAGCCCGGTTACACTTGGAAGCGAGGCGAGTTGACGACGAAGGAAGCACTTTCAAGATCCCGACAATCAATAATTTACGGACCTCTTAACGATCGACCGATCTTTGCAACCTCACGCCTCCACCGCCCAACAGGTGAGGATCCTTATTCCCACTCGATGGTCGCCGGCGGTTTGGAGCTGATGTCGAGGACCACCCGACTGACGCCGCGCACCTCGTTCGTGATCCGGCTGGAAATCTTCTGGAGCAGGTCGTGGGGCAATTTCGCCCAGTCCGCCGTCATGGCGTCAATGCTCTCAACGATGCGAAGCGCCACCACATAATCGTAGGTTCGTTCGTCACCAAACACGCCGACAGTTTTCACCGGCAAGAAAACGGCAAACGACTGCCAGACTTTCCAGTAGTAACCTGATTTCATCATCTCGTCCTGTAGCACGGCGTCGGCGTTGCGGAGAATCTCGAGTTTGTCCGCGGTGATGTCGCCCATTACGCGTACACCAAGACCGGGGCCGGGAAACGGCTGGCGCCATACAACTTCCTTGGGCAGACCAAGCGCGGCGCCGACTTGGCGCACCTCGTCCTTGAAGAGTTCGCGCAGCGGCTCGATGAGCTTGAGTTTCATGCGCGCGGGCAGGCCACCGACATTGTGATGAGTCTTGATCAGGGAGGCGGGGTTGCCCGCGATCGAGACGCTCTCAATGACATCGGGGTAAAGCGTGCCTTGGCCGAGGAAATCGGCGTGACCGATCGAGCGGAGGGATTTTTCAAAGACTTCAACGAACGTCCGGCCAATGATCTTTCGCTTCTGCTCAGGCTCGACGATGCCGCGCAGCCGGCGGAGAAACAGTGACGACGCGTCCACCACCCGGAGGTCGATCTTGAAATTACGCTGGTAGAGCGACTCGACGGCCGCGCGCTCGCCTTTGCGGAGCAGGCCGTTGTCCACGAATACACACGTGAGCTGACGACCGATGGCGTTGTGCAGCAGCGCGGCGGCGACGGAGGAGTCCACGCCGCCGGAGAGGCCCAGAAGCACGCGGGACTTGCCCACCTTCTCCCGGATGTTCGCGACGGAGTGCGCGATGAAATCCTTCGTGGTCCAGTCCTGCTTGGCGCGGCAGATGCCGACGAGAAAGTTACGGATAATGTCCACTCCGCGCTCGGTATGGAAAACCTCGGGGTGAAACTGGATCCCGTAAAACCGGCGCTTGCCATCCTCAATCCCCGAGTACGGCGAGTTCTCGGAGATAGCGGTGGCGACAAAGCCCGGCGGAAGCTTCGTGAGCTTGTCGCCGTGGGAATTCCAGATGCGCAGTTTGCGCGGCAGCCCCTTGAAGAGCCGGCTGGGTTGCTTGATCGTGAGGTGGCCGTGCCCGTATTCGCGCTCCTTGCTGAGCAGCACTTCACCGCCGAGAAAATAGCCCATCAGCTGGACGCCGTAGCAAATGCCGAGGATCGGCACGCCCAATTCAAAGATGGCCGGATCCGGATGCGGAGCCGTCTTCGCATAAACGCTCTGCGGCCCGCCGGAAAGGATGATGCCCACGACGCCCTCCTCGCGCAATTGCGCGGCCGGCGTCGAGAAGTGGTAGATCTTGGAGTAGACTTGGCACTCGCGAATGCGCCGCGCAATGACCTGCGTGAGTTGGGAACCGAAGTCGAGGACGGCAATGGTCTGGGGCATGGAGGGCCGGGAAAAACGAATAAACGGACAACAAACCACTGGGGTGTCAATGGCCCGGTCAGGTGGCGAACCAGGCGGGCTCGGACTTTTTGGCCTTCACCCCGAAGCGGATGATTCCCGCCAGGAAACAGACCGCGCTGGCGATCAGGCCGAAAGACCACCATCCCGCAATCAGGCGAGCCCAACGGGACAAACGTCCGGCCTGGCCATCAACCGTGAGGCTGGGCGGAAGATGTGGCCGGATGTTCGGGTCACGCAGGAGATCCAGCGTGATCTGAAAGTGCGGGAACCGGTGGGCATAATCGTCAAACGCTTTGAGCGGGGCGGGATCGTTCGAGGCCAAAAAATCGCGAACCACCCTCTGCTGCTCCGTGGCCAGGTCATGTTGAAATTTGAACAACGTGCCGACATGGCCGGGATAGTTGCACCCCCAGAGCCCCCACCCGATCCAGCAGAGCCACCCCACCCCGGCGGCACACCAGAGCCAGCGTCGCCAGCCCGTCCAGCGCGGCACCATGCGAATCACAACGAGGGCATTGAGAAAAAGGCCGAGTACCAGCACATCGTAATAGCGCACCCCAATGGTTTGCGGCGTGATTTCCCGGCCATACGCGATGGCAAAGGCCATGCACCCAACCCAAGCAGTGAGGGCCACCAGTTTTTCGTCTCCGTCCGTCCAAAAAGCGTCGCGATTCCGCCACCACGCAATCAGCAGAACGAGGCACGGCGCCTGCACCATGAAGCTCCACCAGCCGCCGGCGAAGGGCCACGACAACAAATAACCCGTCCGGATGACAACCGCGCCAAGTTGCCCGAGATGCGAATGGGCGCCGGACGCACCGGGGGGAAGCATCCAGAGGCCGAACCCAAGCAAGAGGCCATTGGCCAGCAGTGTCGCCCAGACCCAGGCATTTCTCCGGCGTCGCATCAAATGAATCCCGGCCATGACGATGAGTGCAGCGGCGGACATCGATCCGGCCGCAATGGAAAAAAGCCCAAAAAACCCGGCGAGCTGACCCAGCCACCAATGCGTCCTCAGCCGCATCTCCGCGAGTGTGCCGTAAAGGTGCAGCACCCCGCACAGGAACATGAACAGGAACGAGGATTGGAAACCCCAGAGATAATTTTCGTAGACGCAGGGCTGGGCAAAAAGCACGGCCATGATCACGGCGACGACGACAAGCCAGGGCCCGCGCACCAGCGACGCGATCCAGCGCCAGGTGATGGCGAGGAACGCCGCGTAAATCAGGAGATTGGCCACGAGTTCCACGTAGGGATCCCACTGCCCTTCATTGGCAACGATGAGTCCACGGTTCACCAACCGCATCAACGCCGGGCGGTGCTCGCCGTGCGGAGCGATGACCATCCCGAAGGGCATGGGCTCATAGAGCGGATTCCGCAGCAGATACATGCCCTCGGCCGCCCATTGATCGGCGTACGGCTGGTCGGTGCCGTAGTGTTTGATCAGCGCCAGCTTGGCGCTGACCGCGAACAGAACCACGGCCAGCCCCAAGAGGAGGAGTGAGCTCGGCAACCGACGTTCGTTGAATCGCATGCGCCAGCCGTTCAGAATTTCAGTCGGGTGTTCTCGTGGGCACAGCGCGGGCATTTCGCCAACTCGGTGCCCGTCGGCGCGGTGTAAAGCGCGTCGCAGCGAATACAGTGGAAAGTCGTCTTGCGCCGCTCGATTTCGAACCGTGCGTGGTCACGGCGGTCGTAGTAGAACCATAGACTCAGGAAGACGACCGCAAGGAGCGTGCAGTAAACGACCACCGCCGGAGTCAACTCGAGCATGGTGTAAGGGCTAAATGAAAAACGCGCCGAAGGAAACCTTCGACGCGTTTGAAATGTTGGACCGGCGAGCCGCTTAGCTCTTGGTCTCGGGCGTGGGCGCCGCCTCGACAGCCGGTGTGGCCGTCTCGGCTTCTGCCTTGGGGGTCTTGGCCTTCTTGGCCTTGGTCGCCTTCTTGCCCTTCGATTTCTTGTAGCCGGGGTCGTCCGCCTTCACGAACTCGATGAGCGCGAGCTCCGCCGCATCGCCGAGGCGCTGCGCACCGAGCTTGTAGATACGGGTGTATCCACCGTTGCGGTTCGCAAACTCCTTGTGCTTCTCGTTGAAGAGGAGCGTCAGGGCGGTCTCGTCGCGCACGTCGGAATGAGCCAGGCGGCGCAGGTGCAACGCATCCTTCGGATCGGTCTTCGCCGCGGCCTGCTTGGCCTTGGTGATGACCTTCTCGATGAAGGGACGCAGGGCCTTGGCCTTGGTCAGAGTGGTCTTGATGCGACCGTGGGTGATCAGCGAGGCGGCGAGATTGGACATCATCGCCCGGCGGTGCTCGACGGTCACGCCCAGGGAAGCGTGGTGTTTATTGTGACGCATTGGATTTGGTGTTTAAGGGGGCCCGATCGGCAATCCGGTCGCAGCGTGGCGCGGCAGCGGACGGCGCGAGCCCCGAAATTATTCTGGCTTAGCCTTCCTTCTTGGTGTCGAGGAGGCGCTCGTCGAACTTCATGCCCAGCGAGAGACCGAGGGCCTCGAGCTTTTCCTTGATTTCGTTGAGGGATTTTTTGCCGAAGTTACGGTACTTGAGCATCTCTTGCTCGGTCTTCATCGCCAACTCACCGACGGTGGTGATGTTGGCGTTGTTGAGGCAGTTGGCGGCACGGACCGACAGCTCGATCTCGTTGACCGACATGTTGAGGAGTTTGCGGAGCTTGTTCTGCTCCTCGCTGACCTCGGACTGCTGGCTCTCGAACTCGAAGGCCTCCTCGGAGACGCGATCAAACACGTCGAGGTGATGCTTGAGAATGGAAGCGGACTGCTTGAGCGCGTCGTCCGGCGTGATGCGACCGTCGGTCCAGACTTCGAGCACGAGCTTGTCGTAATCGGTGATCTGGCCCACGCGGGTGGCTTCGACGGAATACTTCACGAGCCGCACGGGGGAGAAGAGGGAGTCGATGGAAATGACGCCGATCGCCTGCTCCTCCTTCTTGTTGGACTCGCCGGGGTGATAACCGCGGCCCGTCTTGATCTCGATCTCGGCCTCGAAAGTGCGCTTCGTGTCGAGTGTGCAGATGACCTGATCGGGATTGACGATGGTGATGTTGGAGTCGGCCTGGATGTCGGCGGCGGTGACGACACCGGTCTTGCTCGCCTTGATCTGGAGGGTGATGGGCTCGCGCTTGGTCGAGACGATCAGGATTTTCTTCAGGTTGAGGACGATGTCGGTGACATCCTCGACAACGTTGTCGATGGACTGGAATTCATGATTCACCCCGTCGATCTTGATCGACGAGATTGCAGCGCCCTCGATGGAGCTGAGAAGCACGCGGCGGAGGGAGTTGCCGATGGTGTGACCATAACCGGCCTCGAAGGGCTCGGCCATGAACTTGGCGTAAGTCGGGCTGGAGCCTTCCTCGACTTTGGTGAGCTTGGAGGGGAGTTCGAACTTTCCGAGACGTTTGGGCATGGCGATGAACTCTGAGTTTGAGCGTTGAGGTTAAAAAAGTTGAAAGGTGGCTTAGAAGCGCGAGTAGAACTCGACGATGAGCTGCTCATTGACGTTCTGCTCCATCTCGTCACGCGTGGGCAGGCGGTTGGCGACGGCCTTGAAGGCCTCCGCGTTGAGAGTGAGCCAGCCGGGGACATTGCGGATGCGATTCTCCTCGAGGTTACGCGTGGCAAACTGGCGGGAGGCGGGCGCATTCTTGACTTCGATCTCATCGCCAGGCTGCACGTTGTAGCTCGCGATATCGAGCTTGTGGCCGTTGATGCGGATATGGCCGTGATTGACGAACTGACGAGCAGCGGCGCGGCTCTTGGCGAGGCCCAGTAGATAAACGGTGCTGTCAAGGCGCGTCTCCAGGAGCTGGAGGAAGCGCTCGCCGGTGACGCCGCGTTCTTTCTTGGCGATTTCGAAGGTGCGGCGGAACTGACGCTCGAGCAGACCGTAAGTGTAACGGAGCTTCTGCTTTTCGTTCAGTCCGACGGCGTATTCGGAGACTTTGCGCTTGAGCTTCGCACCATGCTGGCCGGCGGGATAGGCGCGGCGCTCAAAGGCCTTGCCCGAGCCAAGGATGAGTTGGCCGAAGCGACGGCTGATGCGAGTGGTAGGACCGGTGTAACGAGCCATGGTAGTAAAATAACGAGGGTTGGGAGATTAGACGCGGCGACGTTTGCGCGGGCGGCAGCCGTTGTGCGGGATGGGAGTGACGTCCACGATGGACGTGATCTCGAGGCCGATGGCCTGGAGGGCGCGGATCGCGGAATCGCGGCCAAGGCCGGGACCGGAAACACGGATGACAACGTCCTTGAGGCCGTGCGACATGGCGTTGCGCGCGGCATCCTGCGCGACGACCTGCGCGGCGTAGGCCGTGGATTTGCGCGAACCGCGGAAGTTGCACTTGCCAGCGCTGGACCAGGCGATGACTGCGCCCTTGTGATCGGTGATGGAAACGATCGTGTTGTTGAAGGAGGCGAGGACGTTGACGAAACCGGAAGTGACGTTCTTCGAACCCTTGGCCTTGCGGACCTTGATGGTGCCGAGCTCTTCCTTGAGGAGATCCTCAGCGGTGGGCTGCTTGGCGACGCCACCGATCATCTCGACCGGTTTGTCCCCTGGAGCTTTCGGCGCGGCGGCCTCGCCAGCAGCACCGGGAACGGTGCCTTCAGCGGCGGCGGCGGCAGCCGCAGCAGCTTTGAGACCCTTCGCCTTTTTCTCGGCGGGGGTGGCAGCAACGGCTTCGGGCGCGCCTTCGGCGGCGGCGACCTTCGCGGGTTTCTCTTTCTTGGGAGCGGACTTTTCTTCGGCCATGGAGATAGGGGATTAAACTTCTTTAGCTTTCGTGACACCAACGGTCTTGCGCGGGCCCTTGCGGGTACGGGCGTTGGTGCTGGTGCGCTGACCGCGGACCGGGAGGCTGCGGCGATGGCGGATGCCACGGTAGCAGTTGATGGCCTGGAGGCGCTTCAGATTGCCCGCGATCTCGCGGCGGAGGTCACCCTCAAGCACCCACTTGTGATCAGTGATGATGTTGAGGATCTTGTTGAGCTGCTCCTCCGTGAGGTCAGCCGCCCGCATGTCAGGATTCAGACCGGCCTCTTTGACGAGGAGATCGGCCCGCGTGGGACCGATGCCGTTGATGTAACGGAGGGAGTACGCGACTTTCTTTTTCGCGGGGATTTCTACACCGAGGAGACGTGGCATGGGATTATGTGTTGAGAGTTAAAGTTAAAAAAAAATGGAGGTGATCTGCAGGAATCTTGAGCTAACGGCGCGGGAGGGTGAGGATTTCGGGACCCGTATCGGCAGTCAGCACCGTATGCTCGAAATGAGCGGAAGGCGAACCATCGGAAGTGACGACCGTCCAACCATCGGCGAGCGTCTTGATCCGGTGACCGCCGACGTTGACCATCGGCTCGATCGCGAGAGTCATGCCGGGTTTGATTTTATCACCCGTGCCTTTGCGGCCGAAGTTGGGGATCTCCGGCGGCTCGTGCATTTTGACCCCCACTCCGTGGCCGACCATTTCGCGGACCACGCTGAATCCGTGGGACTCAACGTAGGCCTGGATGGTAGCGGAGATGTCGCCGATGCGATTGCCGACCACCGCCTGGCTGATTCCGAGATCCAAGGCGTCGCGGGTGACGGCGAGGAGCTGCACCAACTGCGGAGTGATCTGACCGACGGGAACCGTGACGGCGTTGTCGCCGATGTAACCGTTGTAGGTGACGGTGATGTCCAGCGAAACGATGTCGCCATCGCGCAGAACGCGACGGATGGATGGAATGCCGTGGACCACCTCTTCGTTGACGGAGATGCAGGTGTGCGCCGGATAGCGCCGCGAACCAATCTGGTAACCGTAGTCGGAACTGCGGGCTCCATGGCTCGCGATTAAATCGCGGCCGGCTTCTTCCAAGTCCTGGGTCGTGATACCGGGCCGCACAAGTTGCTTGAGAGAATCAAGCACCGTGGCAGCGACGGTACACGCCTCGCGCATCTTGACGATCGCCTCCTTGCTTTTAATGGGGGCCGTCATGCGGCGAGGGCGCTGGTCTCAACGAGCAGACCGAGCGTACGATAGTGTGTGACGATGGCCTCGGGGGAGCCCGGACCGGTGAAGACGGCGCTGAGCGCCTCATCACGAGCATCGAGCCATTCATCCAACACTTTGGCTTGGAGCAGCGTAGCCGGGAAGTCCGTAAGGACAAAACCCGCATCAGGTTTGCGCGTGAAGAACCAGCGGCGCAGCAGCGCAATCGCGGTCGCTTCTTCCGCCCCGACAGAGCCGGGGCGGCGCGAAATCTCCGACCGCATCAGGGTGGCGGGAGAGACGTGCTCAAGATTCAAAGAACGGACCTGGTTCATCAGGTTTTCGGAGCGAAAATCGGGTGAACCGAGGAGAAGGAGTTTGGTTTTGGCGGGAGGGCCGAAACGCGAAAAGAGGTCGTTGATGCCTACCATCGAGGCCAGAGTAAAGAACTAAAGCGCTCAATGCCCGGCGGAGGCCTGGTAGGAGTTGATCGCCCACGAAATGATTCCGATCATCGCAATCGCGCCTAGGGCGAGCCACAATGTACCCACGGTTTTCATGTCCGCCGCATCACCGATTGAGCCGCCCATGTTGGGGCTGCGGGAGCGGATCCGCCCCTTTTTAAGGAAGCCATCATAATGCCGCTGCAGCAGGAAGGTTTCGACCTGGCGCATGGTATCCAGAATGACGCCGACGGTGATCAGCATGCCAGTACCACCGAAAAAGATGCTGATGCGCTGAGGGACATGAAGCCAGTTCAGCATCATGTCAGGCATGACGGCGATGACCGTGAGGAAAATGGCGCCCGCGAGCGTCAGCCGCGTCATGATGAAATCGAGGAACTGCGCAGTCGGCTCGCCAGGACGGACACCAGGAACATAGCCGCCGTACTTCTTGAGATCGTCCGCGATCTGGATCGGCTTGAACATGACCGACACCCAGAAATAACTGAAGAACAGAATCAGCACGGTGTAGAGCAGGTAGTAGACCCAGTTACCCCGGACAAAGTCCTGCGAGAGATCCCGGAGAAACTTGATGTCCCAAGCCGAGCCCGCCCACGAGAAGATCGTCTGCGGAAACAACATGATCGAGCTCGCGAAGATGACGGGCATGACGCCCGAGTAGTTAACCTTGAGCGGAAGGAACGAGCTTTGGCCGCCCATGACCTTGTTGCCGACCACGCGTTTGGCGTATTGGACGGGTATCTTGCGCTGGCCTTGGACAACCATGATGATGCCCATGGTCACCGCAAAGAAGAGCGAGACCATGACGACCGCCTGCGGCAGGCCGAGACCCGCCCCCGTGCCGACGGGACGGACGAAGAGCTCGTAGGTCTGGCGGGCCGCGCCGGGGAGATCGGCGAGAATGCCGACGGTGATCAAAAGGGAGACGCCGTTACCAATGCCGCGCTGGGTGATCTGTTCCCCGAGCCACATGAGGAGCATTGTGCCCGCAGTCATGTAGATGACCGAGGTAACGAGAAAGGTGGACTTGCCCGCCATTACGATCGGGCCGTAGAGGTTTAAGTCGTAACCCGGGAACATCCGGTCCGGATGCTCAAGGGAGAGAATCAACATCGTGCCCTGGATGACGCAGAGGACCAGAGTCGCGTAGCGCGTGTACTGCGTGAGCTTCTGGCGACCAACGTCGCCTTCCTGCTGCAGGCGGCTGAGCGCCGGCACCACCGCAGCCATGAGCTGGAAAATGATGGAGGCGCTGATGTAGGGCATGATGCCCAGCGCGCCGACGGCACCCTTCAGGAGGGCACCACCCGTGAACATGCTGAGCACGCCGACGATTGATCCGCCACCGCCGCCGTTGGCGGTCTGCTCCTCAAAGAATCTCTGCAGAGGATGCGGATCCAAGCCTGGCAGCACGATGTGCGCCGCGACGCGGGCCACGAAGAGCAGCGCGAGCGTGTAGAGAATCCGCGAGCGCAGCTCGGGGATCTTCATCGAATTCGTGAAAGCGGAAATCATGGAGAGGGAAGCGGGCGGAAATTGCGCAGGCGTGAATCAGGGACGAGCCCTGCGTTCAACCAACGATGGCCTGGCCGCCAGCCTTCTCGATCTTGGCCTTGGCCGATTCGGAGAACTTTGCCGCGGTGACCTTGAGCGCGCGGCTCACTTCGCCATCGCCAAGGATCTTGACGGACTTCTCGCCGCTGCGGATCAGGCCGCTCGCCGCGAGCACGCCGACGTTCACCTCTGTGACCTGGGCGTCGAGGGACGCGAGGTCGCCGACATTGAGGACTGCGATCTCAGTGCGGTGATTGTAATTGTTAAAGCCGCGGTGCGGGAGCTTGCGATAAAGGGGCATCTGGCCGCCTTCAAAGCCCGGACGGATGCTACTGCCGGAGCGGGCTGACTGGCCCTTGCCGCCGCGACCGGAGGTCTTGCCGTGACCGCTGCCTTCGCCGCAGCCGACGCGCTTCTTGCGGTGAATGGCACCGGCAACGTTCTTGAGTTCGTGAAGTTTCATGGAGGGCTCCTTGGAGGGGGGCGCCCGACGCCGCGGAAATGCGGAGCAGGACTCGGATGTTCAGGCTTAAAGTTTGTCGGTGTCGTTGGCCGCGGTGCGCAGCGACGTGATGTCGGCGGCCATGCGGAGCTGGAGCAACCCGTTCAGCGTGGCATGCACGACGGCGATGTGGTTGCTGGAACCCATCGACTTCGTGAGCACGTTTTTCACGCCGGCCGCCTCGAGGACCGCGCGGACGGCGCCACCGGCGATGAGGCCGGTGCCGGTCGTGGCGGGCCGAAGGAGGACTTTGCCGCCATCGTACTCACCGAAGACCTCATGGGGAATCGTGTCGCCCTTGAGCTTGACGCTCACGAGCTTCTTGTGGGCGTTCGCGGTGCCCTTCTTGATGGCGTCCGGAACTTCGTTCGCCTTGCCGTAGCCGATGCCAACCTTGCCCTTGCCGTCGCCGACGACGGCGAGAGCGGAAAAGCTAAAGCGACGACCACCTTTGACGACCTTGGCGCAGCGATTGATGAAGACGACCTTCTCGATCATCGTCGGGCCGTCGCCCTGGTCTTTGTCGCGGTTGTTGCGGTTGCGGTCGTCGCGGCGGAAACCGCCACCCGGGCCATCGCGGCGGGGGCCGCGGTTACCGCCGGGACCACCACGGTTTTCACGCGCGGGCGCAGCCGACTTGGTTGGCTCGGCAGTGACGGCGGCGGGAGTAGCGGCAGCTTTAACGGACAGATCGGGTGCGGAAGGAGATTCGGTGCTCATGGGCATTAATTAGAACTGGAGGCCACCTTCGCGCGCGGCGTCGGCGAACACTTTGACTTTACCGTGATAAAGGGCGCCGTTGCGGTCGAAGACGACCGAAGCGATACCCGCAGCCTTCGCGGCGCTGGCGAAGGCAACGCCGAGGGCCTTCGCCCCGGCGACATTGGCTGCGACCTTCTTTTTGCGAAGATCGGGCGCAAGCGTACCGAGAAACACGAGGGTCTTGCCGGCATCGTCGTCGATCGCCTGCGCGTAGATGTGCTTCGTGGTGAAGCGCACGCTGAGACGCGGACGAAGCGCGGTGCCGTTGACTTTCTTGCGGATTCTCCAGCGACGTTTCTGAAGGAGCTTGGCTTTGCGAATGGTATTCATGGATGGCCTTAGGCGACGGTCTTGCCTTCTTTGCGGCGGACGCGCTCGCCGACGATGCGGACGCCCTTGCCCTTGTAAGGCTCCGGCGGGTAGTAGCTGCGGATTTCGGCGGTGACAGCGCCGACAAGTTGCTTGTCCGGGCCCTCGACCTTGACCTTGGTTTGGTCGGTGACGGTGACTTTGATGCCCTCGGGAATGTCCATCAGGATCGGGTGCGAGTAGCCGAGCGCGAGATCGAGCTGCTTACCCTTGAGGTTGGCTTTGAAGCCGACGCCCTGAATTTCAAGTTCCTTGACGTAGCCCTCGGTCACGCCCTTGACCATGCCGGCGACGATCGAGCGCGCGGTGCCATACATGGCCTTCGCGAAGCGCGTGTCCTCGGCGGGAGCGAAGGTGACGTTGTTGTCGCCGACGGTGACTTTGACGGCAGAGGCGAAAGTCTTGTGGACTTTGCCCTTGGGACCCTCGACGTGAACGGTGCCCTGATGAACAGAGACCTTGACCTTGTCGGGGATGGGAACGGGTTGTTTGCCAATACGGCTCATGGTGCGCGGCGGGTTACCAAACGTTGCAAAGCAGTTCACCACCGGCCTTGGAGCGGCGGCAGTCTTGATCCTTGAGCAGGCCCTTCGACGTCGAAAGGATGCTGATGCCGAGACCGTTCAATACGCGCGGGATCTCGGTGTAGCCGAAGTAGAGTCGGCGGCCAGGCGTGGAGACGCGGACGACGCCCGTGATAGCAGGCGCTCCGGCGACATACTTCATCGTAACGACAAGGGTCTTGTGACCCTGCGCGTCAACGCCGTCCTTAAAATCGGCGACATAACCCTCGGTCTTGAGGATGCCAGCGATGGACTCGCGGAGTTTGGAGTGCGGGGAAGAGCACTCAGCGAGACCAGCCTTCGACGCATTGCGGAGGCGGGTCAGGAAATCACTAATCGGATCGGTCATGGTGGATGTTGGTTGGACAGGGACGGCGGGTCATATCCGACTCCCGCGGTCTGATAAAATTTACCAGGAGGACTTGGTGACGCCCGGAATCTTGCCGGCGGCGGCGAGTTCGCGGAACGTGATGCGGGACACGCCGAACTTGCCGATGTAAGCACGCGGGCGGCCACTCATGGAGCACCGGTTGCGAATGCGGACCTTGGACGAATCCTTCGGGAGCTTCGCGAGCTTCTTTTGCGCGGCGAAGAACTCGACGTCATTGGTGGCCGGGTTGGCGAGGGTCGCTTTCAACTCGGCGCGCTTGGACGCGAACTTGGCGACGAGACGGATGCGCTTTTTGTTGCGCTCGATGGCGGATGTTTTCGGCATGGTGCGGAAAGTTTAGGCGGCGTTGGTCTTTTGGGGAGCGGGCTCGGTGCGGCGGAAAGGCATGCCGAGCAAACGGAGCAGCTCGCGTCCCTCATCATCGTTTTCCGCGGTGGTCACGATCGTGATGTCGAGACCCATGGTCTTCTTGACGTTTTCCACGGTGATTTCGGGGAAGATGGTGAAATCGGTGATGCCGATGTTATAGTTGCCCTGACCGTCGAGCTTGGGTGACGTGCCGCGAAAATCGCGGATGGTGGGGAGGGCGACCGCGAGGAGGCGGTAAAGGAATTCCCACATAGCGTTGCCGCGGAGGGTGACGTGGCAGCCGACGATCTGGTTGGGTTTCAGCTTGAAATTGGCGATGGCCTTGCGCGAACGGGCGAGCACGGGCTTCTGGCCGGCAATCGTCGTCATGTCGCGCTGGATGTCCGCGATCTGGTTCTTGTCCGCGTCGGCATCGATGCCAGTGTTCAGGTTAATCTTGGCGATCTTTGGCACCTGATGCTTGTTCTTGTAGCCGCGGCTCTTCACCAGCTCAGGGGCGACCTGTTCAGCGTAGAGTTTCTTGAGAGTGGGAATGTAGCTCATTTGAAGGGCAACCGGATTACCGACCCGGAGGCAGTGAGAGGGATGGAATGAAGGGAAAAGGGTTCAGTAACGCAGGCGGCCCGCCGGTTTGGCAAGCGCGCAATGCCGGAGTTTAGGCGGCGGTGGGCTTCTGGCGTTTGCTGGCGTCGAACGTCGCCTGCAACATAAGGTTGGAGATGTGCACGGAACCCTCGCGCTCGGCGATGGTGCCCTGAGGATGCTCCTGCGACTTTTTGAGGTGGCGCTTGATCATCGCGACGCCCTCGACACGAGCGCGGGACTTGGCGGCCAGGATCTCGAGGATCTTGCCCGACTTGCCCTTGTGGGAACCGGCGATGACGACGACGACGTCGCCGCGTTTAACGTGAAATTTCGTGGCCATGTTAGAGAACCTCCGGAGCGAGCGAGATGATCTTCATGAAATTCTTCGCGCGCAGCTCGCGGGCGACGGGGCCGAAGATGCGCGTACCGCGCGGGTTGTTGCTAGCGTCAATGAGGACGATCGCGTTGCTGTCAAAGCGCAGGTAGCTGCCATCGGCGCGGCGAACCGCGGCCCGGGTGCGAACAACGACGGCCTTGGCGACCTCGCCCTTCTTTACGGTCGCCTCGGTGGCGCTTTGCTTGATGTGAACGGTGATGATGTCGCCCACGCCAGCCGTGTCCGTGATCTGGCCCTTACGGCTGATCATGGCGGCACGACGGGCACCGGTGTTGTCGGCGACTTCGAGAATGGAACGTAGTTGGATCATGGCGGAACTCCGGTGACAGGAAGGTTAGAGAAACGATCAGGCTTTGGTGGTCTTGGTGGGCACGGTCTCGGCGACGTCCTTTTCGGAAATTGCAACGCCGATATCGGCGACAGCGGCCTGGACAACGGACACGATGCGCCAGCGCTTGAGGCGGCTCATCGGACGCGTTTCCATAACCTCGACCTTGTCGCCGACTTTGGTTTCGTTCTTCTCGTCATGCACATGCAGCACGGTCTGGCGATTGACGACCTTGTGGTAAAGCGGGTGCGGGGTCTTGTACGCGATGGTGACCTTGACGGATTTGTCGCCGGAGCGGCTCGTGACGAAGCCGATCTGGGTTTTACGCGAATTGCGCGAGCCGGGAGTGACGGAGGACATGGCGATAGGTAAGTTTTAAGCGCGCGGTTAAGCGGCAACGGCGGAGCGTTTCTTTTCGTTGAGGATGGTCTCGAGGCGCGCGACGTCCTTGCGGAGGGTGCGCAGCTCGTGGGTCTTCTCGACCTGGCCCGTCTGACGACGCATACGGAGCTGGAGGAGCTGCTCGCGAATCTCGCGAAGCTTGGTGGAGATCTCAGCCGGGGCGAGATCGCGGATTTCTTTGGAAGTCATGACAGGAACGATTTTAAATTACGGTCGGCCTCAGGAAGCGGCGCCATCGCGGACGATGAAGCGGCAGTGAAAAGGCAGTTTCGCGTCGGCGAGGCGGAAGGCCTCCTTGGCGACGGTGGTGGGAATGCCAGACAGCTCGAACAAGACGGCGCCGGGCTTGATGACGGCGACGTAGAACTCGACCGGACCCTTACCCTGACCCATGCGGGTTTCGGCAGGTTTCTTGGTGACAGGTTTGTGCGGGAAAATACGGATCCAGAGTTTGCCCTTGCGCTTAAGGTGGCGCGAGATGGTGACGCGCGCCGCCTCGATCTGCTGGCCGGTCATGGGGCCACGCGTGAGGGACTGCAGGCCGAATTCGCCGAAGGCGAGCGTGTTGCCGCGCTTGGCATTGCCGGCGCGGGAGCCTTTTTGCGTTTTGCGGTATTTGGTGCGGGCGGGAGCGAGAGCCATGGCGAGAAGTGGTAAGGTTTAAGGTCTAAGGTTTAAGTTGGAGGATGGGACGCTTGCGCT
Organism: Opitutaceae bacterium; assembly: GCA_039936075.1. Lineage (GTDB taxonomy): Bacteria > Verrucomicrobiota > Verrucomicrobiia > Opitutales > Opitutaceae > Opi-474. The sequence continues at coordinate 15,046 of JBDTJA010000074.1, read as the reverse complement.
CGTACAACTTAAAACTTAACGGACTTGGTTTCAGTTATTGTCGGACTCTTTTTTGCAGATCCAGCACTTGACGCCGATCTTGCCATAAACGGTGTGGGCCTCGAAGAAGCCGTAATCGATGTTCTCGCGCAGGGTGTGGAGTGGCACGCGGCCCTTGCGCTGCCACTCGCGGCGGGCGATGTCGGCGCCGCCTAGTCGACCCGAGCACTGGATACGAATGCCCTCGGCGCCAAGCGTCATGGCCATCTCCACGGCCTTCTTCATGGCGCGGCGAAAAGCGATGCGGCGTTCCAGCTGGAGCGCGACGTTCTCAGCCACGAGCTGGGCTTCGATCTCGGGCTTCTTTACTTCCTGAATGTCGAGGAGGATTTCCTTGCCGGTGAGCTTCGCGAGCTCGTCCTTAATCTTCTCGATCTCCTGGCCCTTGCGGCCGATGACGATGCCGGGCCGGGCGGTGTAAATCTTGACGCGGACGCGGTTGGACGCGCGCTCGATGAAGATGCGCGGCACGGAAGCCTGCTTGAGCTTCTCCATGAGCTTCTCACGGATCACCTGATCCTCGAGGAGGAGCTTCGGGAAATCTTTCTTCTTCGCAAACCAGCGGGACTGCCAGTTGCGGCGGACGGCGAGACGGAAGCCGTTGGGATTGGTCTTTTGGCCCATGGTAAAAGTTAGTTGGAGTTGCCGTCGGTGAGGACGATGCGAATGTGCGACATCTTCTTGCGGCGGGGCATCGCGGTACCGCGGGCGCCGGCCTTGAAGCGTTTCAACACCGGACCGCACTCGATGATCGCGAACTTCACGATCAGGCTGTCGGCCGACAGGTTGTTGTTGTTCTCCGCGTTCGCGATGGCGCTCTTCAGCGTCTTGGCGATGAGTCGCGCAGACTTGCGCGGGATGAGCCCCAGATAGTCAACGGCCTCGGGCGCCTTGCGTCCGGTGATGGTGTTGGCCACTTCGCGCATCTTCTTGGGCGACATGCGCGCGTAACGGGTGAGAGCTTGAACTTCCATGATGGTTAAGATTCCGGTGAAGGCGGCAGCAGTCCCGCCGGAGCGGGACCCTACCCTTTAATGGGTTGGATCGGGTGTGGTTAGAGAGACGGTTTAGATTTCCTTGCGTGTCATACCGCCGTGCGACTTGAAGATGCGCGTGGGGGCGAACTCACCGAGCTTGTGGCCGACCATGTTTTCGGTGACGTAAACGGCGATGAAGACCTTGCCGTTGTGCACGCTGAACGTGTGGCCGATGAAATCAGGCGTGATGGTCGAGCGGCGGGACCAGGTCTGGATGGGCTTCTTGGCGCCGGCTTTGGTCGCCTTCTCGATTTTCTCGAGCAGGTGATAGTCGACGAAGAAACCTTTTTTGATGGAACGTGCCATGGTGCGAAAGGGGCGGGATTACTTCTTGTTGCGCGGCTTGCGGCCGTTGTGGTGGACGATGATCATGCTGTTCGAGAGCTTCGAACGGCGGCGGGTCACATAGCCCTTGGCGAGCTGGCCCCACGGGGAGACGAGATGCTGGCGACCGCCGCCACCTTTGGACTTGCCCTGACCGCCACCGTTGGGGTGGTCGACGGGGTTCATGGCGACGCCGCGGACGGTCGGACGGACACCGAGCCAGCGCTTACGGCCGGCCTTGCCGAGCGACTGCTTGTTGTGGTCGCCGTTGCCAATCGTGCCGATCGTGGCGCGGCAGGACGGATGCACCAAGCGAAGCTCGCCCGAGGGCATCTTGAGCTGGGCCTGGCCGTTCTCGACAGCGATCAGCTCAACGCTGCTGCCGGCCGAGCGGGCAATCTGGGCGCCGCGGCCCGGGACGAGCTCGACCGAATGGACGAGCGTGGACGGGGGGATGAGCGACAGCGGGAAGTTGTTGCCGATGAGGAAATCGTTTGTCGTTGCCTTGTTCGAGGCGACGATCGTGGCGCCGACCTGCAGACCCTCGGGCGCGAGGATGTAGCGCTTCTCGCCGGTCGCGTAGGCGATGAGGGCGAGGTTGGCGGTGCGGTTCGGGTCATACTCGATGGCCTGAACGCGGGCGGGCAGGTCGAGTACGTCGGAGCGCCGGAAGTCGATGATGCGGTACAGCTGCTTGTGGCCACCGCCGCGATGACGCGAGGTGATGCGGCCGTAGACGTTGCGGCCACCGGTCTTGTGCTTGGACTCGGTGAGTTTGCGCTGCGGACGGGCCTTGGACAGCCCCGTCATCTTGTTAAGGGATGTGAAGCGGCCAGAAGGCGTGAGCGGGCGGAAGGAATGGATCGGCATGGTGGTGGTCTCCGGGAAGCGGCTTAGACGAGCTCGATTTTGTCACCGGCCTTGAGGGTCACGATCGCCTTCTTGAAGTCGGAGGTCATGCTCGGGCGGCCTTGGCGGCTCTTCTTGTTTTTGCCGGGATAGTTTTGGACGTTTACGCGGCGGACCGTGACTTTGAAGGTCTTTTCGACGGCCTCGGCGATGGCGTGCTTGTTGGCGTATCGGAACACCTCGAAGGTGTACTGGCCGAGCGCGGAACTGAGCTTGCTGGACTTCTCGGAGAGAAGCACCTGTTTGAGAACTTTATGAGCGTTCATCAGTTGGATCCTCCGGTGACGCGGGCGATGATCGCCTCGAGCGCCTTCGTGCTGACGATGATTTTCTTATACTGCGCGAGATCGAGCGTGTTGAGCTTCGCGGCCTCCTGAAGGGAGACGCGCTCGATGTTGCGGGAAGCGCGGGACATCTCGGCGGTGAACGGGGCGTCGACGAGCAGCACGCGACCCAAGGGGGCGATGCGGGTGACGACGAGGTTCATGGCCTTGGTCTTGGCGTCCGTCGCGACGAACGTCTCGATCACGGCGATTTCACCGGCGGAAGCGCGGTCGAAGAGCGCACGACTGAACGCGAGCTGCTTCACCTTGCCATTGATTTTCTTGGAGTAATCGCGGGGCTTGGGGCCGAACACGACACCGCCACCGCTCCACAAGGGCGAGCGGATGGAGCCGGCGCGAGCGCGACCGGTACCCTTCTGGCGCCAAGGCTTTTTGCCACCGCCGCGGACTTCGCCGCGGGTTTTGGTGGAGTGCGTGCCTTGGCGGTTGTTGGCATTGATGGCGACGATGACTTCCTTCACGGCCTGGAGGCCCTTGTCGCCCTCAAACACGGGCAGACCGGCGAAATCTTTTTCGCTGCTGCTCGTACCATCGGAATTAAATACGGTAAGTTTCATGGCTGCGGATTCTCCGGGTTAGGCTTTGACGACTTTCGGCTGACCCTTGATGGCGGAGCGGACGATGACATCGTCACCGTTCGCACCAGGGATCGCACCCTTGACCAAGATAAGGTTTTTGTCCGCGAAGATCTTGACGACGCGGAGATTCTGCACGGTGCGGGCCTCTTGGCCCATGTGCCCGGGCATGTGTTGGTTCTTCCACACGCGCCCAGGCGTCTGACGCATGCCGATCGAGCCGATGCGGCGGTGGAACATGGAACCATGAGCAGCGGGACCGCCAGCGACGCGCCACCGCTTGACGACGCCTTGGAAACCTTTGCCCTTGGTAACGCCGATCACGTCCACGAACTGACCTTCGGTGAAGGTGGTGACGGTGACGATATCGCCGACCTTGAGCGTGGGCGCATCGGTCAAGCGGACCTCACTTAGCACGCGGGGCGTGTCGGTGAGACCAGCCTTGGCGGCATGCGATTGCTCGGCCTTGGAGGTGTTCTTGGCCTTCTTCTTCGAGAAGCCAATCTGGACGGCGTTGTAGCCGTCGGTTTCCGTGGTTTTGACTTGAACGACGGCGCAAGGGCCGGCTTCAACCACGGTGACCGGGATCAGACAGTTTGCACTGTCGTAGACCTGGGTCATGCCGATTTTTTTGCCTAGAAGGGATGAGATCATGGGCTAAGTGGTAGGTGGAAGAATTTCCGTTTAACGACCTACATTAGACGCGGCCTGGCGGTGCCGGGGGCACACAGGCAACTGCTAACGGTTGGAGTTAAGAGTGAGTCTTAGACGTTGATGGTGATGTCGACGCCGGACGGGAGGTTGAGTTTCTTGAGTTCGTCCACCGTCTGGGCGGTGGGCTCGATGATATCGATGAGGCGCTTGTGCGTGCGTGTCTCGAACTGCTCCATCGACTTTTTGTCGACGTGCGGGGAGCGGTTGACCGAAAGTTTTTCGATGCGCGTGGGCAGCGGGATCGGACCGGAGACGCGGGCGCCGGAGCGCTTGGCGGTCTCGACGATCTCGAGGGCGGACTGATCGATGACGCGATAGTCGTAGCCCTGGAGTTTGATGCGGATGCGTTGACCTTTCATGGGGACAAAGAACGAGGGTTAGGTACGGGCCGGGGCCTTGGAGGAGGACTCGACGATCTTGGCGAGCAGCGAATTTGGAACCTGCTCGAAATGGGAAGGCGTGATGGACGCGCTGGCACGGCCCTTCGAGAGCGAGCGGATATCGGTGACGTAGCCGAACAGCATCTCGAGCGGGACAGTGGCGGTGATGATGCAGGCGCCGGATTTGTTTTCCATGGCACTGATGCTGCCGCGACGACGGTTGATGTCGCCGACGAGGTCACCCTGATAATCCTCGGGCGTGGTGACTTCGACGCCCATGATGGGCTCGAGCAGGATCGGGTTGGCCTTTTTCATCGCTTCCTTGAAGGCGAAGATGCCGGCCATCTTGAACGCGAGCTCGGACGAGTCGACCTCGTGGAACGAACCATCGACGATGCGCACGATGACGTCGACGACTGGGTGACCGGCGACGGTGCCATTGTTGCAGGCCTCCATGAGGCCGGCGATCGACGGCTTGATAAATTCCTTGGGAATGGAGCCGCCGACAATCTCGTCAAGGATCTCGATGCCTTTACCCTTTTCGTTCGGCTCGAGCTTGATGCACACGTGACCGTACTGACCTTTGCCACCCGACTGGCGGATGAACTTACCTTCGGCCTCGGCGGCCTTGGTGACGGTCTCGCGGTAAGCGATCTGCGGCTTGCCGGAAGTGGCCTCGACCTTGAACTCGCGCTTCATGCGATCGCGAATGATGTCGAGGTGGAGTTCGCCCATGCCGGAAAGAATCGTCTGGCCACTGTCTGGATCGGTCGAAACCTTGAGGGTCGGATCCTCGGCCACCAAACGCTGGAGCGCGGTGCCCATCTTTTCCTGGTCGGCCTTGGAGTTCGGCTCGATGGACATCGAGATAACGGGTTCGGGGAAGGACGGCGGCTCGAGGCGGATGTCGAAATCCTCATCGCACAGCGTGTCGCCGGTGATGACGTCCTTGACGCCCACAAGGGCACAGATGTCACCAGCGTACGCGGTGTCGATTTCCTCGCGATCCATCGCGCGCATAAGTACGAGACGCGAAACGCGCTCGGAGCGACGGGTGCGGGGGTTGTAAAGTGACATACCCTTCGGCAGCTGGCCGGTGTAAACGCGGAAGAAAACGATCTTACCTACGAACGGGTCGGTCCAGAGCTTGAACGCAAGACCAGCCAGCTTCGCTTTGTCATCCACCACCGCGAGGACTTCCTTGCCGTCGCTATCCTGGCCCATCATCGGGGGCACGTCGATCGGGTTGGGGAGGTAATTCACGACGCAATCGAGCAGGCGCTGCACGCCCTTCTTCTTGAACGCGGAGCCGGGAATGACGCCGGTGAAGTTGAGCGAAATGGTAGCTTTGCGGACGCCGAGCATCAGCTCGTCGACAGTGATCGGCGCTCCCGTGAGATATTTGTCGGCGATGACATCATCGAAATCACAGACGGCCTCGATAAGCTTCTCGTGGTATTCCTTGGCTTGGGCGACCATGTCGGCCGGGATTTCGGAAACGACCGGAACCAACCCAAGATCCTTGTCCTCGTTGGGGAAAATGTAGGCAACCATCTGCACGAGGTCTATGAGACCGGAGAAGCCCTCTTCCTTGCCAATCGGCAAGAAGATCGCGTGGGCATTCGCCTTGAGCTTGTTGCGGATGTCGTCGATGCAGCGGTGGAAGTCGGCGCCCACGCGGTCCATCTTGTTGATGAAGGCGACGCGAGGTACCTTATACTTGTTGGCTTGGCGCCAGACCGTCTCGGACTGGGGCTGCACTCCGGCGACCGCGTCAAATACGGCGACGGCGCCGTCGAGCACGCGGAGCGAGCGCTCGACCTCGGCAGTGAAATCCACGTGACCGGGAGTGTCGATAATGTTGATGCGCTGCTTAATGCCCTTCCACGGGCCCCACGAGGCATTCCAAGCGCAGGAAATGGCGGCGGCGGTGATTGTGATCCCGCGCTCGCGTTCCTGCTCCATCCAGTCGGTCACCGTGGTGCCTTCATGCACTTCACCCATCTTGTGGACGGCACCAGAGTAGAAAAGAATCCGCTCGGTGGTGGTCGTCTTGCCCGCGTCAATATGCGCGGCAATGCCGATGTTACGCGTCCATTCAAGCGGGAATGGGCGTTTGGGCGAGTTGACCGGCGAGACCTTGGTCTTGTCGGTGACGACGGTGATGACGGGAGCAACGGACATGGTTACAAAAATCCTGGATTACCAACGGAGGTGGGCGAAGGCGCGATTTGCCTGCGCCATCTTGTGGGTGTCTTCCTTCTTCTTCACGACCGTGCCCGTGTTGTTGTAAGCGTCGATGATCTCAGCGGCGAGGGCATCGCGCATCGGCACGCCCTTGCGGGTGGTGGCGGCCGCGACGATCCAGCGGAGCGCGAGACTCTCCTGACGTTCAAACGAGATTTCGATCGGTACCTGGTAGGTGGCGCCACCGACACGGCGGCTCTTCACCTCGAGGCGGGGGCGGGCGTTCTCAAGCGCACCGAGGAGGAGGTCAACCGGGTCGCCCTTCTCGAGCTTCTCGGAAACTTTTTCAAAGGCCCCGTAGACGATGCGCTGGGCAAGGTTCTTCTTGCCGTCCTGCATGATGACATTGACCAAGTGCGCGACGAGCGGGCTCTTGTAACGGATATCCGGGGCGGCTTGGCGTTTTTCAGCTCTGTGACGGCGTGACATGGCGAATGTGGTCTAGGAAAGAACGGGTTATTACTTGGCAGCCTTCGGGCGCTTGACGCCGTACTTGGAGCGACTACGACGGCGTTTCTCAACGCCGGTGGCGTCGAGCGTCCCGCGAACAATATGGTAACGCACGCCGGGGAGATCCTTCACGCGGCCGCCGCGCACGAGCACAATCGAGTGCTCCTGAAGATTATGGCCCTCGTCCGGGATGTACGAAATGACTTCATTGCCGTTTGTGAGGCGGACTTTCGCGACCTTACGAATGGCGGAATTGGGCTTCTTCGGGGTGCGGGTCATGACCTGCACGCAAACGCCACGGCGGAACGGGTTGCCGTCCAAGGCCGGGGACTTCGACTTGGTGCGCACCGCGCGGCGGCCTTTACGCACGAGTTGGTTGATGGTCGGCATGAGAGATTTGTAGAGTGGAAATTAGGGAAAAGAGGAAAAAGCTACCAAGCCCCAAAAGCTCGGCAAGAACTTTCTGGCAAAAAGCAGCAGGTTTTCGCCAAACCCGGGATTCAGCCCAGGCTGGCGAGAGGAAAAGCGTCGTTCAGCACTGAACCCGGGAACGCACTGAAGACAAAACGGGACGGCGAAACTCACGGCCCAACCCTGAAACTCAAGTCCCAAACCGCTTTTTGTGTCGTGTTCAGGCGCCCCCACCGGTTGGCCTGCCAATAACTCTGCTTTAACTGGGTGGGGCTTTACGCCCGATATGCGAGACGCTCATGGCGGGCGTGGAGCCTAGCCCACGAGATAGACGCCAACGCCCTCTCCTATCCGCAAAAAAGAAGCCGCGGACTTTGCAGTCCGCGGCTTTGTTAAAACCAGAGAGCGGGGGCTCAGCTGACCTCAGCGGTCTTCGGTTCTTCAACCGGGAGGTCGGCACCGAACGGCAGCGTGATCTTGAGCCGCTGGTAGTACGGCATGCCCGTGCCTGCCGGAATCATATGGCCCATGATGACGTTTTCCTTGAAGCCCTTGAGCATATCCACCTTGCCGAGCGTCGAAGCGTCGGTGAGGACGCGGGTCGTCTCCTGGAAGGAGGCGGCCGCGAGGAAGCTCTCGGTCTCGAGGGAAGCCTTCGTGATCCCAAGCAGGATCGGTTCGGCCTCGGCGGGTTTGCCGCCGGCCTCCTCGATGCGCTTGTTCTCGAGGAGGAACGCCGAGCGATCCACCTGCTCGCCCCAGAAGTTTTCCGTGTCACCTGGATCGGTGATGCGGACCTTGCGGAGCATTTGGCGGATGATGATCTCGATGTGCTTGTCGTTGATCGTCACGCCTTGCAGACGGTACACCTCCTGCACCTGCGAGATGAGGAAGTCGTAAAGCGCGGACGGCCCGAGGATTTCGAGGATCTCGTGCGGGTCGGCGGCACCTTCGGTCAGATGCTGGCCTTTGTGCACAACGTCACCGGGCTGCACAATGATGTGGCGACCGGTGGCGATCAGATGCTCTTCCTCCTGCGCAGTCTCCTCGTTCTTCACGACGAGCTTGCGCTTGCCGCGGACGGTGCCTTCGAAGCCGACGATGCCGTCAATACGGGACATTTCCGCGGCTTCCTTCGGGCGGCGAGCTTCGAACAGCTCGGCCACGCGCGGGAGACCGCCGGTGATGTCTTTGGTCTTGGAAGCCTGGCGCGGCGTCTTCGCGAGCAAGGCACCGGGCGCGATCGTGTCGCCCTCGTTGACCGCGATCTGCGCGCCCACGGGGATTGAGTAAGCCGCGAGCGGCTTGTTCTTGGCATCACGGATTTCGACCTGCGGATTGAGATCCTCCTTGTGCTCAATGACGACGGTGGCGATGCGGCCCGACGATTCGTCGAGTTCACGCTTCACCGTGACACCGGGGATCATGTCCTTGAACACGAGCGTGCCGCCCTTTTCGGAGAGCACGGGAATGTTGTACGGATCCCATTGCGCGAGGACGGCACCCTTCTCGATCTTGCTGCCGTCGCCGACATGCAGGAAGGAGCCGACCACGATGTTGTAGGTCTCGAGTTCCTTCTCATCGGCGTCGATGATCTGGATGGTCCCGGTCTTGTTCAGCACGATGTTCGCGCCGTCGGCCGTTTCCACGAGGCGGAGACCGCGATATTTCACGGTCCCAGCCGCGCGGACGCGGATTTCGGGCGTCTTGAATCCGCCGCTCGCAACGCCACCGATGTGGAACGTGCGCATGGTGAGTTGGGTGCCAGGTTCGCCGATGGACTGCGCGGCAATGATGCCGACGGAGTCCCCGATCTTCGCTACCTTGTTGGTCGCGGGATTGATTCCGTAGGACTTGCCGTCGATACCATTCTTGCTCGTCGAGGTGAGCGGCGACATGACCTTGACGCGCTCGATGCCCATCTCGTCGATCTTAGCGGCCATTTCCTCAGTGATGAGCTCGCCGGAACCGACGAGGATTTCGGAGGGATTGATCGGGTTAGCGACATCGTCACTGGAGAAGCGGCCGATGAGGCGCTCCTTCAGGCCAACGATTTCGTCGTCACCTTCGTAAATCGCTTTCTTCCACACGCCGTCGCGCGCGCCGCAGTCATCCTCGGCGATGATGACGTCCATCGCCACGTCGCAGAGTTTGCGAGTGAGATAGCCGGCATCAGCCGTCTTGAGCGCGGTGTCGGCAAGGCCCTTGCGGGCGCCGTGGGTGGAGATGAAGTACTCAAGCACGGTGAGGCCCTCGCGGAACGAGGACAGGATCGGGCGCTCGATGATTTCACCGGAGGGCTTGGCCATTAGGCCACGGGTGCCGCACAGCTGGCGAACCTGCTGTTTGTTACCGCGGGCACCGGAGTCCATCATGATGTACACCGGGTTCACTTCATTCTTGCCCTCGTTGTACTCAAGTTTGGCAAAAACTTCCTTGGCGATCTTGTCAGTCGCACCAGTCCAGATGTCGACGACCTTGTTGTAACGCTCGCCGTCGGTGATGATGCCCTTGTTAAACTGGGCCTCGACCTCGTTGATCTTTTTGCGCGAATCGGCGACGATTTCCTTCTTCGACTCGGGGATGATCATGTCATCGATGCCGATCGAGATACCCGCCTGCATGGCGGTCTGGAAACCGAGCTCCTTCAGCTTGTCGAGGGTTTCAACGGTGATGACTTGGCCCGAAACCTTGTAGGTGTTGAGGATCAGGTCACCAAGCTTGGCCTTCGGCACGGGGAAATTCACGAAACCAAGCTCCTTCGGCCAGATCTGGTTGAAGATCACGCGGCCGACGGTGGTACGGAAGGTTTTCTTGTCGCTCTTGCCGTACACGGTCTCGCGACCGAAGTCGGGGTTCGGGACATCAACCCAGTCATGCTTCTTCAACGCACCATCGGCGACGGCGAAGAGCACTTCTTGGAGGCCGCTGAGCACCGGTACGCGCTCGTTCTTCGCGGGCTTCTTGCGCGGCTCGATGGTGAGGTAGTAGGCGCCAAGGACAATGTCCTGCGACGGCGTGAGGATCGGCTTGCCCGAGGAAGGCGAGAAGATGTTCGACGTCGCCATCATGAGGAGCTTGCACTCCATGATCGCCTCGAGAGAGAGCGGCACGTGCACGGCCATCTGGTCACCGTCGAAGTCCGCGTTGTACGCGGTGCAGACGAGCGGGTGGACGCGAATGGCCTCGCCCTCGATAAGGACAGGCTCGAATGCCTGGATCGACAAACGGTGGAGCGTCGGCGCGCGGTTGAGCAGCACCGGGTGGCCCTTCGTGACCTCTTCGAGGATGTCCCAGACTTCAGGGGACTTTTTCTCGATCATCTTGCGGGCACCGCGGACGGTGTGCACGAAGCCGAGTTCCTTGAGGCGGCGGATGATGAACGGCTCGAAGAGGACCAGCGCCATCTTCTTGGGCAGACCGCACTGGTTGAGCTTGAGCTCGGGTCCAATGACGATGACGGAGCGGCCGGAGTAATCCACGCGCTTGCCGAGCAAGTTCTGGCGGAAACGCCCCTGCTTGCCCTTGAGCATGTCGGAGAGCGACTTCAACGGGCGGTTACCCGCGCCGGTGACCGGGCGGCCATGGCGTCCATTGTCGAAGAGCGCGTCGACGGCTTCCTGCAGCATGCGCTTTTCGTTGTGAATGATGACGTCGGGCGTCTTGAGCTGCATCAGGTTCTTCAACCGGTTATTGCGGTTGATAACGCGGCGATAGAGATCGTTGAGATCGGAGGTGGCGAAACGGCCGCCCTCGAGCGGTACGAGGGGACGCAGGTCCGGCGGGATCACGGGGAGGACTTCCAGAACCATCCACTCGGGGCGCGAGCGCGAGTGAATGAAGCCTTGAATAACCTTCAAACGCTTCGAGAGCTTCTTCTTGATCTGCTTCGATTTCGTCGCGCGCATCTGCTCCTGGAGCTCGACGACGGTGGCGTCCATGTCGGTCTTCGTGAGCGCATCGCGGACGGCCTCGGCGCCCATTTTGGCGACGAAGGAATCGTCACCGTACTCGTCGATCGCCTGGCGATACTCGGTGTCGGTGAGGAGCTGGTGCGGCTCGAGTGGCGTCTTGCCCGGATCGATGACCATGAAGTTCTCGTAGTAGATGACGCGCTCGAGCGAACGGGCGGTCATGTCGAGGAGGAGACCGAGGCGGCTCGGCATGCTCTTGAGGAACCAGATGTGGGAAACCGGCACGGCCAGCTCGATGTGGCCCATGCGTTCGCGACGGACGCGGGCGATAGTCACCTCGACGCCGCAACGATCGCAGACGACGTCCTTGTACTTGATGCGCTTGTATTTTCCGCAGGCGCACTCGTAGTCACGGACCGGCCCAAAGATCTTTTGGCAGAAAAGACCACCTGGCTCGGGCTTGAAGGTACGGTAGTTGATGGTTTCCGGGTTCTTGACCTCACCCTTCGACCATTTGCGGATGGTCTCGGGCGACGACACGGTGATGGAGACGCAGTCGAACGCGCTTTCCTCGAGGCCGAGGACGGAGCGAGCCTCATCGCGAGTCGGAGAGGCGGCGGTGTCTGCAGGTTGGATGCTCATTTAATTTTTTCTTCCAGGTGATCGTTGATGAAAGGCGAAAGCGAATCTCGGGCGGCTCAGGTGCCGAAGCCGAGGGAATCGCGTTTGTTGAGCTTGATGTCCAAGCCGAGGGATTGGATTTCCTTGATCAAGACGTTGAAGGATTCCGGTGTGCCGGCCTGCAGCGTGTTGTCGCCCTTGACGAGTGACTCGTAGATCTTGGTGCGGCCCTGCACGTCATCGGACTTGACGGTGAGCAGTTCCTGCAGCGTGTGGGCCGCGCCGTAGGCCTCGAGCGCCCACACTTCCATTTCACCGAAGCGCTGGCCGCCGTATTGGGCTTTGCCGCCCAACGGCTGCTGCGTAACGAGGGAGTACGGACCGACCGCGCGTGCGTGAATCTTGTGCGACACAAGATGGTTCAGCTTCATCATGTAGATGTAGCCAACGACCACCTCCTGATCGAGTTTCTCGCCGGTGCGGCCATCGAGAAGCATGCTCTTGCCGAAAGGCGGGAGCTTCGCGTCCTTGAGGTATTCGCGGATTTTCTTTTCCGGAATGCCGTCGAATACGGGCGTCGCAATCTTGATGCCGAGCTTCTTGCAGGCCCAGCCGAGATGGGTCTCGAGTACCTGGCCGATGTTCATGCGCGAAGGCACGCCCAACGGGTTGAGGCAGATTTCGATCGGGGTGCCGTCCGGGAGGAACGGCATGTCTTCCTCGGGTACGATCTTCGCGACCACGCCCTTGTTGCCGTGACGACCGGCCATTTTGTCACCAACCTCGAGCTTTTGCTTCGTGGCGATGTAAACTTTGACCTGCTTGATGGATCCGTCGCCGTTGTCTTCGCCGGCTTCGATGGAGGAGATCTTGCGCTCGCGGTCACTCTCGAGCTCATCGAACTTCGTCTGGTACGAGCCGATGATCTCCATGATCTTGATGCGAACCGGCGACGGGTCGATTTGGACGTGCTTGGAGACGGCGGCGAGTTTGCGCAGGAGCGTCTTGGTGATCTTGCGATTGGCCGGGATGATGATTTCGCCAGACTCGCCGTTGATGACGTCGAGCGGGATCTTCTCACCGAGGAGGATGTTCGAGAGCGCCTCGGTCAGCCCCTCGCGGAGCTTGTCCATCTGCGTCTTGTACTCCTCCTGAATCTGCTTGGCCTGGCGGCGGCGATCGGAGGGCGACAGGCGCTCTTTCTCGAAGTCGACGCGGCTGGAGACCTTGACGTCCATGATGATGCCTGCAGCACCCGAGGGAACGACGAGCGAAGTGTCCTTAACATCCGCGGCCTTCTCACCGAAGATGGCGCGGAGGAGTTTTTCCTCGGGCGCGAGCTCGGTCTCGGACTTCGGGGTGATTTTGCCGACGAGAATGTCGCCAGGCTTCACCTCCGCACCGATGCGGATGACACCGTTGTGGTCGAGGTTCTTGAGAGCTTCCTCGCCGACGTTCGGGATATCCCGCGTGATTTCTTCCGGCCCGAGCTTGGTGTCGCGCGCGGTGACCTCGAATTCCTGGATGTGGATCGAGGTGAAGATGTCCTCACGGAGCACCTTCTCGGAGATCAGGATGGCGTCCTCGAAGTTGTAACCATTCCACGGCATGAACGCCACGAGGACGTTGCGACCGAGGGCCATCTCGCCTTGGTCGGTCGACGGACCGTCCGCGATGATCTGGCCCGCCTTGATCTTCTGGCCCTGCTTGACGATCGGCTTCTGGTTGAAGCACGTGCCCGCGTTCGAGCGCATGAATTTGCGCAACTCGTAAACGTAGGTGTGATTCTTCGGATCATGCTTCACCGTGCGCGGCAGTTCGCCGTCCTTGGTGATGACGATGCGCTTGGCATCGACCGAAGCGACGACGCCCGCGTCCTCGGCGACGACGACGATCTTCGAGTCGCGCGCCACGCGCTCCTCGATGCCGGTGCCGACGAATGGCGACTCGGCTTGGAGCAGCGGCACGCCTTGGCGTTGCATGTTGGCGCCCATAAGCGCGCGATTCGCATCGTCGTGCTCGAGAAACGGAATCATGCCGGCGGCGATCGAGATGACCTGCTTGGGCGAGACGTCCATCAGATGAACTTCGTCCGCGGGCACCTCGAGGAAGTTGCCGTCCTGCCGAACGGTGACTTTGCCGACGAAGTGGTTCTTGTCGTCAATCTCGGCGTTGGCCTGGGCGATGACTTTGCCTTCCTCTTGGTCGGCGGTGAGATACTCGATCTTGTCGGTGACCTTGCCGTCCTTCGCAAGGCGGTAGGGCGTCTCAATGAAGCCAAACTCATTCACGCGGGCATAAGTGGAAAGGGAATTGATGAGGCCGATATTCGGACCCTCGGGGGTCTCGATCGGGCAGATGCGGCCGTAGTGCGACGGATGGACGTCGCGGACCTCGAAGCCGGCGCGTTCGCGATTCAGACCGCCCGGCCCGAGCGCAGAGAGTCGGCGCTTGTGCGTGACCTCGGCGAGCGGGTTGATCTGGTCCATGAACTGCGAGAGCTGGCTGCGCGCGAAGAAATCGCGGATGACGGTCGTCAGCGCCTTCGGATTGATGAGCTTCTGGGGCGTGATCGAGTCGACGCTCTGGTCATACATCGTCATGCGCTCACGGACGAGGCGCTCGGTACGGCTGAGGCCGACGCGGCACTGGTTGGCGAGGAGCTCGCCGACGGTGCGGACGCGGCGGGAACCGAGATGATCGATGTCGTCCACGACGCCCTCACCCTTCTTCAGGCGGACGAGGTATTTCGTGGCGGCCACGATGTCGGCGCTCTCGAGCACGCGTTGTTCGATCTCGGCCTTGAGGCCGAGCTTCTGGTTGATCTTGTAACGGCCGACGCGGCCGAGGTCGTAGCGCTTCGGGTCGAAGAACAGGCGCTTGAGCAAGGCCTTGGCATTCGCTGTGGTCGGCGGCTCGCCGGGACGGAGCCGCTTGTAGATCTCCTTGAGGGCTTCCTCCTCGTTGCGGGTCGGGTCCTTCTTGAGCGCGCGGATGATGGCACCCTCGTCGACCGCGGTGTCGATCACGCGGATGGAAGTGATGTCGTGTTTCTCGAAGGTCCGGACAATCGCCTTCGTG
>JBDTJA010000073.1:0-2940 GCA_039936075.1 Opitutaceae bacterium | reverse complement strand
TGGGCTTCGTGAGGGAGGCGGTTCGCCTTCCTCGTATTGCACTTGATGCACGAGCACACGATGTTCTCCCACGTCGTCTTGCCGCCATGGTCACGCGGAATAACATGGTCGAGATTCAGTTGCTCGCGCGGTAATACCTTCGCGCAGTATTGGCACGAGTTCTTATCCCGCTCGAAGACGTTGTTGCGCGTCAACTTCAGCTCCTTGCAGGGCAGCTTGTCGAAAAACGAGAGTAGGATCACGCGCGGCAGCCGAATCGTCCTGCTCGGCGTGCGGACCGTCTCCAGCTCCGCCATCGGCGGGTTGTGATTCGAGAAATCCATCCAGTCCAGCATCGTGAACGTCCGGAAATCCTCGTCGTGCTGGTGGACCACATGCGCGTGGCCCCGCGCCAGCAGCCCGAAAGCCCGGCGCGCGCCAATGACATTCACCGCCTGCCACAGGCGGTTTAGCACCAGCACCGGTTGATCGAGCGCAGCCTCCATACGGGGCCAAGGGCATAACGATCCCGCCCCCAGACTGTCAAGCGGGCGCAGGTCGGACCGGTCTCTGGCCGACCCTTGATGGTCATTGCGAGAAGTCCCGCTCTGCCGGGACGACGAAGCAATCCAGCTGGATCGCCACGCCCGCCTTGCGGGCTCGCGATGACATGCAAGTGGTATCAGCCCGTCACTCCTTCGCTTCGGGCGCCGCAATCGACGCCTCCATCGCAATGCCCTTGAGTTTGATGCCCGTCAGTTTCTTCACGATGAAGTCCGCTTCGGCTTCGGCCACATCCGCGAGGGTGTGACGCTGATGGATATCAATCGCGCCAACCACGGTCGCCGGCAGGCGCGTGACCCCCGCGATCTTGCCGACGATGTCCGCCGGTGTGACCAACTGCTTGCGCCCGACATTGATGAAAATGGTCGCCATGCCCGGCTCGCGGCCCGTGCGCGGGGCACGCTCGTATTTCGATTTGCGCGGTTTGCCTTCATCATCGTCGCCTTCGTCAGCGGCAACCGGGCCCGTATCATCGTCCGGACCCTCGTCCGCCGGCGCCAGTGCAGTGGCAGCAGGTTTCGGCGCGGCCGCCGTCTTCGCCCAAGCGGGTGCAGACTTGGCGGGCTTCGCTGTCGTCGGAGCAACTGTGCTGCCAAACCCGGGCTTAACCTGGATCCCCGCGGTTTTCGTCGGGGCCGCAGGCGAACTCGCGCCCTGCAGCAAATGGATCAGCACCGAGCAGATGTCCGTGCTCGCGTAGCCCTGGTCAAGCAGGCTGTCGATCATCCGGTCGTGGGGCTTGAACTGCTTGGCATCGAGCGTCGCCCGAATTTTCTCGAGAAACACATTGGACCGCGCCTCCTCCACCTCGTCGAGCGACGGGATGGTGCCGCGGCGGATGTTGAGTTTCGCCCAGCGCACCATGCTCTGCAGTTTGTAGATTTCCTGCCCCGACACGAAAGTGAACGCCTGGCCCTTTCGGCCCGCGCGGCCGGTGCGGCCGATGCGATGCGTGTAATCCTCGGCGTCATTCGGCAGGTCGAAATTTACCACCACCTCGAGGTCATCCACGTCAAGACCACGCGCGGCGACGTCCGTCGCGACGAGGAACTCGAAACCGCGGCGGCGGAACTTATCCATCACGCGGTCGCGCTGCGCCTGCGTGATGTCGCCGTGCAGCCGGTCCGTCATGTAACCACGCGAGTGCAAATGCTCGTCGAGGTCGTCGACCATGATCTTCGTGCTGCAGAAAATGATGCCGTAGCGAAAATCATTCACGTCAATCAGCCGCGTAAGCGCCTCGATCTTCGAGCGGCGGTCGACCTCGAAATAAACCTGCTCCACCTGAGGGGCGTTCTGCGCCACCGAGTCGATCTTGATCCAGGCCGGGTCCTTCGAATAGCGGCTGATCAGGTCTTGGATGGCGCGCGGGATCGTTGCCGAGAAAAACAGCAGCTGCCGCGTCGGGGGCACCGCCTTAAGGATGTGCTCGATGTCGTCACGGAAACCCATGTCGAGCATCCGGTCCGTCTCGTCGAGGATCACGAGCTTCAGCTTGTCCAGTTTCAGCGTGCCGCGCTCCATGTGATCCATCACGCGGCCCGGGGTGCCGATGACCACCTGCGCGCCCGCGGCGAGCGCCCGAAACTGCCGCTCGTAACTCTGGCCACCGTAAATCGGCACCCCCATCACGCCGCGCTTAAAGAAAGCGATCTTGCCGGTCTCCTCCGCCACTTGCACCGCGAGTTCGCGTGTCGGACACAGGATCAGCACTTGAACAGCACGAATCTTCGGGTCCGTTTTCTCAATGGCCGGGATGGCGAACGCCACCGTCTTGCCTGAGCCGGTCGAGGACTGGCCGACGACATCGCGGCCCTCCATGATGGTGGGAATCACCGCCGTTTGGATGGGCGAGGCCTCCTCAAAGCCCATTTTGTCGACGGCTTTGAGAATATCGGCCGAGAGGCCCAGTTCAGTGAAGAGACGCTTTTCCATGCCAGACAGTGTGCGCCGCCGGGACAAAAGCAGAGCTTAATCTAAATACACCGGGCCATGCTCCGGCGAATGACACGAATCTGCACGGATGGATTCAAGACTCGAAACGTGAATCCAATCTACGATTACCCCAAACCGTCCCGTCTTACGAGTCTTCCTCCAAACTCGTGCCCATTCGTGTCGTTCGCGGGTACTCTTAGATTATAGGCCAGTGCTGCTTCAGCTTCGCCCGCACGAATCGCACGCTGTCCTTCAACTGATCCATCCCGTCCACGCCGTCCTCGATGCTCACCCAGCCGTCAAAACCGGCGCCGCGCAGTGTCGAAAAGATCGCATCGTAGTCGTTGAGGCCCTGCCCAATCGTGCCATGCCGCAGCCGCTTCGCGTAACCCTCCGCGCCCGTCTCATCGCGTCGCAGATCCTCCAGCGTTCCCGTGATCAGGCTGCGGTCGCTCGCATGCA
>JBDTJA010000072.1:0-7178 GCA_039936075.1 Opitutaceae bacterium | reverse complement strand
AACGTGAACGTCAAATCGATGTTCTTCGCCTTCAAGCATGCGTTCCCGCACTTGCGCAAGGCGAAGCGCGGTTATGTCGTCAACGTCGGGTCGATCAGCAGCTTTGTCGGGCAGGCCCGCACGCCGGTTTATACGACGTCGAAGCACGCGATCCTCGGCCTCACGCGCTCCATCGCCCTCGACTACGCGGCCCATGGCATCCGTTGCAATTGCGTTTGTCCCGGCATCACCGAGACGCCGATGCTTTGGGAGCACCTCAATGTCCGCCCTGACCCGAAGGCCGCGCTCGCCGAGCGCTTGCAGCGCGTACCGATGGGCGTGTCGCTTTCGCCGCTCGACGTGGCGAAATCCATTTTGTTTTTTAGCTGCGAGGATTCCGCCGGCGTCACCGGTACCTCGCTGACCATCGACTGCGGCTACCTCACCGCCGCGGAGTGGACCTCCGGCCGTACCCTTTTCCAGGAAAACGTCTGAACGTTTTGTCATTTTAAACGACGTGAAGAATCCAATCGGACAGCATCGAAAACGGCCGCGGAGTTCCTTGGGATCCTTCGCTGCGCTTGGAATGACCGCCCAGGCCGGGCAAACTTCTTCCCGCGCGACCGCGGCTCCGCTCACAGGTCAAAACCTTTCCCGGTCTCCAACTCCATGAAAGCCAAATTCGCCTGCGCAGATTTCACCTTTCCGCTGCTGCAACATCCGCATGTGCTCGATCTCATCTCCCACCTGGGTTTCACGGGTGTGGACATCGGGCTGTTCGAGCAGCGCTCGCATCTCTGGCCGTCGAAGGAATTCAAGCATCCCCGCGCCAGCGCGAAAAAGCTGAAACGCGCCCTCGCGGACCGCGGCCTGGTTGCCGCCGACATTTTCCTGCAGATGATGCCGGACTTCACGCCGTTCGCCATCAACCAGCCCAACGCCAGCCGTCGCCGCAAAGCGCGCGATTGGTTTCTGCGCACGCTGGATTACGCGGATGCGGCCGGCTGCCGTCATGTGACGACACTGCCTGGAGTGGTCTTTGCCGAGGAGGGTAGGGATGCCTCGCTTGCGCGTTCCGCCGACGAGTTGGCCTGGCGGGTGGCACAGAGTAAATCCGCCGGCTTGATCTTCGGCACCGAGGCGCACGTCGGTTCGATTGTCACGACGCCCGAGGAAACCGCCGACCTCGTGCGGCGTGTTCCCGGCCTGACGCTGACGCTCGACTACACGCATTTCACGCGCGCCGGCATTTCCGACCGCAGCATCGAGCCGCTCATCCGCCACGCGAGCCACTTTCACATGCGCGGCGCATGCCGCGGCCGGCTGCAGTGCAATCTCAAGCAGAACACCATCGATTATCCGCGCATGGTCACCGCCATGGCGAAGGCGGGGTACAAGGGCTGGATCGGCGTCGAGTACATCTGGATCGACTGGGAGCATTGCAACGAGAGCGACACGATTTCCGAAACGATTCAGCTGCGCGACGTGATCCGTCAGACCATCGCGAAGCTTTGATCATGCCCCATGCCTGCCACGCTCAAACCCCCTGCCGTCGCGCTCCTCGAGGTTTACTCGCTAGGCGCCGCACTGGTCGTGCTCGATCAAATCGAAAAAGCGGCGAGCGTGAGCGTGCTGCAGGCGGAGCTGAACGACTATTACGGCTTGTTTCTCAAACTCTCCGGCGATTCTGCCTCGGTGCGGATTGCAGTGGAAACCGCGCGTTCCATAACGAGCGAGATGAAAGTCGCGCTCACCGCCAAGGCGCTCGACGCGCCGGATGCCGAGGCGTGGCGCGTGATCGAGAGCCCCAGGGAATTTCAACCGCTGCTCGATCAGGACGTCGTCTTCTTTCCGAAAGTTCCCAAAACCACCATGACTGAAAAATCCAAGACCCCCGAGGCGCTCGGCCTACTCGAAACCCAGGGCTTCACCGCCGTCACTGCTGCGACCGACGCCGCGTGCAAGGCTGCCGGGGTCCGCGTCATCGCCAAGGAAAAGCTCGGTGGTGGCTACATCACGGTGATCTTTGAGGGCGACGTCGCCGCTGTCACCGCCGCCGTCGCGGCTGGCAAGGCAGCGGCCGAGTCCGTCGGCAAGCTAATCTCCGCCCACGTCATCCCGCGTCCCAGCGAAGGCGTCGGCCAGATTCTTACCCGCCTTTGATTTTAACCAGTATCAACTAACCCATCATCATCATCATGAACGAATCCATCGGAATGGTAGAAACCCGCGGCTACGTCGGCTCCATTGAAGCCACGGACGCCATGGTCAAAGCCGCCAACGTCACCCTCAGCCGCCAGATCCAGATCGGCGGCGGTTTTGTCACCGTTGTCGTCAAAGGTGACGTCGGGAGCGTGAAAGCAGCGGTCGACGCCGGTGCCGACGCCGCCAAACGCGTGGGCGAGCTTGTCTGCTCCCACGTCATCGCCCGGCCGCACCCCGATCTGCTCAAGCAGGTCGGCCTCTGAGCCGCCCGCCTCGCAAAACCTATCACCATTACCTAACACCTAACACTCTCTCCATTCCCATGGCACACGAAGCACTTGGCATGATTGAAACGAAGGGTCTTTGCCCCCTTCTCGAAGGTATCGACGCCGCCCTTAAGGCTGCCAGCGTCACCATGACCGGCTGGGAGCCGATCGGCGCGGGGTACGTAACCGCGTTTTTCCGCGGCGACGTCGCCGCCGTGAAAGCCGCGCTCGACGCCGGCGCCGAGGCCGCCGCCCGCGTGGGTGAGGTCATCAGCGTGCAGGTCATTCCGCGCCCGCACGAAGAACTCGGCCAGCTCGGCAAGTGGATCGGAGCGCCTGCGGCGTAAGGTGTAAGGTTTAAGCTGTAAGCGCTTCCCCGCTTCCGACCCGACCGCACCTCAATTTCTTTCCGCTTAAAACTTATTACTTAAACCTTAAAACTCTCCAATCCCATGTCCCAGAAAGCCATTGGTCTGCTCGAAACCCGGGGCCTCGCAGCCCTCGTCGCCGGCACCGACGCCATGCTGAAATCAGCCAACGTCACGCTCGCCGGTCCCATGAAACAGGTTGGCCACGGTCTCGTCTCCGCCGTCGTGGTGGGTGACGTCGCCGCGGTCAAGGCCGCGACCGACGCCGGCGCCCAGGCGGCCCGCGCCGTTGGCGAGGTCGTCAGCGTGCAGGTGATTCCGCGCCCCCACGATGAGGTCGCGTCGATCCTGCCGAAACTCAGCAAGTCCAAATAATCCGCCATGCTTCTCGCACGCGTCATCGGCAACGTCGTCTCGACCAAAAAGGACGAAGGCATGCAGGGGCGGAAGCTCCTGCTGCTGCGTCCGCTCCTGGTCGACGACGCCCATCCGGCCTCGTTTCGACCCGGCCCCACCACCGTCGTCGCCGTCGATTCGCTCGGCGCCGGCGTCGGCGAGACCGTCCTCTTCTGCCAAGGAAGCTCCGCGCGGCAGGCGGCGGGCATGTCCACGCTACCCGTGGACGCCGTTGTCACCGGTATCGTGGACACCGTGGAGGTGCAGAACCGGACGATTTATCCCGAGCCGTCCAAAAAATGAACGCCCGGTCTGATGCATCAAAAGTGGAGAGCGTGGTCCCTAACGCGCTTCGCGTGCTCCATCAGACTTCCGAAAGCGCGTTAGGAACCACGCACTTCACGTAACCCATGCTACTCGCCCGCATTGATGGAGTGATGGTCTCGACGGTCTGCCACCCGAGCCTGAAGGGTTGCCGCACTGTCATCTGCCAGCCGCTCGACGAACACGGCGTCGCCGCGGGTTCGCCCGTGCTCGCGATCGATGCCCACGGTGCCGGCCAGCACCAGCGCGTGCTCGTCTCAACGGACGGCGCGGCCGCGCGCAAGCAGGTCGGCGATGAGCACTCGCCGCTGCGCAACACCATCATCGCGATCCTCGACGACGCCTCCCCCTAACATGCGCCTCGGTCACGTCATCGGCAGAGTCACCCTCAGCCAGCAGGACCCGTCCTATCGCGGCGGCCGATTCCTGCTCGTGCAACCGTGGGTGCCCGCCGCCGCCGAGCCTTTGGCGGGCGGGCCCGTGAGGCAGCGGGCCGGATCGGCGCTGGTGGTCTACGACAATCTTGGAGCCGCGCTGGGATCACTGATTGGATTCACTGAGGGATCCGAAGCCGCCAAGCCCTTTGCCGAGGCCACGCCGGTGGACGCGTTCAACGCGGCCATTGCCGACGAAATCTTTCATCAACCGCCCAAGTAATTTTTTTATGCGCCCGGTCATCACTGCTGCCGATATCGAACGCCTGCTCCGCTCTGGCGAAAGCCTGGAGACGCTGCCGCCCGACGCGATTCTCACGCCCTCCGCCCGCGACCTCATGCGCACTCGGCGACGTCCAGTCGGGTCCGCCCCGCGCGTCCCGGTCAAACCCCTCGTCCCGCACGCCTGCGACTGCAGCGCGGTGGTTGACGTGGAAAATCCCGCGGCGGTCGAAAAATTTTTCCATTCGCCCGGTGTCGAGGCGATCAAGGTCAAGATGTGCGATATCGGCCGGCGCTTGTGGGAAAAGGACTACGTCGACGGCAACGGTGGCAATATCACCGTGCGCGTGGCGGCGAATGTCGTGCTCTGCACGCCGACGTTGATCTCGAAGGGTTTCATGAAGCCCTGCGACATGTGCCTCATCGACTTCGATGGCCGTCAGGTCGCAGGCGAAAAAAAGCGCACCAGCGAAGCGTTGACGCATCTCGGCATCATGAAACGCCAGCCGAAAGCCCGCGCCTGCGTGCACGCGCATCCCGTGCATGCGACGGCGTTCGCCGTGGCGAATGTGATCCCTCCGCCCTGTCTGATCCCGGAGGCGGAGGTGTTTTTGGGCAAAGTCGGCTTCGCCGAATACCAGACGCCCGGCACTATCGAGAACGGCAACACGGTCGGCGTAGTCGGCGTCGATCACCAAGTCGTGCTGATGGCAAATCACGGCGTGATTACCTGGGGTAGCGACGTGGAAGACGCCGAGTGGAAGATGGAGAACATCGATTCCTACTGCCGGACCGTGTGGATCGCGTCGCAGTTGGGCGGTGGCCTGCATTCGTTCGGAACCGGCAAAATGAAAGAGCTGATCGCGATCCGCCAAAAACTCGGCATGGACGACATCCGCGCCGGCACCAAGGACTGCCAGCTCTGCGATCCCGGCGATTTTCGCGCCGCCCCCGTTATTCCTCCCATTTAGTGGCGCCAAGGCATAGGGTCGGGCGAATCCTCACGACAGGCCGGGTTGTTTCTGTCATGCTGAACGCAGAAGAATTTAGTGAAACGCTGCCGCGCGCTTCCGGGGGATCTGAATAGGTGCAAAATCAGAGCTGCTCCCCTAGCCATCACTTCGTTCAGTATAACAATCTGATGGCTAACGCTACTCAATGAAAACTTCCCTGAAAAAATCCTGCGGCCAGACTGGGTGGAGCTTTGCGAGCAAGAGCGTGTCGGCTTTCCTCACACAGACCGGCGGCCATCTCGCGCCGGTAACATTCAAACTGGGCCAGCGTTTCGTGCAGCCGTTCTCGATTCCGCCGTGGGCGAACGAATCGCTGCCGAAGGACACGCCAACCATGTTGAAAATCGTGCGCGGCGACTTTTTCTGCGCCCCATTCGGAGGCAATGCGACGCCTTACCGCAGTGAACGTCATCCGCCCCACGGTGAGACAGCGAATCTCGACTGGAAACTTGACTCCCTGGATCGCGCCGACGGCACCGTGACGCTGCGCGCTTCGATGAAGACAGCGACCCGTCGCGGGCACATCGACAAACGGTTGGTTCTCCGCGATGGGCATACCGCGATTTATTGTGAGCATGTCCTCTCGGGCATGTCGGGGCCGATGTCCATCGGCACGCACCCCATGCTTCTGTTTCCGGATAAACCTGGCGTCGGCTGCATCTCGACGAGCCATTGCCAACGCGGTTTCGTGGTGCCGGGCGCGTGGGAGACTCCGGAGGCGAAGGGCTATTCGCTCCTGAAACTCGGCGCGCCGTTCACCTCGCTGGCACGTGTGCCGGCAGCCGCGGGTGGTACGCTGGACCTGACGCGCTTCCCCGCCCGGCGTGGCTATGAGGAACTCGTAGAGCTCATCAGCGATGTACGTTTGCCATTTGCCTGGAGCGCGGTGGCGATCCCGAGCGAGCGTTACGTGTTTTTCCAGCTCAAGAACCCCCGCGTGCTCCGCGAGACGGTTCTGTGGTTTTCCAACGGCGGCCGGCATTATTCGCCGTGGAATGGCCGGCATCTCAACGTCCTTGGAGTCGAGGAAGTGACCGCGTATTTCCATCTCGGCTTGGCCGAGTCCGCCAAGCCGAACCTGCTCACGCGGGCTGGCGCGCAAACCGCTGTGAAGCTGAGGCGCGACCGACCGTTGCGCATCGCGCACATCCTCGGGCTGGCCTCGATTCCGAAGGACTTCGATGCCGTGAAAGACATCTTGCCCGCCAACGGCGGCGTGACGCTCGTGGCCCGCAGCGGCCGCCGCGGATTCGCGCCGCTCGATCTCGAGTTTGTCTTAGACGGAGTGCGCCGGTAACCCTTCGGACGCGGCGAGCTTGCTCGCGTTGCCATGAGAATTTAGCGCCGGCAAGCTGGCGTGTCTGCGGTTGCGGCTGTCAGCCGCGGATCGAGTGGCCGTGGCACCGCGTCGCGGCCAATGATCAGATTCCGAAATCTGGAAGCCTGTTGGTCGCACCAGCGCCCTCGGCCTCCTTGGTTCCTTTCCCGGACATCTGGTCCGCGACGCGAGAAGGTGCGCGCTGACGCTTTTCTGTGTTCTCACCACGTTGTCCGCATGCTAACTTAACCTGGGTCGGCTGACCCGGGCCAGGTTGCGAATGACGACGCGTGCTGGATAAATCGGAATGCTGCGGCTGCAAGTCGCCGCCACGATTCCGACCTACTTCCTCGCCGGCGTGGGCTTGACGACTTCGGGGGTGCCGAGGTTGACGTGGCCGTTGGGGAGCGGCTTGTAGACGTCGGCCTCTTCCTTGACCTCATGGTCGAAGAAAGGCGCGCCAGCCTCGAACATTTTCGCGGCCAAGGTGTTCAAGTCCCGGTGATCCGGATCATCCACGACCATCGTCGTGTTCCACAGTTGCCTGACCTTGGCCTTCGCGGCGGTCGGGTAGCGCCACGCCGAGACGCGGATATAGAGTTTCTCATACTTGGCTTTCTGCAGCTTGGCTTCGAAACCCGGGCGCAGCTCGT